>CAZZBH010000075.1:0-19790 GCA_964652605.1 uncultured Planctomycetaceae bacterium
CCGGTCAAAAGTTTTTTAAGATTTCTGTTGGTGCGAGCGTCCGCCCGGCTTGGACGGCGGGCATCGCGGGCTGGCAACCCGTGGGTCAACCGGCGGAAGAAAGGCGTTCGTTACCCGCAGGCGTTCGCTCTAGACGGTAGTACCTGACTTTGGTGGCGACGCAACAATTGACTTGTCCCACAGTATTGAGCAGGCATGTTCATGTTGAGCACCCGATCCGAACAGGACCGGGACTAAACAAGGCGCTCCTTCCCTTCTTCTCGACAGCGAGCGAAAGTTATGAGGAGTTTCGCTCGAACCAGTCGCGCCAAGCGCGTTTGTTGAATCCGAAGTCCTTGCCATCCGCCAGCCGCTTCAGCGTTTCGCGCGCTGTGTCCTGTACGCCGCGATCGGGGTCAGCCAGCAGGCGCAGCACGGACGGATACACCGAGCGATCGCCCAGGCGTCCCAGTGTGTCGAGTATGGTGTGTTTCAGCGAATCATTGCCGGAATCCGATAGCATCTGGGCAACATCCGGCGCGGCATCCTTGTGCTTGAGCTTCGTGATCTCAAGCAGCGCCGTCACGCGGACGGACTGCTCCGGGTCGCGCAGCGCTCTTAGCAGATCCGGCAGCGCGCTGGCGCCTTGCTCACGCGCAAGCTCACGCAGTTGCGCGCTTCGGGTTGCGGGGGTGGCTGGTGCGGTGGGGGACTCCGGTCGCCGCGCCTCACGGTCGTTCACATTCGCGGTCGCGCCGCGTTCCAGGCGATGCGCCGGGTCATATCGGTAGTACACCTCCAGGCACAGCACTGCGCAGGCGGTGCTGTACAGGTCGCCCATGATCGTGCCGATCCACCTGTCCGCGGCTGGCCATGAGCCGCGCCGCGTTCCTTTGCCGACCTGGTTTGCCAGCAGCGCCTTTTTCAGCGAGTCGTTCCAGTCCTGCCAGGCCTGCCCTTCGCCCCGGCTGCGCAGAAACATGCCCAGCGTGCTGTAGTACCAGCCATAGAATGTGTTGAAGTTCGGGTTCTCGGCGCCGTACGATGGCAGAAGGAGGTCGTCCCACTTTGGCTGGTGCTCCAGCAGCAGTTTTTCGGCTGCGCGATTGCGGGCAGCAAAGCGGGGGTCATCCAGGATGATCCGCGACGCCAGCCCGACCCCGGTCATGCCGATGCCACGCCGCGTCGCCGGCAGACGGCCGTAGGCGCGATCCGCGTAGTAGGTTTCACCGCTGTCGAGGCTCAAGCGGTCGTACAGCTCAATCATGCGCATCCACACACGGTCGCTGACCGGAATGCCGGCCGACCTCGCGCTCTTGAGCGCAAGCACAGCCCAGCCGGTAATCGAACCGTCATTGCGCTCGCCGGATGCCGTGCCGGGCGAAGTGATGTAGCCCGTGTAATCCCATCCGCCACCCGAGCCTTGTGTTCGCTCCAGAAAGCGCACAGCCGCCTCAGCCGCGCGGCCGATCTCGCGATCGCGCCCAAGGCCGTAAGCTTCGCACAGTGCCAGCGTCGCGACCGTGTGCGTGTACATGTCGGCGCTTTCGTGGTAGGTGACGCAACCGTCGCTGGTCTGCTGGCGCATCAGCCACCTTAGCGCATTTCGAATATTGCGCCGGTAGCGACCTTCGTCGGGCGTGTGGCCAGCCGCGAGAAACGGCAGCGCGCACAGCGCCGTCACCTTGCCACGGTAGCCGTTGCCATATCGTGCCCATGAGGGGGGAGTTTCGAAGCCCTTGTTGGGGTCCCAGCTTCCGTCTGCGGACTGCTGGCGGGCCAAGTACTCAAGGCCGCTATTGACCGCGCTTTCGGTGTCGTCGCCGCCACCGTAGCGCCTTACCGCCGCCGCACGACTTTCACCCTGGCGGTTCTTGAACAGCCCGGACGGGTTGGAAGGCTTGGCGAAGTCACCGGGCAGGCCGCCGTCCAGCCCCTGCGGCGCGTTGTTGGGTGGCGTCGGCCACTTCAGTGCAGGCTCGGGGCGCGGGTCGTCCAGCGGCGGCGCGGGCATGTGGTGGGGCTCAGGCGGGGCGGCGTCGTCCGGCTCGCCGATCTCCAGGTCATCTTCCGAGACCTCGTCGGCGACTTGCAGCTCATCATGCTCGGAATCAATCGCCGGCAGAGGGCTGCTGTCTGCTTCGGGCGGCGGCGGCGCGGCAATACGGTCTTCAAGCCGAACCTGCTGGACCTGGAGCATGAACTGCTGAATTTCCCCGCGCATGAGAAAGGCCACTGAAAGCACAAACAGGTGCAGCGCAGCGGCAATGGCCAGGCTGTTCCATGTCCAGCGGCCGATGATGCGAAAGGTGTTGATTACTCTCTGGCGAGCGGGCAGTCGGGCTGTGCGGCCGCGCAGCGCGGACGGCAAAGCAAATCTCGGAAGCCGAGCACCGCTTGCGCGAGTGTCGCCCTGAATGTCGCTCGCGACTCCAGCGGCGAACGTGAACCTGGCGGGAGAAATGCACACCGGGCACGGACGGCCTTCATAGGCAAGCTTGCCGCGGCATCGCGGGCATCTTGGCGTGGTGCTGACAGGCAGGGCTAGCTTCATCCTGCAGCCTCATTGGGGCCTTGCCATGATCGCCGACAGCGCCCGCTCAGTAAAGCACAAGCTCAGCGCGCAGATGCCCTTTTATCGCCGACCAGCCAATCAACGCGGCCATGAGCAGATTCGCGAACACAACGCCCGCAGCCTTCCAGAGGAACGAGCGCTTGCGCGTTTTGTGGCGGAACAAGCTCATGCCAGCCAGCATTCCGGGTGCCGCCAATGGCAGCCCCATCAGCAGCAGCGTGCGCTCAGAAACCCTGCGGCTGGAGGCCTTGATGGCCCGGCGCTTGTCAAACCCGATGACGGCAAACGCCGCAATGTTCAAGAACAGCAGCGCGGCCAGGATGGGCTCAAGGGGCAACGTCACGGTTCAGTCTTTCAATGAGCGGATGCGATTGCAGGCTTCTGCCAGCACGTCCAGTTCTTTTGCGTAACAGAAACGCAGCATCCTGCTGCCTCGGCCGCTGCCTGGTTCAAAGAACGCCCCGCCCGGGATGGCGGCTACTTTCGTTCGCCGCAACAACTCGTTGCTTGCCTGCTGGTCATTTTCCCATCCCAGCTGGCTGAAATCAGCCATTACGTAGTAGCTGCCTCGCGGCCTGTAGGCCCTGAAGCCGGCATCGTCCAGCGCATCGCAGATCATGCCACGGCCCGTCTCGTAGTGCTGCCGCATTTCCTCGTAGTAGCTGCGCGGGGCCTGCAGGCCCTTCAGCACTCCTCGCTGCAATGGGTTCGGTGCGCAGATGTACAGCAGGTCGCTGGCGACGGCGGCTTTGTCCATGATGTCTGCGGGGCCCGCAAGATAGCCGATGCGCCACCCGGTGATGCTGAACGTCTTGCTGTACCCGCCCAGTAACAGGGTGCGATTACGCAGTTCGGGGATGCTGGCTGCCGACGTGTGCGTCAGGCCGTCATAGGTGATGTACTCGTAGATCTCGTCGCTGAACACCAGCAGGTCGTGTTTGGCCGCCAGCTCGCCAAGCCATTTCAAGTCGTCAGCGGAAAGCACGAGCCCGCCCGGATTGCTGGGCGTGCAGATGACGACGCCGCGTGTGCGGGGGCTGAGCTGTGCTTCAAAACTTGCACGGTCAAGCGTCATGCTGCCCAGGTCGCTGCGGGCGTAGCGCGGCGTGATGCCGGCCATCAACAGCGTGTTGAGGTGATAACCGTACAGCGGCTCAACCAGAATGACTTCGTCACCCGGGTCAAGGGTTGCCAGCACGGCGCTGGCAAACGCGCCGCTGCTGCCGACCGTCACGCACAGCTCGGTTTCGGGGTCGTAGGTCAGGCCATTGAACTCGCGCAGTTTGTCAGCAATGGCGCGGCGCAATTCCGGCAGCCCTCGGGCGTGCGTGTAGGTGGCCTGGCTGTTCTCGATGGCTTCGATCGCGCCCTGCTTGACCATTGGATGTGTGGGCAAATCGCAGATGCCCTGCCCCAGGTTGATGCCGCCAACCCGGTCGCACTCAACCGTCACGCGCCGAATGTCGGATTGCACAAGCCTGCCCATTCGTCGGGAAACTCGCTGCGTCATGTCAAAGCCTCCACCCACTGGCGATACGTTGCATACGGTATGTACGCAAACACGAAACCGACCTGCACGAACAACATCAGGTAGTACATGTGCCGCCAGGCCGGGTGGTTCTCGGTGCGCGTTAACGCGTCCGGATCATCCAGAACGCGAACCGCCACATGCGCGCCCCACAGCACGCAGATCAACCCCAGCATCAGCAGGTCGAACTTCTGGCCGGCAGGTGGCGTCAGAATGCCAAATTGCGCGCCCACAGGGATCAGCACCCACGGCAGAATCAGGAACGGCGCAATGACCTTCGCCGCCTTGCGCGGCCCATAGACGACCGGAAGCGTGCGCACACCCAGCGCCGAGTCACCGCGCACATCGGCGAAGTCCTTCGTGCTGGTTGCGCCCAGCAGAAACAAGCCCATGATCGCGCCGATGTACCATGCCTCAAGGCTGACGATACTTGCCGCCAGGCTCCAGCCTGCAACCTTGAGCAGCGTGCCGCGCGGCAGGGCTATCGTCAGGTTCGCGAGCCAGCCGCGTTGCTTCATGCGCAGCGGCGGCACACTGTAGGCAATGCTGAACACCGCTGCGGCGCCGAACAGCGCGAGCGTCGCCCAGTTTCCCGTCTGCTGAGATACCCATGCCGCCAGCAGCAGCGCTGCGATACCGGCGACAGCCGCAAACAGCAGCGCGGCTGGCACCGATATCTCACCGGTGCACAGCGGGCGATCCGGCTTGTTGATGCGGTCAATGCTCAGGTCATAAACCTGGTTGATGGCGTTGTTGGCGGCATTCAACAGCCCAGCCGCGGCGGTGCCCATCGCCAGCACCAGCAGAAACGCGCTGCCCTGCACGATTCGCAGATCGCCGCCCGATGCGTAGTAGGCAACCACGCCGCCGGATGCCATGCCCAGCATCGGTGGGATCAGCGTAAACGGCCGCGACAGGCGAAGGTAGGCGATCAACACAAGCTGGCTCACTCCGGGCACGCGCCATGATAGCGATTGAGTGTCACGGTCTATAGCGCGTCCGTTTGCGCCGTTGCATTGCTGGCGCCCGGCGGCGACTCAGCCAGCATCAGCACCGTCGCGGCGGCCACGCCGGCTGGAATCACGAACAAATTCAGAATGGGCACCATCAGCGCCAGCGCGGCTGCCGCACCGAGACCCGTCACGGCGGCCATGTTTGCGCGGCACCATGCCATCTTCTGCTGTAAGCCGTAGTGGCGCAGTGCCAGCGGTGTGTCCATCAGATCCGCGCCCTGAATGATGCCGGTGACCGGAAGCGCCACCAGCGCGCCCAGGCCGGTAAGCAACGCAAAAAGCGCCAGCGGAATTTCAACCAGCAGGGTGACGAACAACCACTTGACCGATTGCACCACCGCAAACAACTGTCTTGCTAAGAACGCGTCGGCCGAGCGGTTGCCGATCAGCCTTTCCCCGGTGTAGCGCAGGTGCACCTGCTCACAAATCGGGTCCATGAACAGCGGCCCGAAGAGTTTCATCACCGGGGTAAACAGGAAGTACGCAATCGTCAGTGCCAGCAGAAACGCCAGTACCCCGCCAATCCACGCAAGCCAGGGCGCGAAATCAAGGCTGATCAGCCAATCCACCAGCAAGCCGCGGGTCAACGCAAATGCCCCGATCGCCAGGCCCAGCAGCAGCAGTGCTGCAACCACCACCGGCGCAAGCGCGTAGCGAAACAACCCGCCGCCCGGAAGCACCAGCTTCATACCAACAATGAACGCGGCCACACCGGCGTTGACACCACGCAGGCCGGGCGGCAGCGGAGTCGTAATCGGCAGCGGCTTGATCATTGACCTGTCTGGTTCATGCGGACGGTGTGCGCGTGCACAAGATCCCAATCTGCAGGTGGCGGGTGCTTACGGTACAACTGGCAGCGGCGGATGTAGAGACGCGACGGCCCGTCGTCGCCCGCGATCTTGTCGGCATCCTGGAAGCGCTTTTCGGCGCGGTCCCAATCCCGGCTGCGAAATGCGCGCAGACCGCGGTCGAACACATCAACGAACATCTGCACGTTGGCCGGCACTTCGCTTCGCACGCCGACGAGCTCATAGATCGACGTTGTGCGGTCCGTGCCGTGAATTTTGATTACGTCCAGCTCGCGCGTCAGCATCTCGGCCTTTACGGCGGCGTTTGTTTCGCGCGAGATAATGATCGGTGCGCGGTACAGTCGCGACGCCTGCTGCAACTGAACGGTGAGCGTAACGGCTTCACCGATCGCGGTGTACATTGCGCGCTCGGGCGTGCCGATGTTGCCGACGATGGCGGGGCCGGTCACGGCCCCAATGCTCTGGCTGATGCGGCCAAACCCCTGCACGTGCCACTCTGCGGCCAGCTTCAGCGTCTCGCGCAGGGCAGCCAGTACGGCGCGTGACGCGTTCAGCGGGTGTGCATTGTCGTTAACCGGCGCGCCAAAGATGGCGAAGATCGCGTCGCCGAAGAACTTGTCCACGAAGCCGCGGTTAGCGCGAATCACGTTGGTCATGCGCAAAAAGTACTCGCACAGCAGGTCAATCACCGCCTGCGGCGACGCGTAGTTGGTTACGTCGGTGAATCCCCAGATATCCAGGTAAACAAGGGTGACGTTGCGCCGCGTGGCGCCCAGCTTGAGTACTGAGGGGTCTTTCTCAGCCACTTCCACCAGCGTCTTGCCGGCGTAGCGTTCCAGTTGTGCGCGGCTGATCTTGCGGCCAAAGGCCATCGTCTCTCCCAGGCGCGCAAAGCGTACAAAGCGGCGCGTTTTGCGCCACAAGCCGACGGTTGCGAGAGAAATGAGTTGCGCGCACCTTCGAGTAACATATCATGGCGTTATGAAACGTGCACTTCGAGGGATCGCTTTGCTTGCCTTCGCTGCGTTTGCAGTCGCTGTGGCGGATCGCCTGTGGCGCACTCCAACTCTGGGGTGGAACTGGGCGGCGTTGGCCCTTCTTGCGATCGGGGTTGCCGCATCAGTGATCGGTCTGCGCCGCAGCGAATCCAAGCCGCGCTGGTACCACCTGCGGCCCGGCATGATTGCCGCGGGTTGCCTGATACTGCTTGCGGCATGGTTTGTCGTGCGCGTGCCGGCGCCGATGGGCGACGGGCCAGCCGGTCCGGAAGTTGCATCCGCGCTATTCGAGCAAACCTGGAGCGAGCGGCCGGTCGTGCTGCTCAGCCTGGGCGACAGCATCAGCACCGGCTTCGGCGCCGGAAGCGGACTTGGGTACGTGGACCTGCTGCTAGGCAATGACGACGCAGTGTACCCGGAGATGACGGGGCTTGACCTGCCAACTGTGCTTCCGGGCCTGACGTCGGTGAAGCTGGCAACAAACGGCAGCAACAGCATCCGACACCTGCGCGTGATCGAGAGCCTGCCCACCTGCGATGCTGACGTCTTCGGCATTGTGTGCATCACCACCGGCGGCATCGACCTCATTCACAACTACGGCAAGCGAGAACCTGTCGAAGGCGCCATGTACGGCGCACCCTGGGAACAGGCAGAGCCGTGGATCCGCAACTTTGAGGCACGCCTTGACCACATGATGCTTCAACTCGAACGGAAATTCCCGGGCGGCTGTGTCGTCATGCTGGCGACGATCTACGACCCGACAGACGGCGTAGGGGACATCGAGAACGCCGGTCCGTTGTTCTGGTTGCCGGCGTGGCCCGACGGCTATGACGTGCACACGGCGTTCAACGACGCCATCAAGGCCTGTGCGGCGAGACACGACCACGTGCATCTGGCCGACATTCACGCCGCAATGCTGGGCCACGGCATTCACTGCCGCGACCGCACCAACCCGCATTACGACCCGGATGACCAGGGATACTGGTACTGGATCAATCTCGAAGATCCCAACCGCCGCGGCTACGACGCGATTCGCCGCGTGTTTCTGAACGCACTGATTCTCGCACTTCGCGACAAGCCGGGCTTTGACGTGCCGCCGTGAATAACGCAATAATCGGGCCATGGACGCTGATCCCAACTTTCGCCTGAAGGCATTCGCCGTGCTTGCCTGTGTGCTGGGCGTGTTCTTTGTGGCGTTCGTTGCACAGCGCATCTGGTACTGGCTCAAGTCCCGTCGCCGCGAAGACGTCGATACCAGCCGCCTGGCACCAGTCATCGACTTTGGCTTGCTGGCCATGGGCGGCTTGGTCATCTGGGTGTCGATCGAGGCGTTGCTGCTGGCAATCGTGACGTCTGACCTGCCGGTTCAGCCTGAAGCGCGTCGCAAGATTGCCGAGGTTGAGGTGGGCCGGCTTGACCCTGACAGCGGGCAGCTCAATCTGCTGTTCTACCCGGTTGACCGGGCGGGCCGGCGCATGGCGGAGCAGCGCCAACCTGTGTTGACTTCGGGCGATGAGTTTGAGCTGAGCATGGAAGTGCTTCAGTGGCGGTCGGCTTGGGCATGGCTTGGTGAAGGCGGGTTTTTCCAGTTCATCAGCCTGGGCGGCAACGATTCGCGCGGCGTCTTGAATCCCGACGTCACCGCGCTGGACGCACGAACCCTGGGGCGAAGTTTCGGGGCACTGATTTTTCTCCGGCCGCCGGCGCCCGTCCGCATTCTTCAACCGTGCGAAGAAGGCGAGATCTACAACATCTATCTGGACCCAAGGACAAGCCAACTAGACGTCGAAGCCGGCACAGATGCCTGACTAAGGCGCAGGCGGTGGCAATCCGTCCGGCGCGACCGTTTCCAGGGCTTGTTGAAGAGCTTCGGGCGATACCTGCGGCGCGGGCTGTTCGTGCCGTGCCTCTGCCGCGAGGCGCGCCTGTGCGACCAGCCGCTTGACTCGCATGTGTCCCAGCAGGTTGGCGCCGAGAAGACCCAGACCCAGCAGCAGCGCTGAGCCTGTGAAGGTCCACCACCGCCAGCTCATGGAATTCGCGCGCTCTGCGTGCTGCTCTGCCTGCGGCCCGGGAATCACCTCAGCCCGGGCCGATTCGCGGCCCCAGACGATGGCAATGGCGGCGGCATGCACCGGAGAAAACTGAGCCACTTTCTGTTCCTCAGGTCGGCTCTCGCCGCCGGCAAACTGCGCGATGTAGGGCACCGCCACCCACAGCGCCAGAATCAGTGTTGCCAGAACGCTGGACAGGGCCTTCGTCAACCCGCTCAGCGAGAGCCGCCAGGTGATCTGTCCAGCCACCAGCACAACCAGGGCAAGCACAGTCAACATGCCCAGATAGCCGGTGAAGTCATGGTCAAGAAAAGTTGCGACAAGCCCACGCACTTCTGCCGGGTCGGACTGTACGAGGCCAGTCACCATGCTGCTGGCCATTGCACCCGCGCCCGCCGTGCCGGTGACAGCTTCAAAGTCGGTCTGCAGCGCTGCCAGGTCATCGTGGCGCGAGCCCACCTCGTGAAAAGCAACAAAGGCGACAATCGCCATCAACGCCGTGATCAGAACAACCAGAATGGCGCTGTGCAGGGCCCCGCGCGCACTGCCGGGAAACAGCACGCCACCACCCACGCGCAACGCCGAGGACATCTTCTCGAACTCGCGGCGCACGCGGCGGCTTGGCACCGGTGGCTCAGCAGGGCCGGTGAGTGCCGGCACCAGCATCAGCAGCATGGCGTAGATGGTGCCGATGATAAGCGTGTTGAACGCCGTCGTGTAGGCCGGCAGACGTGTCATCAGGAAGTACGTCACGATCTGCAGCGGCACAATCACAGCGACGCAGGTCCAGAAGATGCGCAGGCCCGTGCTTTTGTTGTGCGAAGTTGGCTTAAGCCGGTTGGTCGTGGAGAGAAACAAGAAGGTGCAGTAGATCGCACAGGTAACTGTCAGCGAGACAATGTAGTACAAGCCTTCGCCCAAGGTGGGGTCAAGCAGAAACCCGATCAGCGGGAATGCCATCGCCGCGTAGGCCGGATCAATGCTCAAGACCGTCAGCGTGGTCAGCAGCACGAGGCCCAGCACAAAGGCGAAAGCGTAGGTTACCAGCACCGCGGGGATGCTGCGCGTCACCAGGCTGGAAGCGTAAACCCCCAGAAAGCTGATGAACACGGAAAGCAGCACCAGAATCCACAGCACGGCAAAAAACACTGCGGGGTCAATGCCGCCGAAAAGGTTGGCCATGGCAAAGAAGGGCACGGTGGCAACCAGAAAGATGCTGGCCTGGATGCCGGCTGCGAAAAACTTGCCCAGCGCGATTTCCCAGGGCGACAGCGGCGTAAGCAGCAGCAGGTCAAAGCTTTTACGTTCGTGCTCAGATGCAATCGCGGTGGATGAAAACGCCGGAAACACGAGCATCACTACGATCACCAGCACAATCGCCATGGTGATGAACAGGCCTTTGCCGATCGATGTGGGGTCGGTGAACAGCCCCTGCGAGTCCGACTGCACGTACACCCAGGTGGCGAAAATCGCGCCCTGCACCAGCAGGTACGAGGTCAGGATGATGACAAGTTTCCAGTGCCGGCAGGCGACCCGCAGCTCCCGCAGCGCGAGCGGGTTGAGCATCACGCGCTTCACAAAGCCCGGTGTCTGGATTTCAGCCACTACTCGACCCGCTTCAGGACATGAAAGCCGAACTCGGATTCGCAGTGCCCCACTTCGCCCACCTCAAGCTCAGAGGCAAGGCGGGTGAAAGGCTTGACGAACCCCGAAGTCGGCGTGACATCATAGACCGTGTCCGCCACGCTGTCCTCATTGTGCTTGCGCTGCAGCTCAACGAAGTCCGTGCCCGTGCGCGCCTGCCGAATGATGTCTTCTACCAGCTTCAGGGCCTCCTCGCGGGTGCGGTCCGGTTGCTTTGGCTGAACACGGCTGTTGCGGCCCTTCCAGGTAACCAGGACTTGCCGGACCTTTGCCTCGAAAGGCTCGATGACGCGGTAGTCCGCAGCATCGGCGAACACCTTGTCAACTTGCGATTGCGCTACCCAGTGCAGCTTGTCGGGCTCGCCGGTCCGGCGGGTGAATAATGCGACGTAGCCGTGCGCGGTGTCCCCGAACCATAGGTCCGCGCGCGCGGCGTCTTCGCCTTCTCCGTACAAGACTTCCACCGACCGCACGGCGGTCTCAGGCCCGGCGTTGAACTGCACGTGCTCAGAGGCGTTGCCGTGGGAAATGCCTGTCAATCCACGCAGCGCGTGCAGAAGCGGTTCAGGGTCTGCGTCAACCGGGGGGTCGCCAGCCAGTTGCCACCCTTGTGCCTGCCTCACGATCTCGGTGCTGGTGCTTCCCTTTCGGATGGTGTAGCGCACCGGCTGATCGTCAAAGCGAACGGCGCCGATGGTTTCTGTGTCCTGCAGATCGCGCGGCCCGACGAACAGCTCCAGCGTGCGATTCTCGCCGACCCAGAACACCGTGTCGTCCTCGCCCGGCTTCACACGCAGCACCGGAACTTCGCCGCCGACGGGCTTGCCAAAGTACAGCCGCGCGCTGGTCATGGATGTCTGGTCGCCGGCGTTTCCTTCCTCCGGCTTGTTCTCCTCCGGCTTGTTTTCCTCTGGCTTACCTTCCTCGCCCTCGCTTTCACTACCTTCCTCTTCGGTGTCGGACCCATCTTCAGGCGGGTTGCCCGGCGATGACTCAGTGCTCCATGACGCCTCGATCCAGCGCTGGCTGTAGCCTGGCCCCAAGCCGGCTTCCTCGCGTCGTTCGCGCGGAACTTCGGTTGAGTAGCCCTGCAATCCGTTGAGAGATGCCAGCAGGTCATTCACAAGCGACGCCGACGCCGGGCCGGTGAACGGCTCACTCAGTCGCCAGCCATTGCCGTCGTCATTCACAAGCGCGGTTGCCATGCCGTCGCTGAACATTGTCAGGCGGCTAGCCTGCACCCCATCCGGAACAAGCCGTACGCGCTGCTGATCGAGAAACTCGCCCGTGGGCCTGAACAGCCTCGACACGGAATAGTCCGGGCACCAGTACACCAGCTCGCCGACATTGGTGGCTTTGAGCAACACCGCGACCCGGCTGTCTTCCTGACGCCCGAAGTAAATGCGCGAAGTGGCCGAGTCAGCCCCGTCGGTGTATTCCACTTCGATCTCGCGCTCGGCGTTGTTCACGCCCAGCGATGCGCCGTCCGGATGCAGGGGCCCGGCGATATCAGTGGCATTCAAGTTCATCAGCACATCGACGACTGATCGGACATTGGCGCCGTTGGCTTGCGCGCTGTGGGGGTGCGTCATTTGCCATTCGTCGCCGGCTGGATCACTTCCCGCCTTGCGCTCGAAAGTCAGACTTCGCTCGCCGTCGCGAATCGTGATGCGTTGGGCAACCGCGCTGAATGGCAATGCGTCAAAGGCCGATAGGTCAAGCCACTGCTTGGGGTCAGGGGCGCCGTCTGGCGTCAGGTTCAGCATGCCGTGCAGCGAATCAAACCGCCCCGCCAGGCCCGTGACTTCAAAGATTCCCTCGGGCGCGTCCTGGCCGACCATTCGCACGAACGTTCGTGTGCCGGTATCGGAACTGCCGACCAGCAGGTGCAGAAGCACATCGCCGTTCTCGCCGAGCAGTTGCAGGTGTGTCGCGTCTTCATCGTTCAGGCGATACAGCGCGTAGCTTGACTGCTGCGCCGTCGCCGGCTGATTGAGGCGCCGCGAGTCGAAGAGCTTGGTCAGCAGCGAGTCGATCGCACCGCCGGAGGCCGGCGCATTGAAGCGTGTAGGAACACGCCAGTTGTCACCGTCGCGTTTGAGCACGAGTTTGCTGCCTTCTTCATTCCAGATCTCGATGCTCAATACGTCTTCACGCTCAAAGGCAAGGTTATCTACCGTGCCTCCGACCAGGGGCAGTGTGAGCACCGCGGTCTCGCCGCCGCTGGTCGCGCGTGACACAACGACCAGCAACGTCAGCGCGACAATCACCCCCGTAACAATCATCAACTGCCGGTTTCGCTGGCGAGCGATGACCTCGTCGGGGGTAAACCGCTTTTCTACTTCTGTGTTTGCCGTCTCCGCCATCGCTCTACTCGCCTGATGCGGCAAAAGCCGCGTTGTACTCGTCCCGCTGGCGCGCGCGCATCACGGCGCGACCGCCGGCAAACACCGCAAGCAGCAGCGGCACGCCCGCGATGCAAGCCAGGAACCACGTGACCTTGGAGTTATCCGAGACCGGACCAACGATGCGCGGCGTGACGCCCGTGCGCGCACGCAGGTTGACCAAATCTTCGCCGTAAATGAACGCTTCAGCCAGGTTGCGATAGAACGTCAACCCGCGCGGCACCACCTGCGTGTCCCAGTCCCGCCGCTCATAGCCCCAATAGTAGCTGACATCCAGCGTCGCCGCCGTGCTTACAACCAGCAGGTTGCCCTCGCGCGGGCTTGTGACCGGTGACGCGTCCTGCTCCTCGGGGTCGCCTTCCCAGCCCGGAACCTTGCGCTTCTCGTCCACCCAGAAGCTTGGAAACTGGCCCTTGAGCAGCACAGCCGCAAGCGGCTGCCGGCTTAACTTCTGTGCCCTGACTTTCTCGTTGACCTCAGCCTCGGGGTCGCGTTCCGTGCGCGAGTCCATGTCCAGGTGAAAGTCATGGGGCAGTTCCGGGAATGCCGGGTTTTCGGGCCGGTAGCGATACACGTCCCCGCCAAGCCGGATCAGCTCAGTGGGTTCAAGCTCCAGTTCCTCCAGCCGTTCATTGTTCAAGCGCGTTTCCACCAGCAGCGGAAGCGGCATCGAAAGAAGCCCTCGCGTGAATACGCTGTCAGTGTTTGTGTCGCCCGGCTCGATCGTGGGGGCAAGCCGGACGCCGAACGGCACAAGCGCAGCGCGCTGCTGAAAACCTCGCCCGACAACCTCGAAGGGCTGAAGCATTCCGCCCCGGCGAAGCAAGAGGTCCTGGCCTACTTCGAAACCGACGTGCCGCGCCCATTCGTCAAAATGCGGCTGCCGCTCCTGCTGCGTCAGCTTCAGGTTGCGCGCCATCGGGCCAGGAAGCCGGATGTCAGCCTTCCAGCCCTGCACCAGCATCACGACGTTGCCGCCTTCAGCCAGGTAACGCTCGATTTCATAAAGTTCGCGCTCCTGAAGCAGATTGGCCTCGAGCACGATCAGGCAGGCAAGATCCCGCGGTATCGACTTTTCGGCGGCAATATCCACCCAGACGGTCTCGTACGCCAGGTTTGTCTGGATGTACTGCATCAGCGGTGTGTGACCTGACTGTGGCGGTTCGCCGGGCTGGCGCTGCTGGTTGGGGTTGCGCATGCGCGGGTCTTCGGGCGGCAGCACAAATCCCAGGCGCGTGCGCGGTCGAAGCAACGTCCACACCAGCTCTTCGACCGCGGTGCGAATTTCGGCGACGCTGCTTTGCGCGCTGAAGTCCTGCAGGTCGCCGATGCTGTTTACGTCGGGATCAGGCTGCACGATCAATGACATGAACGTGTTGCGAACGGACGGCCTGCGCTGGTCGTCGAGAACGATTTCCTGACGGGCAGGGGTCAGACCAAGCGCGCCGTCCGCGTGCGGCCAGCGCTGTTGCTCGCCGGCATTCGGTGGCAGGCTGATCTTGCGGTAGTCCACATTCTCGGGTACCAGCCGCGCGATTTCATTCAGCGCGGTCTCGATGTTTGCGGCCTTCTGCCGCAACGGCTCGGGCATCGGGTCAGTCACGTAGTACACGAGGCGAATTGGCTTTTCGCGGGACTTGACCAGTCGCTCAAAGGCCGGTTTGCGCGTCTCGTGCTGCATCGTCAACACGGTGTAGGCGATGTCGAACTCAAGCGTATCGACGCGGTGCTCGCGCGCCTCGTCGGTCTTGTCCACGAGGTTGTAGATGCCGTTGATGACCTTGGGCTCGGCAGTTGAATAGCGAATTTCCAGCGCGCTGAAGAAGCCATGAACGCCGCGCACCTGCGCGCTTTCGTCTGAGCCGCTGGTGGTCACGTCAAGCACATCGACGATGCCCTTGTCCTTGAACTCTTCGAGCTTGGCCGCCGACTCTTCGTTGGATATGCGCTCGACGCGATACTGCAGCTTGCCTCGCGATGAAACGGCCAGCTCGTCCAGCTTGTCGAGCACGTCACGCTCAAGGTTGATTCGGCGCGGGGGCGGCTCTTCACTGACGTAGTACGTCAGCGTGATGGTTTCCGGCAGCTTGTCGAAAAGACGCTGGGTGCCCTCGCTGAGTGTAAACCGCTTGTCGCCCGTAAGGTCAATGCGCGAGCGGTGCTGCATACCCAGGTAGTTCACGACTCCGATGGCTGTTGCTGTCAACACAGCCATCAACATGAAGTGCCAGGTGTAGTTGCGCTTGCGGTTGATCATGGCTCTTTGAACTCGTCTTCTGGCACGAGTGCTTCTTGCGTTGTCGTTGCCGGTTCTGGGTTTCTGGTCTTGGGTTCTGTGGTGTTGCGTGGCATTGCCCCCGAGTCTGCCATAGGCAGCCGGCGCTCCAGGGACGTGATCAGCGCGTTCGACATTCGGCCGACCTCCTGATAGGTCTCCCACAACTTGGAACCTGCATGCTCAGGGACAAACTCCCTGCGTCGAAACAACTCCAGGTAGGTCAAAGTTTCAGCCAACGAACCCCTGGCGTAGTACAGGTGCTTCAGATACTGACGTAGCGTTGCCAGCTCTTTGCCTTCGGCTATGTTTGCAGGCACCGAGGCGGCCGATGCCTCGATCTGGCTGGCCAATCGAAACTTTTTGGACAGCGGCCCGACCTCGGTCATGTTCAGGACCATGTCAGCAGCATCCATTGCCCGGTTCCAGACCCGAAGGTCCCGATAGCTTCGAATGTCCGCGCCGTCACCCATCTCAAGCTCAGTTCCCAAAAACCTAGAACCCAACACCCAAAACCAGCGTCAGCTGTACCTGCGCGATTCCAGCGCCCACACGTTCAAAGCCACAAAGAAGACGATCAACCCGGCAAAGAACACCAGCCCGTTCGTGTTGATCACGCCACGTTCGATCTCGCGGAAGTGGTCAAGCACCGAAATCTGCGACAGCACGGCTACGACAGTCTCGCCGGGCAGTGTTGTCTCGCGCGTGCCCGTTTCTGCGGGCTCGGCCCGAAAGGCATAAGCAAGCGCGTTGCCGATCACAGCCAGCACAACCACCGTTGCCCCGACCGCCTTGTCGCGCGCTACCGCTGCCGCCAGCACGCCGATGGCCACCAGCGGAATGCTTATGATGTGCACCAGCGCGACCTCCGGGTTGCTGCGTGCCAGCTCGCCCAGCACGCCGCGCAGCTCACCCATGCCGACGATTCCCAGACAGATCAGCATGGCCACAAAAAACGAAAGCGCCTGGTTTTCGGTCAAACCACTCACGAACAAGCCGATGGCAACAAACGCCGCGCCAAGCAGAAAGCAGGCAACGTACCCGCCGACAATCGGGCCCCAGTCCGGCTGTCCAAACTGGCTGAGCATCAGCGGAAACACGACCGTGCCGGCCAGCATCGCAGCCAGAAAGACAACTCCGGCAAAGTACTTGCCCAGCGCGACGCGCCAGGTGGGGATAGGCAGCGTCATCAGCATTTCAAACGTTGCCTGACGGCGGTCCTCCGACCAAAGCCGCATGCTCACGGCGGGCACGACCACAGCCGCGACCCACGGAAACACAGCAAAGAACGCGCGCATCGAAAGCTCACCGCGCGCAAACCAGTCGCCGCCGCCGCCCATCGGATCAAGCATCACACTCAGCAGCATCATCACCACGACGAATGCACCGATGATGCCGAAGCCCATCGATGAGTCGAAGTAGCCCTTCAGCTCTCGCCGGAAAATCGACAGCATCAGGCGTCCCCCTTAGCGGCTTCCGGCAACACCTCGTACTCCGGTGTCTCTGCGGTGGCCCCTGCGGCCGTTACATCGGGCGTGGCTTGGGGGCCTGGCCCTGCGGGCGGCTTTACTGGCGGCTGCAACAGGTTAAGGAAGATTTGTTCCAGCGACTGCTTGTCCTGGCTGAGCTCAGCCAGCTTCAGCCCACTGGCTGCAGCAAGCGCAGCAACCGCTGTGCATGCCTCGCGCACTGCGCTCGCACCGCCGCCGACGGTCAATTGAAAGCGTGAGTAACCGTCCGGCCCCGGCTGTGCCTCGACCGACCTGACGTTGTCAATCTTTCCCAGATCGACTTCGAAGGTCGCGGCAGTGCCGCCTACGAGGACGCGCACACTCTGGGTCTCTGCAGCGCGGCTTGCCAGGTCATCCACCGTGCCGTCAGCCACCTTGCGGCCGCCGTTAACGATCACAAGTCGGCTTGCCACCGCAGTAGCTTCCTGCAGGATGTGGGTGCTGAAGATGATGCACTTGTCTTCGCGCAGGCGGCTGATCAGTTTGCGGATCTCGATGATCTGCCGCGGGTCAAGGCCGGATGTCGGCTCATCCAGAATCAACACGTCAGGGTCATGGATCAAGGCCTGAGCAATGCCCGTGCGCTGCCGAAAGCCCTTCGACAACTCGACGACCCGCGCCTTGAGCTTGGGGCGAAGGCCGCAATCGGACACCACGGTGTCAAGCCGCGATTGCAGCTCGCGCCCCGACAAGCCGCGCGCGCGCCCGGCGAACAGCAGAAAGTCCTCGACCGTCATGTCCGCGTAAAGCGGCGGTGTCTCAGGCAGGTAGCCGATACGCCGCCGAACCTCAAGCGGGTGCGCGTGCACGTCAAACCCCGCTACGCTGGCTGTGCCTTCTGACGCAGAGATGTAAGTGGTGAGAATCTTCATGGTGGTTGACTTTCCGGCGCCGTTGGGGCCAAGGAAGCCAAGCACCTCGCCGCGCTTGACGTCGAAACTGACGTTGTCAAGCGCCTTGAACGAGCCGTAAAATTTCGTGATTCCCTGAACTTCGATCATCGTGCGGCGAATGTTAGTGGCCCCGGGGCCAACTTCAACCGGAGTTGCGCGTCAATGTAGGTACGACCAGCTGCCGCAGCCCCGGATGCAAAAAACGATACGGGCGGAAACGTCCAAGCGTTACACCGGGCCTTGACAGCGAGTGACGCGCCGGTATTCCTAGGCGCCGCCAAGCCGAAAGGCGGCAGACAATCAAGCCTCCGTAGCTCAACTGGCAGAGCAGCTGACTCTTAATCAGCGGGTTGTAGGTTCGAGTCCTACCGGGGGTACCAGCCTTGTTGGCCGCCCCGTTATTTGGGGCGGCTTTTCTTGCGATGGGCTCTTTGTTCGCTGGGCTTCTCTTGCGCTTTGAGCCTGGAAGGGTCAGTCGCGTGCGTAGTCGATGCCGCCTACCACCAGCCTGCCCTGGACGCACTCGATGTGCATGCCCCCGGGTACTCCCTCGCACAGCACGCCCTTTTGAAGTTCGTTGCCGTTTACAACCAGATCGACGAACATGCCGGCGCCGCCGCGCACGCGGAACACCCACTTCAACTGCATCCACTCGTTCGGCCGGATTGTGGCCTTCTTCACGCCATCGCCGTAGAGCTGCGTGAGCGTGTCGTCGTCGGCTGAAAAACCAAAGTACACGTCGCGGCCGTCCTGGTTCGCCAGCACACTGAAGTTGCCGCGAAAACTATCATCGGCTTTGAACCACATCGAGATCGTGTAGGGCGCGCGGCGCATGCCATGCGCAAGCGGCCCGGTGCGTCGTAACTGGCCTTGCGGCTTGAGCGCAATGTTGGTGCAGATCGTGGTAGCACCGGAGAGCCGCCAACCATCCAGCAACAGACCGTTCAACCCGCGAATCTCGAACCGCTTCGCGTCGTCGCCGATCTCCTGCATCCAGGCTGGCCACTTCTCTTGCAGCTCTTCAGGGTTCTCCGCCTTGCGCTGCGTGTGTCGCTCGATGATTTCAAGGGCTGCGCCGATATGCCGGCGTGTTTGCTTATCGCTGCATGCGATGTCTTTGAACTCGGCGACCTGCGCAAGGTCCAGCGGCACCGCGAGGAAGGCCTTGGTCAATCCCTCGAACAGGGCGGTTTCAGGCTCAGCTTTTGCCCACTTGCCGATCAGCGTCTTGAATGCACCTCGGTCGTTGGTAGTCAGGCCCAGTGTTGCGATGGGTAACGGGTGGTCGTCGAGTTCCTTCTGCGCGACCGAAAACGCGCCGCGGAGTTGCAGCCGGGTAGCCAGTTCAACGCCGGGGGCGACCTGTTCGTCCTTGCGAAAGGCCGCTTTCAAGGCTGGAACGATTTCGGATGGCGGTGCGGCTTCAACGCTGATCGCGAGTTCCGCTCGCCGCTCTGGAGTCGTTTCGGGGTTTACATATTCATCGACGGCAGCTTTTGTCGCGCGCGGATCGGCCTGCACGCTGACCGATGCCACGGCGAACATCGTCGCTGCAATGCAGGCCATTCGAAGCAGCAGCCTCTTTGTCATTCGCTGACCGTGCGCAGGTAGTCCAGTCCGCCGACCGCACACCCGGCGGTCTCGCAGAAGCACTCCATTCCAGCAAGCTTCCCTCGCAGGCCCAGATTTTGCGCGATCACCTTGTCACCGACTTTGATGGCGCAGGACTTGGCGCTGATGGTCCCGGTGATGGTCCAGGTGATGCTCTGCCATTCATTGGGTTTGAGGGGCGCCTCAAAGGTTCCCTCGGTGGTCTTGAATACCCACTTACCTTCTTCTCCCCGAACCCCCAGCAAAGCATTGCCCTCAAGTTGCTCTACCAGCAGCCCCACGTGGCCCTTGAAGCCTTCCTTCGGCAGAACCTGAATGGTCAGAACATACGTGGGCTCGTTCATGTTCGACGCAAAGGGCGTCGATCGCACCACCGCCGACGACTCCGGCAGCAGATAGTTCACTCCCAGCCGACGGGCGTTCTTCAACTCCCAGCCCGGCAGCGCGAACGCGTCAATGCCGGTCAATGCGTGGCGCCGTGCTTGCTCTTTCAAC
>CAZZBH010000076.1:0-19673 GCA_964652605.1 uncultured Planctomycetaceae bacterium
ACGGGTTCGCCGATCTGATCGCGGGCAACACGTGGTGGAAAAACAGCGGCAGCGGGTCGTTCGCCTGGACCGGTGCCGCCACGACACTGCCGCTACCGTCCACCACCACAACCGGCGCGGTCGGCGACGTGGACGCCAATGGAGCGTTAGACCTGCTTCTGTGGTCGGGTGGGTTCGGCCATGTGTTCTTGAATGACCGTCACGGCGGGCTCACCCTGCACCAGTCCTTCATCGGCACAGCCACACTGACCGAAGCCGGCGACTTCAACGGCAACGGGCACGTCGATTTCGTGGCGCGTAACGGAAGCGGCTTGTACTGGGTCCGCAACGACAACGGGCAAATGACACCGCAGGCAACGCTGGCTGGGTCCGCCGGGTATGACGGTCTCGCGCTTGCAGATCTGGACGGCGACGGCGACCTGGATGTCGCGATGTACGGCCCTCTGGGCAGCTCGCGCAATCGTGTGTTCTTCAACACTGGCGCCGGCGGCATTGCACAGACGCAGGACTTTGGGCTGCCTTCGGAGATACCAGCATGCATTGCGTGGGCGGACCTCAACGGGGACGGGTCCATTGACTTGGTCACTGGCGAGAACGGCACCGTGTTCGTTCACTTTAATGAAACAGCCACCGCGCCGATGCTTGTGCAGCACTCGCCGCCATCCGGCAGCGCAGCCGTTGCGCAGCGACAGTCAGTCCGGGTTGAGTTCAACCGTCTGATGAACCCCGTCGGCACCGGCACCACGATTCGCGCCATGAGCAACATGCGCCACGGTGTGGTGCTGACGGCCACGCAGGACCCCGCAGGATTCACGCTTTCCCGCCTGTCGTCGCTCATTGCCAATGAGCGGATCGACGTAGTCGTCAGCAGCGCCTTGCAGGACCAGAACGGCACGCCATTGACCAACCCGCGCGTGATTCAGTTGCGGGTGTCGTCGGTGGGCCCGGGCGATGTGAACTTCGCCGCGCCCGTGAACTTCGGCAGCGGCACCGATGCAACACGGGCCATCGCTGCCGGCGACGTCAACGGCGACGGGTTCATCGACATGGTGGTGGCCAACTATGGCGGTCCAAATCAGGTGTGGCATGGCAACGGCGCCGGTGGTTTCACAGCCGGCCCGACCGTGGGGACGGGCGCCGACAATACGCAGTGTGTGCTGCTGGCTGACATCAATCGCGACAACCGGCTGGATATCGTTCTGGGCAACAACGGGCAGAATGTGGTGCTGCTGAACGCGGCCACGTCTCCGTGGACGACAGCGCTCAACTTCGGCACGGGCAGCGACAACACGGCCGCCGTTGCTGCGGGCGATATCAACCTGGACGGGTGGATCGACCTGGTCACCGGCGAGAACGGCGGGCAGAACAGGGTCTACCTCAACAACGGCGGCGGCTTGCAATCCGGCGCCAACTTCGGCAGCGGATCAGATTTCACGCGCGCCGTCGCGCTGGCCGACCTCAATGGCGACGGGCAACTTGACCTCATCGCAGGCAATCACGGAAGCGCCAACCAGTACTATCTGAATTCGGGCGGCACCTTCGGGTCCGCGCAGACGCTGACCTCTTCCCATCTCAACACGCAGTCGATTGCCGTAGCCGACCTGAACGGCGACAACCTGGCCGACATCGTTGTGGCCAATGACGGGCAGAACGAAGTGTTCCTGAACGCCGGGTCCGGCACGTTTGCCCCGCCGGCGAACCTCGGCCCCGCCACCGGCGACACGCGCGCGGTCGAGCTTGGCGACTTCGACGGCAACGGCAAGCTGGACGTAGTGGCAGCGAACGACGGGTCGCAGCCTGTTGTGTGGCTGAACAGCGGCAGCGGCACATTCGGCACAGGCAAGCTGTTCGGGTCAGCCGACGTCGGTACGGCCATTGTGGCGGCAGACTTCACTGGCGACCGTTTGCTTGAGGTGGCGCTTGGCGTCAACCTTGGCCAGAACCGCGTCTTCCGCAACGACTATCTGCCGGTGGTCAACGCCGATGCAACAATCCTACCCGCCGCGCTGACTGAGCCGACCAGTCTTGATTCTGTTGGCGCGACCAACACCGCGACGCCGGTCTTGGACTTCGCGCTGGTGGACGGCGGCGCAAGTGACGGTCTTCCGACGGTCGTAACGGCGCTCGAAGTCAATGTGACCGGAGTTGCCGATGACGCCACCTGGACGTTGAACGGTCCCGGCGTCACCAACGTGGAAGGTGCAGTTTCTGCTGGCGTTGTCCGCTTCGATAGCCTGGCGATTTCGGTGGCCGACGGAACGTCGCAGGTCTTTACGGTGTCGATGCGGTTGCATCCAATGCTGGCCACGCTCGACGGGCAAGGTTGGGCGTTGCAGGTGAGTGTCGCCAACATTGAGAGCAGTCCCTACGGCACCCGGTTCGTCGCGTCTGGCAGCGTCAGCAACGGCTTGGGCGTTGCGCTGGATGTTGCCGCGACGGAACTCCGGGTGGTGTCGCAACCGCCAACGCAGGCTGTGGTCGCGTTTCCGCTCGCAATGGTGGTTGCCTACACCGACGCGTTCGGCCGCATTGACCGCGACGTCACGGACACGTTGACGGTTTCCCGCAGCGACTTTGGGCCGGTTCTTTCTCCAGCTACGCTCGCAGCCGCAAATGGCATCGCAGTTTTCAGCGGGCAGACTGCTGTACGGCTTGGCAACCCGGCGGCAAATGGGATTTCGCTGGTGCTGACGGACGACGCCGCGGGCGTGTCCGTGCCGGCGGGCTTTACGCATGCCTTCGATCTGCACCCTGCGTTCGAATGGACCGGCGTGGTCAGCAGCGACTGGAACACCCCCGGAAACTGGAGTACGAATGCGGTCCCCGGCACGCTTGACTCGGTGCTGATCGCCAGCGGCGCGCCGAATGTGGCAACGCTGACGCAGAGTGCAACCGTGCGGGACCTGCTGATTCTGACGGGCGCGACGGTGGACGTGGCTTCCTATCCGCTCGAAGTTCGGCGCAGCGCGACTTTTGAAGGCGGCATCGCGACATCCACCGGGCTCATCCGGTTGAACAACGCGTCTGTCTGGGCCGCGGGCTCGGTCACAGTGCACAACCTGAGAGTGCTGGGCACGGTCGAGATGCTGAGCGATCTGCGGTTTACCGGCGACCTGAGTTCCGGGCTCAACTCCTCGTTGAACGGCGCCGGGCTGACCGTCCACGCGGTCGGCACAGCGGCGCAGGACATTTCGGCGGAGATCCACGCGCACCTTCGAATCAGCAACACGTCGGCACCGGTAACTCTGTCGATGCCGGGCAGTACCTTCACGGCTGCCAACAATCTTCAGATTGACGCAGGCGCGACACTGCGCACCGCCTACGAGTTCATCGTCGTGCCGGATGGCCCGAACTCCCCGCTTCTCAACGCGGGCGAGCTGCAGGTCGGCGCCGCGACGAGCCATCTGCTTCGCGCCGGCGGCGTGAACCTGGGCAACGTCCGTGTCGTGTCGGGCATGACCGTTCGCCTCGAACAACTCGGCCCTGCCAATACAGGGGCGCTGGTCATTGAGTCCGGCGCGACTGCTTCGCTGCTCGGCACGATTGACTTCTCCGGGACACAGTTGACCAACAACGGATGGGTCAGCAGCTCGATTTCCGGCAGTACACCGTGCGTGGTGACGCCGCCGGCGGGCAGCTTCGGCAACCTGCGCGTCAGCCGCCCCGCGCCGGGGACAACCACATTCACGGCTGGGTTTGCCTGCCAGGACCTGGAGTTGCTCGGCGTGTCACAGGCGACGTTCACGGGCTCGGTGACCGCAAGCGGCAATGTGACCCTCGCGTCTGCCAACGCGCCGCTGCCACGGCTGATCCTGTCGGGCACGTCGCAGACGGTTACAGGCTCGGGCGGCAGTGCCGCCGAAATGGTCGTCAGCTCGGGGAGCCAGGTTGCGCTTTCCGGCACCGTCGGGATTACTTCAATCCTGACCGGTGCATCGAGGGCACTTACCATCGAGTCCGGCGGCGCGTTGTCGCTTGTCCCTTCCAGCGTCATCACGCTTGGCACACCCGCAGCCGGCGCGGAGATGCTGGTGGCCGGCACCCTGACGACGGGCGTCACCGGCGCGCAGGTGCCGCCCCGCATTCGTGCCGCCTCGACTGGCAGCGGGTTCCGCCTTGCGCTGACTGGCACGCTCCACATTGACGGCCTGGCGCTGGAGAATCTGGGCGGTCCATCGATGGCCTGGGGTATGGAGTGGACTTCCGGCAGCGTCACAAAGTTCGACAGCGTACAGGTAACCGCCGGCGCTAGCACGACCGCCGTGATTCGTGCCGTTGCGGCTGCGCTGCCGGCAACGATCAACGCGTTCCGGTTGGACGGCACGGCTCCGGCCAACATTGACGGATCGGCCTATGCGGGCTCAGCCGTCACGCTCTTTCCCCACCCGACCGGCGAGGGCAACCTGTACGGCGAAGCGCTTGAGATCGATCCCGGCAACAAGTTCGACTGGACGATGCCGTTCCAGCTTGGCGGCACGACGCCGCCGCCGAATTCGCACACTGCCGCGGCGAACACAACGATCACGACAACCTTCTCAGCCGCGGCGGCCACCCCGCCGAACGGTGCTTTTGTAGTAGATGGCAGCACAACCGGGCTGGTGGGCGGACAGTTCAGCGGCGCGCAGACAACCACGCTCTCCTTTGCTCCGTCCCGGGCATGGCAACCTAACGAGTTGGTCGAAGTTCGCCTTACCGGCGCGATCCAGAGCACCGGTAGCGCGCATTTGCCTGGCCCTTACATGTTCCGCTTTCGCTCTGCGGCCACGGGCGGCACAGGTGTGTTCGGCGACCCGCAGTTGCTTGTGCAGAGTATTGAGGCGCCTGGCGTCGCAATGGTCGCGGACGTGAACGGAGACGGACACCTCGACCTTATCCTCGGCGTGCGATCGATCAATTCGAACAGTCAGAGTGCGCGCGTGTTCCTCAACGACGGCGCCGGTCGCTTCGTATTGCTCCAGACCATCGGCACCCCCGGCGCATTGGGGTTTGCAGTGGTGGACATGAATCAGGACGGATGGCCGGATCTTGCGCTGACTGTATTCGGCAACCTTCGGATCTATCTGAACGATGGCGCCGGGCATCTTGCTACATCGCCTGTGTCGTACCCGGTCGCAGGCACGCCGGGGCAGGTCAACGTCGGCGATTTCAACGGCGATGGCATGCCCGACCTGGTTCTCTCGTACGACGCCACAAGCAATGAAGCCGCCTACGTACTGATGAACAACGGCACCGGTGGAATCGTTCAGCCATACACGACGCTTCCCAGCCACAACGCCAACTACATCTGTGTCGGGGATGTTAATGGCGACGGCAGTCTGGATCTTGTCCGCGGGCGGATGCTGCTTTTGAACGACGGCGCCGGCAATTTTTCGTCGTCCTTCTGGACCGGCACGGATTACTTTGGGTGCGAACTGGGAGACTTCAACGGCGACGGGTCGCTGGACATCCTGGCGCTTCGACTGGGCGGACAGGATGCCGTGTTTCTGAACAACGGCTCCGGCAACTTCGCTGCCGGCTCTAACATCGGTCCATCCAACAGCAGCTATCGCGGTGCGACGGTCGGAGACGTCAACGGCGACGGGCATCTCGACGCCGTGCTGTTCGGCTCTTCGAATGCCCTGCTGCTGATCAACGCCGGCAACGCGAGCTTCGCGACGTCACCCCTCAGCGCCGTCGCCAGCGTTCGCGCCGTGCCGCTCGCGGACCTGGACGGCGACGGCGACCTCGACCTCGTGATCCGGGACAACTCGTCCGAGACCCGCGTGTTCTACAATGACACACGCGCGGCTACGCCGCCGCTGCTGGTTGCAGCAACTCCGGCGCCGCAGTCCACCGCTGTGCGAGGCACCAGCGTGCAGGCGCAGTTTGACGGCGTGATAGGCGTGCCCGGCGCAGGCTCGGTCCTGGTATCGGGCTCGCACTCCGGCTTGAGAGCAGGCTCCATCACCACCCCCACACCCGACACGGTGCAGTTCACTCCAACCGGCGAGTTCAAGCCGGGTGAACGCGTCACCGTCACTATCCCGCCGGGGTTTGGTCCGACACCGACACTGTGCGCCTCGAGCTGGGAGTTCCTCGCGCGCTCCAACCCTGCGGTGTTCTTGCAGGTGGACGCGACCGCCTCCGTGTTGCCAGGATCGGACGCGCTCAACGCACGCTGCACCGCCGTCGGTGATTTCAATGGCGACGGTTACATCGACATTGCAATCGGCGTTTCCGGCGCAGCCAATCGCGTGTACCTCAACAACGGCAGCGGCCAGTTCACAGCTGGCCCCACGTTCGGCACCACAGGGGACACACGCGCCCTGGTCGCTGTAGACCTGAACCACGATGGCGCGCTGGACATGGTTGAAGCGGTGTACGGCGGGTTGAACAGAATCTACCTGAACTCGACGGGCACCTTCGTGCTGCACGGCACGTTCGGCGCGGCGAGCGGGCAATCGACTTCCATTGCGACCGGTGACGTGAACCGCGACGGACACATCGACATCCTGGTGGGCAACTACGGCGGGCAGAATCGCCTGTACCTGAATGACGGCAGCCTTGGGTTCACCAGCTTCATCGACATCGGCAGCGGCACCGACAACACGACCTGCGTCGCCATTGGCGACTTCATTGCGGACGGCCGCCCCGACCTCTTCACCGGAAACGACACCGGCAACTCGCACGTGTACGCGCAGGATGCGTTGGGTGGCATAAACCTGGTGTGGTCGCCCACACTTACCGGCGTATCTGCATGCGCCGTCGGCGACCTTAACTCGGACGGATTCGTTGACCTGCTGCCGGTTACCTTGTCTGGGTTCAGCCTGACATGGCTTGAAGGCGGGCCGTCACAGGTAACCTGGAGCACGAACTCCTTCAACGGCGGCATCTCTTCCGTCGCCATCACTGAAGTGAGAGGCACCACCGCCCCCGAGATCGTCGTGGGGCGGCACGGCGTGAACGAAGTCGTGCAGTCAAGCGGCGGCGGTCTGAACCTGATGTTGGGCTCGGCAACAACTGTCGGCGTCGCGGCCGCGGACTTCGACGGCGACGGCCGGGTGGACATCCTGAGCGTCAATCAACTCGGCCAGTCCAGCACCGTCCATTTCCTGCGCGAGAGCGTGCCGGTGCTTCAATCCTCGTTGCCGTCCGACCATACGATGATTGACGGCGTCTCTCACCTGACAGCTACGTTCAACTTCGGGATGACCGCGCCGACAGCGGCAACGTATCCGGTGTTCAGCAATCTGCGCGGGCGAATCAGCGGCACATACTCGCTCAACGCGAACTCTATGACGCTGCGCTTCCTGCCGTCTCAGCCGCTGCTTCCGGGCGAGGTGTTGACCATGGTGGCCTCCAGCGCCCTCACGCGCATCGGCGGCACGCCAGTCACCTGGCCGGGTGTCTGGACACTCCAGGCTGAAAGCGGGCCAGGCGCGGCTGGGTTCACTGTCAGCGGACAGGCCGGCGGCAACGCGTCGGTGTGCATAGCGGGTGATTTTGACGGCGACGGCCAGGTTGACCTGTGTGTCGGTGGCGGCACCGCGACCGACACGCGCGTTTACTGGAACAGCAACGGAACCTTCAGCAGCAGCACGGTCATCAGCACCGGCCGCGACACGCGCAGCCTTGCGGCGGGCGATCTGAACGGCGACGGCCGCCTTGACATCATTGAGGGCAACTACGGGCAACAGAGCAACGTGTACCTGAACAGCGCCAGCGGGTTCGGCGCAGCCATCCCCTTCGGGGGCGCCATGGAACCGACGGCAGCTCTCGCGGTCAGCGACCTCGACGGAGACGGCAAGCTGGACGTGGTCTGTGGCAGCGACGGCGGGCAGGACCGCATCTGGCACGGCGACGGCCAGGGTGCGTTCCCGTCATCAACGACCCTCGGCGGTTCCACGACCAACACTCGCGCGGTGGCTGTTGCGACCTGGGCTGTTGCCGGGATCTGGCAGCCGGTGGTCCTGATCGGCGACAACGGCGGCCAGAACCGCGGGTGGGTCCGCGACGGGTCGGGATATGCCTCTTTCAACTTTGGTACCGGCAGCGACGCCACGATTTCGCTTGCGGTTGCAGACCTGAACCATGACGGCATGCCGGATGTTGTGATCGGCAACAGCGGCGCGCAGCCCAGCGTGAGCTTCGGCGGTGCCGGCACGTTTGGCTCGCCGGTTTTCATCGGTGCGGCCAAAAGCACCCACAGCGTGCTGATCGGCGACCTGGATGGCGACGGCAACCACGACATCGTGCTGGTGCGCGGCGCCGGTGACGCCAGTGAAGTCCTTCTGGGCAATGGCGCGGGCCAGTTTGGCACGCCGCTGGCCCTTGCCACGTCGCTGGATTCGCGCGGGGCCGCGCATGCGGACCTTGACGGCGACGGCGACCTCGACCTGTTTTTCACGCATACGACGGGCGGCGAGATCTGGGCCAATGGCGGCGTCACGCCAAGCGTGATCGCGACGACGCCACCCGCACACACGGCGGGCGCCGGGCCTTGGGCGGCAACGTTCAACACGCCGCTGGCGGCAGGCGCCGAGATCTATCTCAGGGTCTCTTCGTCGGTTGCCGTGCCCGGCAATGCATCGCTCGCGGGTGACACCATCACGTTCACACCCACCTATAGTCGGGCTGGCGAAACCTACCGCATGCTGCTGCTGCCCGGGTTGCAGTCATCAAGCGGCGCGGCTCTCCCGCAGCCGTTTTCAGCTTGCTTCAGGGCCCCCACGGCGACATTACCCGCACAGTTTGCGTCGTTTGCAGATGCAGCGGGCACAGACACATGGCGTGCCGCCCTGGCCGCCGACATCAACGGTGACGGCCTGCTGGATATCGTCGCGTCGCGCGGGACTTCTCTGGTTGTGCTGACGCAGTCGGCAAGCATGCAGTTCACAGCCGGCAGCGCGTTCGGGACCGGCACGGTTCTGGACGAGTTGTTGGTGGCGGACGTCAACAACGACGGGCGGGTGGACATCATTGCAAACAACGGCGGCAATGGCGCGGCGCTGTTCACCCAGCAGTCCAACGGCTCGTTCCAGCAGTCGCAGCTGATCGCCTCGGGCCGCGTGCTCGGAGTTGAGGATTTGGATGGCGACGGGTTCCGCGACGTTGTCTTTGCAACCACTGCGGGCGCAGCATCACTGCTATGGAACAACGCGGGCACGTTTGCGTCCGGCGGGTTGCTGACCGGCAGCGCCATCTACGGGTCGCGCGTCAGTTTCGGCGACGTGAACGGCGATGGCCTGACCGATATCTCCTGGGGCGCCGGCATCATCCGCAATCTCGGCAATCGAGGGTTTGCTGTGCATCAGTCGCTGGCCGCTGAAGTCCTGTTGTGGGCGGATCTCGACAACAACGGCTCGCTGGATGCCGTCAGCACGCTGCGCCTGTACTCGAACCAAAGCGGCACGCTGGTCTCCGGCGCGCTGCACGGGTTCGACGGCGACCTTCAGTGCTGCGGCGACATCAACGGGGACGGCGCGCTTGATTTGCTTTATCGAACAACGCAAGGCGCGTACGTCTGGCACCTGAACAACGGCGCCATGGGGTTCAGCGCGCTGCCGGCGCTGTCCGACGTGCAGTCGTTTGACGGGCTGGCGAGCGCGTTTGACATCAACGGCGACGGACGCCTCGATGTGCTCGCAACCAGCAGCACCGGCCCCGTTCGAATTGTCACCCAGGGCGGTGCGCCCGTGGTGTCCGGCGTCACCCCGGCGCACGAGCAGCTTGCGCCTGCAACCTCACAACCACGGCTTGCGTTCAGCGAACCCGCAGACACCACCTCGCTGGCGCAGGACGGCATAGTTGTCAGCACCGGCATGCGCGGAAGACTCACTGGCACACCCGGGTTCCTTACGGGGGACACGCAGTTGCAGTTTGCGCCCGCGCAAGGGCTCAGGGCGGGCGAGACCGTCCAGGTCACGCTGCGCGGCGGGCTGGAGGGCACCCAGTCGGCCGGCACCATGGCGCCGTACACCTGGCGGTTCCGGGTCGGCGGGTTGCCGGCAACGGCCAACTTTCCGCAGGAAGACGCGCTGTATGCAGCAAGTTCAGACTCGCGCCATGTCGCCGTCGGGGACTTTGACGGCGACGGCAACCTGGACCTGCTGGTGTCCAGCCACCTTGAACAGGACTACATCTACTGGAACGTCGGCAACGGCACGTTCGGCTCACGCACACCATTTGGCGCGCCCGGGTCGCTTGCGGCGCAAGTCGTCACAGCCGATATCGATCTGGACGGCGACGTAGATGTCGTGCTGTCGCGCGACGGCACTTCGGTCGAAGTCTATCGCAACCAGGGCGGCGGGACTTTCGCGCTGACCGTTCACGCGCAGTCCGGTATGCGCCCGGTGCTTGCCGATCTCAACGGCGACGCCTACCCCGACCTGATCACGGCTTCCGGATGGTCGGCCGGCGGCGCAGCCGGGTTCGCGCCAGTGCAGGCATGGCCGAGCGCTATCGCCGCTTCGACTTGGCACGCGGCAGCAGCTGGCGACGTCAACAATGACGGATGGCTGGACGTTGTGCTGGCCTCGAGCACATTGAACCGCATTCAGGTGTTGTACTCGTCGCCGGCGGGGCTGGTCGCTGGGCCATTCGAAAACGAAACGATGTCGAACCTTCAACGCATCGAGATTGCGGATTTTGATGCAGACGGTGCAGCCGACGTTCTGGTCTGCCAGCAGACGCAGGCGCCGATGTTGTTTCAGAACACCGGCGCAGGCAACCTGAGTTTCCTGAGTTCGTTGACCCAGGCGCCGTCCGGTGCCGGCGGAGTCATCGTCGGTGACTTCAACGGCGACGGCATCCTCGACCTGCTGCTGGGCGGCAATTTCACCGCCCTGTACCGCGGTAACGGCAGCGGCGGGTTCACGCTTGGGCACACGTTTCCGGCTGGACTGGCGAGTGTCACTGCGGGCGACCTTGACAACGATGGGCGAATGGACGTTGTCGGCCTGCGCACAGCCGCCGCAGACAGTGTGTGGCTCAACACGCCCCCGGCCGGCGCGGTTGACGCGAGCATCGCCCTCGTCGGCACCCAGACTACCGTGCTGGATTCAGTCACCGCGGCGGCTGCGCCGGTACCGGTGCTCGCATTCCGGATCACCGACGAGAACTCCGCCGATGCCGCGCCGGTCAACATTTCGGCGCTGCACTTCGCGGTCGGCGGGTTCACCGCGCCGGGCGAGCATGAGTGGTCTCTGGTTGTGGGCGCGTCCGGACCAATCGCGGGGGTCTACTCCGGCGGCAGCGTGTCGTTCACCGGGATGACCGCGCAGGTCTCGGCGGGCTCGACGCTCGACCTCACGCTGTACGTGCGCCTTTCGGCCAAGCCGCTCAGCACCTTGGACGGCGACGTCCTGCACGTCGCGCTTGACGCGCAGGGTGTCGTGTTCGGGACCGGCTCGACCTTCACGGGAAGCGTCACCAACGCGCCAGGCGCAGCTTACAGCGTCGTTGGCACGGCCTTGAGCTGGACGACACGCCCCGGCAACGGGACCACCGGCATTCCATTGCCGGTACAACCGGTCGTCAGCGTCACGGACACTGCGGGCAACGTGGATCGCAACGCCACGGGGACGGTGTCGATTGACGCAACGACGGTCAGCCCCGGCCCCGCCCTTCCGGTACTGGGGGTTCGGACGACTACTGTTTCGCTGGGCAGCGCGGTGTACGGCAGCATTCAATTCGACCAGTCTGGCTCACAACTGACCCTGCGTGCTTGGTACGGCGCGATTACGTCCGACTCGCCGCCCTTTGAAGTCGCGTCCACTGGCGGCGCCGCACAGCCGCCGCAGTTCATCTCATTGCGGGTGAGCGATCCGACAAACGTGTACCGCGTCGGCGACACGATTTCGCTAGCAGCCCAAATGACCGCAGCGGGAATGTCCGTGGTCGCAGACCTGACGGCCGTGGACACCGCGTTGTCGGGAGCCGCCAGCTTTGTCGACGAGGGCAACGGGCTCTACACCCTGACGACGCAGGCGCTGAGTACGGGAACCTTGGTTGTCGGGGAGTACCTGCCCATTCCAGTTACCGCAACGAACACGGCCGCGCTTAGCGCTTCGCGAACCGTTCGGGTCCACACCATGGACGCGCAGGTGACGGCGCGGGTTTCGCTGAATCAACCAGCAAACGCGGTCGGGCCCGGTGACCTGCTGATCAACCTTCTGAGTTCGCACGATCTAGGCAGCACGCCGCGCATCAGCGTGACCGGATTGCCCGGCTCGCTGAACGTGAACTCGCAACTGATGACGGGCCAGGCCCCCGGGCGGGCTTTCCGCTACGCACTGTCAATTCCCGCTGGGTCAGCCGGCACGGGTAACATTGTCATTGAAGGTGCCCATGACGTGACCGGCGGGCCCGTGTCGGTCAACGGCATCCATCAGTTCACGATTGTTGCGAACGCCGGGCTGCGGGCTGAGGCGCAGAGCGCCGGTGAACTTGCGCACCCCCAGCGCGTTGTACTGGATGGCACGGGATCAGTATCGGGCACTGCGTTCGCCTGGACGCAGGAGGCCGGCCCCGTCGTGACGATTCAAACGCCCGCCGCAGCGCTGGCAAGCGTTGACATGGTATCTCCGGGGCGCTACGTGTTCCGGCTGCAAGTCTCCAACGGCACTGCGACCGCCGATGATCTGGTGACCGTCCTGCTGAAAAATTCCGCCCCGATCGTGTCCGCAGGGACTGACCAGCACTTTGAAACCACCGACGTCATCAACATCGGCGGAAACGACGTTACGCCGCTGACTCTCAACGCGTCGGTATTCGACGCCAACGGCGACGCGGTGTGGCACGAGTGGACTCAAGTCGGCGCACCGGCCGGCGGCAACCTGCGCGTGCTCGATCCCTCCGACCTGCATTCCCGCGTGGAAGTTCTGGGCGCCGCAATTGTACCGGGTGTCTACTCGTATGCGCTGCGGGCCGCGGATACCGTCATGCAAGCTGAAGACGCAACCGTTTCAGCAACCATGCGGATTGTGGTGGTCGGTACGGGTGTCGCGCCGCCCGCTTCACACGCCGGGTTTCCGGTGGTAGGGATTGTGGGCACTCCGGTCCAGTTAACCGGCCACGAGAGCGCAGATTCCGACGCGACGATTCCGACGCAGCCGAACCTCGACTACTTCTGGACCATGGAGCGACGTCCGCCGGGCTCCACAGCCGCGATCCAGAACGATACCGCCAGGCGGCCAAGCTTTGTGCCCGACGTACCTGGTACGTACGTGGTATCTCTGGTGGTGGTGGATGAAGACGGGCTTGTCTCCGGCCGCGACATGGTCAGCATCGTCGCCAACCGCGCAACGCCCGCCAACTCGGTGCCGCGCGCCGTGCCGGAGTTGCAGTTTGTGGACGCTAACTCCAATGGCTCTTTGAACGTCGGCGAATCTGCCACGCTTAGCGCGGCGAACAGCGTCGATGGCGAAAACGACACGATTACTTTCCTGTGGCGCCAGGTCGCGGGCCCAGCAGTCGTGTTCCTCGCTGACCCGCAGGCTGCGACACACGCAGTGACCTTCCCGGTTGAAGGCAACTACCGGTTTGAAGTCCGGGTGTGGGACCAGACCGACATCGGCATTCCTGCCGAGATTTCGGTGGCGGTTGCAGCTTCCGGCAAGGTGGCGCCCGCGGCGGCTGCAGCGATCGATGCCGCGGACGACCCGAACACGGACGGGTACGTGCTTGTCATCCCGGGAGTCGGCGTGGACAACAACAGTGGCAACCCGGCTATCAACCTTTCCGCGACGGGCACGACATTCGACCCGACACTGACTGCAACGTATCGCTGGGCGCTGGTGCGCGGGCCAACCGTCTCGTTGATCGGGGCCGACACCTCCAGCGTATCGTTCGTTCCGCAGATCAGCCGTGTGTACGAGCTCGAATTGGCGGTAACCGACAGTAACGGGGTCAGCAGCATTACCCGGATTTCTATCGCCGTTGACACCTGGGATCCGACACACAACCCTGCCGGCAACGCCGTGCCGCGAGTAACCGGCGCACCGGATCAGGTTGTGGCGGCGAATACGGCGGTAGTGCTAAGCGGGAGCGCAACCGACCCGAACGACGGCAGCACCGGGTTGATCTATATCTGGGTACAGCGCATCGGCCCGCCCGTTTTCCTCGACACCGCAACTCCAACCGCTCCCACCTTCACGGCCCCGATCGCGGGCACATACGGGTTCACTCTGTACGTTGACGACGGTCACGACATTTCGCCAGGATTCGATGTGGTGATTACCGCAGAGCTTCCAACGACCGGTCCAAACCCCAAACCCGACGATGGCGACGGGAATGGCGACAGCGATTCTGGATGCGGCTCAAAAGGCGGAAGCCAGACGTGCGTGTTGTGCGTAATTGCCGTGGTGCTGGCTGGAACATGGTGGCGACGGCGCGTCGCCTGGCGTACGACATCGCTGGCCGCGGCATAGTCTAAGAGAGCGGGCGACTGAGAGGTAAGCGACATTACGGAAGAAATGGAACGGTCGACATTCGTCCACACTCAATCTTCGGGGTCTCGTACTCTCACCAGCATTACCACAACCGCTTGTAGTGTCTCCCCGTGATCTGGCATCCTATGACTGGTGGATGCCTACAACAACGCGGCGCCGCGCCAAGCATTTACACTCGGACGACTTGGCGGGCGCCGGAAACCTTGAGGAAGGCCGATACTCCGACTCCTCGGTAACTCCCGCACAAAGCCCTTTGGTGGTCAACGAAATTCGCGGCGTCGAGATCTGACCGACGGCGACTTCCGAATCCTGGTGCGTCGGACTGGTCTGCCGATATTCGCGACCTGCGTGCGGCTGGCGCCCTTTGCACATACGGGCACTCGGAAACGGCGAGCAGCGGCCAATCTCCGGCAAAGCGGAGATGGGGACCCGCTACCAACAGATAAGCGCCCGGCCAACGCCGGGCGCTTTCTTTTCGTTATCCGGGCAGTGTGACGACTATGCAGGTGAATTCACTGTCGCCAACCCTTCGGTATCCGTGCGAGATTGTTGAGTCAAAGTAGGCGCTGTCGCCGGCTTCGAGGATGTCCTTGCGGCCGTTCCAGGTCAGCTCAAGCCGGCCCCTGATCACGCACAGAAACTCGATGCCACTATGCTCATGCTCAACTGCTGAACGCGCGTCCTTGAAGTGGGCCAGGTACGTGCCCAACTTGGGCTCGTGCACGGTGTAGTTCATGTTCTCGAACTCGTATGGCATCCCGCCGGTACTGGGCAAGCGGATTCTCTCTCCGCTTCTTGTCACGCCGTAGGCGTGACGATTTCGATCATCAGTAAAGAAGTGCTCCAGCCCGACGCTGAAGGCCAGCCCGATTCGAGTAAGGGTCGGCAGCGTGGGGACGATCTTGCCACTCTCGATCTTGCTCAGCATCGCCGCAGACATCCCGGTGTGGCTTCCCAACTCGACCAGCTTGAGGCCCCGCTGCTTCCGCAGTACGCGAACCTTCTCGCCAATGCGGTATCCCTCCAGCTCGGTTTCAATTGTTACCGACAGCATTTCGTACCCCGACATCTATGAACCTGAAAGCGGCCCGTCCTTGCGCCCCTGCACGAACTGATTGATCAGGCGGTCATCCGTTTCAATAAAGCTTGCCGGTGCGCCCTGGTGGTAAATGCGGCCCTTCCAGAGCATCAGTATCTCATGGCTGATGCGGAACGCCGTCCTCATCTCGTGCGTCACTGCCACGGCTGTGCAGCCGATGCGGCGCGAGAGGTCGAGCACCAGGTCATCCAGCACGGCTGCCGTGATCGGGTCGGCGCCGCTGGTGGGCTCGTCGAGCAGCAGCAGCTCAGGATCCAGAACAATGGCCCGCGCGAGAGCGCAGCGTTTTCTCATTCCGCCCGACAGCTCGCCGGGGAGCCGGTCGCGCGCGTCGCCCATGCCTACCAGTTCAAGCTTTTCCATCGCCGTGTCGTGGATCTTGCGAGCCGACAGGTCGGTATGCAGGCGCAATGGCAGTGAAACATTCTCGAGTACGCTGGCGCTGCTGAGCAGGGCTGACGACTGAAACACGACGCCGATGCGTCGGCGCACTGCGTCAACCTTCGCCTCTGGCGCGGAGGCCACGTCAGCGCCGAGCAATTCGATAGATCCCGAGGTCACGTGGACCAGTCCCAGCAGTGACTTGAGCAGTGTCGTCTTGCCGCATCCGCTCGGACCGATGACCGAGTAAACCCGCCCCCGCTCGAGTTGAAACGACACGCCGTCCAGCACGCGCCGCCCGTCGTACTCCTGAACCAGTTCGCGCACACGCGCGATGGTTTCGCGCGGCCCTTCCTCGACCGAAGTGCGTACTACCGGCAGTTCGCCGCGGTGCGTATCCGAAGGCTGCAAAGGCGCAAGGCTGGTTTCGCTTGGCGGCATGAATCTCCTAGACCGGCGCCATAGGTACAAGACCGGCATTCTGCAGCAGGTTGTTGACCATCGCGCACATAAGGTCGATGGCGATGATGACCGCCTGGCACACAACCACCGCGCCCATGGTTGCGCGCCCCAGCTCGGCGCTGCCTCCCTCTACGTGAAAGCCGCGGTAGATGGCGACCGCGGCGATGCCAATCGCGAAGCAGAATGCCTTCACAACCGCGAACAAGGCGTCGTACAGCACGACAAATCGGCGCACACTCTCGTTGAACACCTCGGCGCTGATTCCGAAGGTTGTCACACCCATCACGAAACCGCCGAACAGGGCCGCTACCTCGAACAGGATGGTCAGCCCTGCCAACGAAACCCCAACCGCCATTACGCGTGGCGCTGCAACGAACGCGATGGGCTTGACCGCCATGGCTCGCAGCGCGTCCAGTTCTTCCCCCAGTTTCATGGCGCCGATTTCGGCGGACAGCGATGCTCCTACGCGCCCGGCAAACAGCAGCGCCGTGATCACAGGCGCGATGAACCGGGTGATCGTGATGGCGAGTACCCCCGGCGCAACCTCGGGCGCACCGCGCCGCTCAAAGTCCGGCACGGTCTGCGCCATCACGCCGGCACCTACCAGAAGCGCAACGAAGATAACCAGCGGCATCGACCGGCCGCCCATGGATTCAATCTGGCGCAGCAGTTCGCGACGCTCATACAGCCGCGGGCGAACAAGCCCCGCCATTCCGTAGGCGTATGCAAGGCCGGTGAATCGCATAACGGCGCCGAAGTGCGCGATGCGGTCGTTGATCGCGGCGCCCAGTGACGCTACCGGCCCAAGAGGAGAGAACTTCACGTCGCCTCCACGTGCATGCGATTGCGCGCCGCGATGCGCGCCCGTGCCACCACCACAAGATCAGCGCCGGTGAGCATCAGCGCGAACACTCCTGGCAGCAGATAACCAAGCGAGAATGCAATCACGCCGAAGAACACGATTACACTGGCACCGAGCAGACGCGCACCCAGATGCGGTTTGAACGAGCGGGGGACCACCGCGAAGATCAGCAGGCTGGTCAGAAACCACCCGGCGAAGTTGAACAGAGGAATGCCGAAGTAGGCGCCTTCACTTTCCCACCGCCAGTAGCCGAGCGGCCCAGCGGCCAGCGGGTCGATCACGAGATCAATCGCCGTCATCCAAAGCGCCGCGACAGCCACCCGGACCAGCGCGGGCAACTTCAAACCAACAGTCCAGTGTTGAACGTACGCCAGCAGAATCAGCCACGCTGCGGTAAGCACGAGCGGCACACCCAGCAACTTTGGCCCCAGCACGTCCGTGTACTCATACGCGCTGTAGGGCACGCCGTAGGCCACGCCGGTTAGTTCGGACGCAAAACCGATCGTCGCGCCCGCAACGAGCCAGCCCCACTCGCGAACCCGGGTAAACGCGAAGACCAGCGCTCCTGCCAGGGCCAGGTAAAGCGGGGCCGTCCAGGCTGTGTCTGCGGGCGGCCCATCCATCAGCGTGTACGAAACGATGCCACCCACCCACAGCACGGCGTAGGCAAACACCAGCATCCCGCGAATCACATCAAGCGCTTTCATATTTCTCAATCAAGCTGGCAGTCATCTTTGCGGACAGCAGCACCGTCGGCGTGCCACCGCCCGGGTGCGACGAGCCGCCAACCAGGTACAGCCCCTTCTTTGCCTGCCTGTTTCGCGGCCGAAGAAATGCGTTGCGCCACCCGTGGCTGTGCCGACCGTAGATGGCGCCGCCGGGCATCAGGTAGCGATTTCCCAGCCGACGCGGTGTCCAGTGGTCAATGGCCCTGGCGGAGTCGCGAAGATCGGGCAGCCCGCTGTCCTTCAGTCGGCGGACCACTCGCTCCCACGCCTCCTGCGTCATGGATGTATCCCACGGCTCTGCGCGGGCGGGTGCGTTGGCCATGATGAACAGGGTCTCACCGCGGCCGGGCACTACGCTGCGATCGCTGCGGCTTGGGGCGTTGATATAGACAGTCGGGTCAGCGGGGAACTGCTGTTCGTCAAAGATCTGCGCGAACTCACGCTGGTAGTCGGCGCTGAAACACACGGTGTGATGATGCAACGCGGGCATGTCGTCGCGGGTGGCAACGAACGACAGAAACCCGGACATGCTGCGGTGCTCAAGCGGCAGTACCTCGTCCGACTCGTCCAGCAATTGTGGCAGCGCACTTGCGTCGCCGTTCATCACGACAATGTCGGCGTCCACGTTTGTGTTGTCCACCAGACGCACGCCAACTACTCGTCCTCGCTCGTGGCGGATGCGCTCCACAGGCGCATTCGGCAGCAACTCCACGCCCTTGGCGTTCGCGATGGCGAGCAGGCTTTCCACGATGCGATAGAGCCCGCCCTTCACGAACCATCCGCCGAACGCGTGCTCCAGGTACGGGATCACCAGCAGGGTAGCCGGACTGCGATACGGAGAGCTTCCCACGTACGTCGGATAGCGGTTGAACATCTGCCGCAGGTACGGGCTGACGAAGAACGCGCGAACTGCCGCGTCGTAGTTGCCCCACGCATGACGCAGCGGCATGTGCCGCAGCGCCTTCAGTGTCCGCCAGTCAGGCGGCTGTTCGATAGCGCGGCGCAGGAATGTCTCGCTGGAAAGCTCGAACAACCGCGCGCCGTGTTGCAGAAACCGTAGAAACCCGTCCACGTCGCGGGGCTCAAGCTGCCGGATCACTTCCAGCCAATGCGGCAGGTTTGTGCTGTGCAGGAAGCGAGTGCCGTCAGGCCAGATGTACTCGGCGACCGGGTCGAGGCGCACAAGCTCAAGATGGTCTTCCATCCGCTCGCCCGCGGCTTCAAACGTTTCGTGAAACACGTGCGGCATCGTGATCAGCGACGGCCCGGTATCGAACGTGAAACCACACTGCTGCCAGCGGTTCATCTTGCCGCCGAACGTGGGGCCCGCTTCGCAAACGGTTACGCGGTAGCCGCGCGACGCCAGGCGAATGCCTGTCGCCAGCCCTCCTAGCCCTCCGCCAATGATGGCCACGCGCGCAGTCATGCGGGCTCCTTGCCGGCGTGCCGGTAGCGTCGCCCCTTCCACTGCACGCCGCGGCCGCTGACAACCTGCCACCAAGAGGCGATGCCAATCGCCAGCAGGAAGGGCTCTGCAACAGGATGCAAAAGGGCAGACCAGAGCGGATGGCGGAAGCGCAATGCGAGCAGTACTCGGGAAAGCAGCACGGCGCACGCAGCGATGGCGAACAGCCACCCGGAGTACGAACCGGTGACTGCAAACCAAGCCAATGCAAACGGCGCGAGAAACACCCCCGCATGCAGCAGCATGA
>CAZZBH010000077.1:0-19448 GCA_964652605.1 uncultured Planctomycetaceae bacterium
TACAGGGACGTTCGATGCCGCCACGAAAGCAGAAGTCCAAACGTGACGTTGGGAAGGACTACCCGGCCAAGCAGTTTATCGCCAAGCTGCGGCGCCTGGCTGACTGCCTTGAGTCCGGGAAGCGTTTCCAGATTCAGGTTGCAGGCGAACGCATCGCGGTGCCCGGAAGCGCGGTGATCAACATCGAGCACGAGTGCGGCACAAAGGAAGAAGAGCTCGAGTTTCAACTCCGCTGGGCCGTACAGCCTCACGCAAAGTGAACTCCGGAGCGAAAGGGTCCGGCACTTTTTCAGGCATACCGCCGCCCGAAAAAGAGCCGACTCCTACCTCCACCCGTAGCTGCCGAACTCGGCTGGGGCTACCTTGTCTGTGGGGCTGTCGCCGGCGATCTGCAGTACATATCCGATCGGCGCGCGGGCGCGGTCGTCTTCGCGGGCGTTGTAGCGGGTGCTCCCCCACCGCTCTCCGGCTACTACCAGCTCAAACTCGTCAAATTTCTCTTCCTTGACGTTGTACTTGGCTTCGCCCAGCATGTTCGCTTCGATGCCGCGACCGTCCTGCTCCATCTTGACCTTGCCGGTCAATCGGATTGTCACCACTCCGCGCTTGATGCGCTTTACCTCGGCATGAATCTCCGCTTCTTGCACAGACGCCGGTTCATATCCATTGGTCTGGCCGCGCACGTTGTCCACCAGGTGAATTCGGCACAACCGACGCACCAGCGTGTCGGGCAACCGCCACTCCGCACCTTTGCCGAGCGCTTTGGGCAGCATGCTGGCCACTTCGTCTTTGCGAAACCAGGCGTAGTCGTGGTTCCACGCCTTGTCACGCCAGTCCGATTGATTGAGCTGATGGTTCTTTCGCGGCAGGTCGCGCGAGGTCACTCGCAGGACCAAGCCGTCTTCAGGGTACTGTTTCTCTGCCCGGTTGATCTGCTCCCACGTCTTCTCGGGGTCATCCTTCAGCAGGCGATCTTCCTTCTTGATCGCCTTCCACTTCTCCAAAGCACTGCGCAACAGCGCTGCGATGCGCGCAGGGTCGCGGTGATTGGCTTTGCCCAGCGGCATGCCGCTTGGCGTGCAGCAGTAGGTGCCCTGGCGCGTGGTGCGGTCACCTTCGCCATTAAGCGGGCGGCCGTCGTCACAGAACTTGCGAAAGTGAACGCAGTCAGGCTCGTCACGATTGTGAAGCCGCCAGACCTCATCCGCGCAAGGGACGAACTCGGCCACCAGCTTGGAGACCTGCGGATCGGACCAGACAGACTGCCTGGCAATCACGCCGTTGTTTCACGTACAGCCGAAGGGGTGGCCGTTCATGGCGAACAACAGCACCGGCTTGTCCTGCTTATTAGCGTCAATGACACCCTGCCAGAACGTGGTGCGCCAGGGGATCTTGCGCCAGGTTTCCTCATCGGCGCTGGGCAGAACATGGCGCTTAATGCTCTCGTAGCTGGAGTCACTCAACTCATTGGCGTGATACGCCCCCGCCAGCAATGCGAGCACCAGCAACGTGATCGGAACCCTTTTCAGCATAGCCGCATTCTACCCCGGCGGCGTGCAGGTGGAAACACCCACAGAATGCACAATCGGCACATGGGGCCAAGGCCAAGAAGTCGCTGGAAACACCGAACACGTGGTATGCTGAAATCAATCTGGGCAAAACCCTGGTGGAGGCCGACCATGCGTTGGTTTGTGATAACGCTGTTGCTTGCGGGCGCGCTGCATGCGCAGACTTTTTCTGATCCTGACTTCACGGTGGACTGGCTTGCCACGCCTGGCTACGGCACCATCGCGCTGGACTTTGATGCGACGGGTCGGCTGTACGTGGGCCAGAAGCGCGGAATCATTCACCTTCTGACACCAAACGCCGCAGGCGGCTATGACATGCAGGCCACGCCGTTTGCCGACCTCACGTCGTTCATCTACACGTCTTCGGAGTCCGGCCTGTTGGGGATGGCGCTGGACCCTGACTTCACCACCAACCGCTACATGTACCTGTTCTACTCAACACCCAGCGACCAGCGCCTCGTGCGCATTCAAGCTGACGCGACGTTCACCGCCTGGACAACGACGCAGACAATCCTGCTGTCGGGCCTTCCTCGAAACGCCGGCAATCACAATGCGGGCGACATTGACTTTCACCCCAACGATCCTGACAGCATCTACATCGTGCTGGGCGACGACGCGAACATCAGCCTGGCTGACAACCTGGACTACTACCACGGCAAGATTCTCAAGGTGAACAAATCGGACGGCTTTGGCTTGACCACCAACCCACATTACGTCCCCGCGCAGGGAACTGACTCTGTGCGTGCGCGCATCTGGGCGATTGGCTTTCGTAACCCCTTCCGATTCTGCTTTCACCCCAACCCACCCGTGCCTGAGACGATGTACATCAGCGAAAACGGCGGCCCCAGCGGCGTGAGCTTGCAGGACCGTCTGTGCTTCACTCAGCGCGGGTGCGACGGGTTCTGGAACACCGCCAACGCGAGCGCCGGCACCAACAGCCCTTATTACAGCCCGATTAACCCAGCCGGCAGCGAGTGCAAAGTCTTGTGGCGCGAGCAGTCTTCGCACATCGGGGTAGAAATCGTTCAGGGCGGGCCGTTCGGCGACCCCGCCAATCCAAACGACAGCGTCATCTACCTTAGTAACTGGCTGCAGCAGGGCGGCAGCATCCGGCGCTGGCGGCTGACCGGCGCGAACCTGGATGCCATCACACCCATTGCTGCCGACAGCGGCGGACGCTTTGTGACCGGACTGTACGCGACCGACATGAAGTTCGGACCGGACGGCCACATGTACTTCACCCAGTCCGGCAACGGGCTCAGCACCGGCACCAGCTATCACATAGGGCGCATTCGCTACCTGGGCAACCAGCCGCCGGTGGCTTCATTCACGACAAGCCCGACGCCTGCCACGGGACCAACACCGCTGAGCGTGCAATTCACCGACACATCGAGCGATCTGGACGGCAGCATTGTCGCCTGGGCCTGGGACTTTGGCGATGGCAATAACTCCACTCTACAGAACCCGCAGCACAGCTACACGGCTCCGGGCCAGTACACAGTCACGCTGACTGTGACAGACAATGACAACGATACCGACGACGCGCAGGCGACTGTAAACGCGACTGTGCCCGTGCCGCCGGTGGCCTCATTCACGACCAACCCGTCGCCGGCGACCGGCAAAGTGCCGTTCAGTGTCCAGTTCAATGACACTTCGACTGACAGCGACGGCAGCATCGTCGGGTGGCTGTGGGACTTTGGCGACGGCAACAGTTCGACACAGCAACATCCGTCGCACACGTACACAGTGGCGGGAAGCTACACGGCGACGCTGACAGTCACTGACAGCAGCGCCTTGCAGGACGATGCGCAAGCGCCGGTCAATGTGGTGCTGACGGATCCCCCGGTGGCGTCGTTCACGACCAGCCCGTCACCCGCGCAGGGGCTTGCCCCGCTGACAGTGCAATTCACGGATACGTCCACGGACAGCGACGGCACGATCGTGGCGTGGCTTTGGGCGTTCGGCGACGGGAACACGTCCACGCAACAAAACCCGTTGCACACCTACACAGCCGCCGGCTCTTTCACCGCGACGCTGACAGCGACCGACGATGACGCGCTTCAGAACAGCACGAACGTCAATGTGCAGGTCTTTGCGCCGACGCCGCCGATTGCGTCGTTCACGGCCATGCCGGCGGGCTTGAGCGGCAGTGCGCCGCTCTTCGTGCAATTCACCGACTCCTCCAGCGACGCCGATGGCAGCATCGTCACCTGGGCCTGGGACTTCGGCGACGGCAACACCAGCAGCGCGCAGCACACGTCCCACTTCTACAGCACGCCCGGAGTCTTCACCGCCACACTCACAGTAACTGACAACCACGGACTCCAGGACAGCGATCTGGTAACCGTGACCGTGACTTCCGCGCCAGCCGACACAGGTGATGGTGACGATAATTCGGGGTGCGCATTGGCGCCGGCAGGTCCGGTCGCCCTGCTTGCGCTGCTGGTCGGTGCAGCCATTCTGCGGCGGCGTTCAAGGCAACGTCACGGAAAGGGCTGAGTCAACTGCACGCGGGTGAGAGGCGCGCAGGGTGACCACTGCGGCCGGCGCAGCCCGGATGATTGCTTCTACATGCTGGGCATCCTGTGAGCGGATGCGTGGGATTCGGCCGAAATTCACCTTGCCGCGTTGCAGCGCGGCGTTGACGAACGATTCGTCGCAAAGCGCGCACGACACCAGTTGGCCACCTTCGACGCGCAGTTCGACCGGGTTGTCTTCGCTGCGCTCGACTGCCTTCACGCTGTCCGTTGGGAACGCACCCAGGTTACGCACGGAAAAGCGTACGCGCACCAGCCCGCCGCCCAGAGAGGTCGTCTTCACGTCCGCAATCGCGAGTTCCGCGAAACTCTCCGCGTGTCGAAGCGTGAACAGCGCGTTGCGAAAGCCTTCTTCAATGAAAAGCTCGGCGGGTGGCATACGCGTGGCAAACTGGTCCCACCCGCCGATCTCGATCTCGCCCAGTTGCGGATGATTGAACGGCTTCCAATCAATGTAGCTGCGCCCTGAGCCGAATTCATCGTGCCAGTCGCGTATGTCCTCTGCGCTTGTGCCGGGTAAACCGTCCACCTCGTGGCCGGTGCTGCCCCACAACTCGTTGGTGAAAACAAAGCGGCCCAGGCCAAGATACCCGAAGTCAATCTGAGTCCCCATTGCTCGGTACAGGTCGTCGTGGGTCTGAAAGTACCGATACCCCGGGATGATGCGCTCGCCACGCCGGCCAAGCTGGTCGAACACCTGCCTGTCCTCAGCCGATACGACGCCCGCATCAGGTGAGCTTCCGGGCGGGCGCAGGATCATGCGCCCGGTGTTGTGGTAGAACTGCATGCCCGCGATGTTGGGATGCGCAAGCAGAAAATCGACCACCGCGCGCACCTCAGGCTCGCTGCACGGATAGTCGCCGGCGCCGCCCTGTTCGTGTCGCGGGCGCCACTCAGTCGGGAAGTTGCGGTTGAGATCGACTCCGCCAAGATCGTCTTCGTTGAACCGCCCGTCGCCGTCGTCATCGATGCCCTCGGTTCGCCAGACGCGGTACTCGCCCGGCTGGCCCGGTTTGCGGCGCACCATGATGCGCTTGTCGCGGTCGAGCACCCAATCGCCGTATGGGTCACGCTTGCGCATCTGGGTGATGCGGCCGTCTCCGTTCAGGTCATTGGGAGGGTCCTCGTCAAGTCGGCCGTCGCGGTCATTGTCGAACGGCCGAAGGTTACCTCGCAGCCTGTGCGGATTGTTCGCGGTCGCGAACCAAAGATGGCGGCTGTCGGGATTGACCACCGGCACGAAGTAGAAGCTGCGCGTGTCGATAAGCCGCGTGACCCAGTCTTCGTGGCCATAACTGCGCAGCATGTACCAGATGGTGACGAAGATGATCTCGGTGCCCTGCGTTTCGTTGCCGTGGATGTTGCTGTCGATGTACATCGCTGGCTTGTCGGTGTCTCCGCCGGTCTTGGCGTTGGTGAGCGTGATGCAATACAGCGGGCGGTCGAGATAACTGCGCCCGATTTCGCGCATTGAGAGCAGCTCAGGAAAGCGGGTGCACAGCATTTCGGCCGTTGCGTTGACCTCCTCCAGCGGCCAGTAGTGCGTGAAGTCGAGCTTGGTGTCGTCCACGCGCTGGTTCCACCCAGGGAAGGGATCTGTCTTGCGCTCCGGCGCCTGTTGAGGCTGGCCAGGTGTACCAACGACGGCCAGCACAATGAGACAAGCCACGCTTCGCAGAAGTGCGCGCATGCTACTCCTCCTCCGTGCGAATCTTCGGGCAATCCTTGATAACCGCGCGGTGCGTGAAGTTGCCCGTGCGCTCGGATTCGACGCTGATCTGCAACTCAGCCGTCTCGGCTGCCCGCACTAGCCACTCGAATGTGCCCGTCGCGCCGCCGTGCAGGTTTTCGTGTTCGTTGCGGCGCGTGCCGCTGATCAGCTGGACGGCGTCCGAGTCGGTCAGCGAAACAAACAGCGGCAGCCCTATGCGGCTGCGCTCGGCAAACGCGCTGCGGTAGTCCAGCGTCCCTGCGTTGTGCAGCGTCGCGCGCACGCGCCACAAGCCTGCGCCCTTGTCTTCCACCTCAACCTTGGAAACTTCCACGCGCGGCGTTTTGGACAGCAGCGCCTTGATGAACCCGGCAACGCGCGCCGCGCCCGCGCGCAGGTCGTCCTCGGTGGGATTGCTGCGAGCGCCGATGCGCCACCCGCCGATCTCAACTTCGCCGAGTTGCGGATGCTGGTACGCCTTCCATTCCGCGTAGTCGCCCGGTTGGTAGGCCAGCCAAGCCAGTTGCCGCTGCTCCTCATCGCCCGGCTTCTCGCGAGTCGCGCCTTCTTCTTTCTTGTCTTCGTGCTGCCCTTTGAGCACGGCCAGCGGCAGGTTCGCCGCCAGCGCGCCTTGCGACTCGTACAACCAGTCGATGAAGTTGCCCGCACCCTCGGGCTGGGCCTTGATTGCGGCGCGGTCAACTTCGCCCCAGAGTTTTTTGAGCGTCTCGGCCATCCCCTTGTCGCGCGCGAGCGGGTCTTCGCGGGTGCTTTCGCCGCGCGGGGCGCGCGAGGGCGGGCCGCCGGCAAAGTCGGGCCCCGCGCCCATGCTGCGCAACTGGAACCCGGCGAGCAGCGGCTTGGACAGCAGGAAATTTGCCAGCGCGCGCGTTTGCTTGAGCTGCATCATGAAGCGGTTTGCGCCCGGCTGCTTGTCGTCCCAGCGGATCGACCAATCGTTATAGAGGGTGATCGTGCCGCGGGCATCCTCGTTGATGCGGCCGTCGCCGTCATCGTCCTTGCCCTCCCAGTACAGGTCCCACTCGCCGACGCCGCCGGGCGGCGCCTCGATCAGGATGCGGGGGTCAGCTGAACTGGCGACGTAGCGCCCGCCCTTGCGCCTGACGCGCATCTGGTGGATTCCGCCGCCATTGAGGTCGCTGGGGCCGTCTTCGTCCGCCTGGCCGTCACGATCATCGTCAAAGGGCAGCCCCACTCCGTCGCTGCGCACCATGCGCGCGGCGGGGTCAACACAGGGGATAAGTACCAGCTCGACGTGCTTGAGCTGCGCGCGCGCCGCCTCGTCTTCGATAACCTCGCGCAGGAGGTGCAGGCAGGCCTCCGCCGAAGTGTGCTCGCGAAAGTGCAGACTGCCAACGATCACAACGCAGGGCAGACTATGATCGACGGCGTAGTCACGGGCGGTGGCGACGAAAGCACCGTTGTCGAGGCCCGGAAAATCCGCAACCTTCAGATGGCCAGGGTATTCTGCAGCCAGCTGGTTGAAGGCACGGCGCACATCATCCTGTGCGCAAAGCGGGGCCGCAAACGCAAGGAGACACAACAGTCGGACCATGCGAACCCCCACACTTCCATGTTGCGACCAGTGCCGCTGACACTCGGCGTCGGCACTGCAGCTGCCTGCTATTCCGGCCAGAATTGCACTCCGGCATCCAGTGGCGGCGGAAACTCCGCAGTCAGGGCATCCTTCAACTGCGGCGGGTGAAGGTCAATACCGGCAATGTCCGCCTGGTTCAGCCACAGCAGCCCCGTCACGCCGCCTGCGCCGTGGTCAGGCGTGAACTTTCCTAAAGACGACGGGGCCTTCTCAGCCGATGAACCGGCTACTTCACACAGAAATACGGCTGCCACAACGTGGTGGTTCTCCGGCATGCTGGATGTGCGGCGCCGATGCCGCTGTGCTATGAACTCGCGCAAGTACAGCATGCGCCGAGCATGCACACGCACCCCTGTTTCCTCGAACACTTCACGCTCGCAGGCGGCTTGCAGCGTTTCGCCGTGGCGCACCATGCCGCCAGGAAGGAAATAATAAACGCGCCCCGGCTCTTCGCCGCGCAGCAGCATCACGTGGCCGCGATGCAGCACGATGCCGCGGGCACCAACGTGCACCGGCCGCCTCTCAGTGGGTTGCGACAAGGGCTTGCTCGTTAAGCCAGTTCATCACCCGGGGGTCTTCTACGGTACCGTGGCCGACACCATTCTGCACCAGCCAGTCATGCTCTAGGCCGTACTCGGTCAGCAACGCATGAAGCCTGAAGTTGTGCGGGTACAACCCCAACGGGTCGTCCTGCGAACTTGTCAAAAGCAGCTTGAAGCCGATATCCGTGCCCGCCCGCACCAGCGAAAACGGATCGTGTTGCCGGAAGAATCGCTCTACACCAAAGTTGCGTTCAACATCCTCGCGCCAGAACGAGGTAAACTGCCGCCCGACTGTGGCATCATAGGCACGCCGCTGCGCCAGCGGGTCCCACGGCGAGGTGTCGAATAAAAAGGGGCTCGCAGCCACGACAGCGTCAAAAACCTGCGGGTTGCGCAGGCTGACAATCAAGGCGCTCAAGCCTCCCATCGAATGTCCGATGGCAACGGTCGTGCCGTTGACACGGTAGCGCGCGCGCACCTCAGGAAGAACCTGCTGAACCAGAAGTTGTTCATGCGTGCGCATCACCGGCTTGAATGCGCCCGCGCTCGGGCTGACGACGATGAAGGGCTCAAGCTCACCTTGACCAACGCGCTCAAGCATCAACTCGCCGATGCCTCCCGCGCGTCCCCACCCCCACTCACTTTCGCCGCCGCCGTGAAACCAGACCAGCAGCGGATATGTGCGTTCACCCTCCCGCTCGTACCCCGGCGGAAGCCACACGCGATAGTCCAGCTCAAAATGGTCACGGGCAGCCGTGCCGCCCTCAGCCGTTTGCGTGTGGTTTTGCGGCGCGCGGCAGGCGGCCAGCAGCAGCAGCATCGCCGTCAACACAAGTCCTCGCATGCCAGTCCTTTCAAATCTTCTTCCCGCATCAGTCAGGGATGCTAAACAAACAAGGGCATCGCGCGGAGTGTTCCATGCATGTTCTGGTAACAGGAGGTACGGGCTTTATCGGCAGCGCGCTGGTACCGCGTCTGCTTGAAGCCGGCCACGTCGTGACGGTGGTGTCGCGTTCACCTGCGCGGGCCATTGATCAGTTCGGAAAGCGCATCAAAGCCTGCACACTCGAAGACCTGCCCGATTCGTTCGACGCCGTGGTCAACCTGGCCGGCGCCAGCATCGACCGGCGCTGGAGCGAGGCCTATAAGCGCGAACTGCGTGACAGCCGCGTCCTCGTCACGCGCCAGATCCGCGAAGCGGCTGAGCAGCGCGGCGCGAGCACGTTCGTTAGCGGCTCGGCGATTGGCTACTACGGAAACCGGGGCGACGAAGAACTGAAAGAGGATGCCGCACCCGGCGACGACTTCTTGTCGCAACTCAGCATCGACTGGGAAGCTGCCGCGCAAAGCGACAAGTTGCGCGTGGCCATTGTGCGCACTTCGGTTGTGCTTCATCGCAGCGGCGGCGCGTTGAAGCAGATGATGCTGCCTTTCAAGTTGTGCCTGGGTGGCCGCATCGCCCACGGCCGGCAGTGGTGGTCATGGATCACGCTGGAAGACATTGCGCGGCTGTTTCAATGGGCACTCGAAAGTGATCAGGCAAGCGGCGTCTTGAACGGCGCTGCACCGGCCCCGGCCCGCAACCGCGACTTCACCAGAGCACTGGGGCGAGCGCTGGGGCGTCCGACACCCTTTCCGGTCCCGCGTCTGGCGTTGCGCCTGCTTTTGGGAGAAATGGCGGACATGCTGCTGTACAGCCAAAGGGTGCTGCCAGCCCGAACAACCAAGCTGGGCTTCAACTTCCAACACCCTGGGCTTGATCAAGCCATGAACTACGCGCTCAAAGATTAGCTCGAAGGGCGGCGTTCAAGCTGCCTTTCGTCGCTGGCCGCAACGCGCGCAATCTCAGCCAGCGCCAGGCGCCGAGGCAATTGGTGGCCGAGGTGGGATTCGAACCCACACGAGGGAAACCCCTCAAGGGATTTTAAGTCCCCAGCGTCTGCCATTCCGCCACTCGGCCATGCCTGCGCGTCAACGTAATCGCTGAGCACCGGCGTGTAAATTGTCAGTCATGCCGCCCAATGAGCTGGCCGTTGACGGACAGCACTTTGGCGTTGCCTGGGTCGGCTGGGTCAAGGTGAAAACCGAAGCGGCGCTTGCGGCCGTCCTCATAGATCAACTCAAGCGTCCAGTCTGCCACCCGCCATGTGCCCTTACCCCCGGTCTGGTTCTTGCCGTCATTCAGCCAGTAGTCGCCGCCGCACCACCACGAAGTGTTGAACATCCACAGCATGCCCTCGTCGACAAAGGTGCCGTCTTCGCGGAAGGTCATGCCTGGCACGCTCTCGGCATCCTGTTTGTTGCGAATGCCGGTCAGGTAGCGGCCTTGCAGCTTTGCGCCATCGCGCGGCGGTCTGCGGAAGACGCGGCTGTGGTCTTTCAAGTCATCGCCGGAGCGCGTGACCGTCTGCTTGTGAGTCTGGCCGTCGCGCATCTCCCAGGTGATCTCGACGCTGTCGCCATGCACCTTGTAAGTGCCGCAGTAGTCAAGCAATTGCGGCTTCCACCAGTCGAAGCTGAAGCTGTGCAACCCCTCAGGCGGCATGCGGCGCAGTGCGCGCCCGTCACGAAAAAAAATCAGGTAGTGCCAGCGCGTGCGCACGCTCCATCCGCCACCGTACACATACTCAGGGTCCAGGCTGCTGTACGCCCACACACCCTCCAGCGGATAGTCGCCCTTGGGCCACTCGGGCGGCTTGTCCCACAGGAACGACGGCGTCACGCGGGCGTCAATGTGCAGCTTGATTGTGGGCGCGGGTTCGCCTTCGGCGCGCAGCGAGGCAAACGTCGTTGACCCGAGCACGGCATCCAGCTCAAGCACAATCTGGTCCATGCGCTCAAAGTCGTCGCTGGTGAACAGCAGCGTCGCGGCGCGGCCCGCCTTGTGCAGGCCGGCGAACAGCACCACGCGATCTTCTCCGCTTGCGTTCGCCTTGCCGCGGCCGCCCGCTACCAGCATGTCGTACTTGCGCGCGCTGGCGGTGCCAGCAGGTTCGGAGACGCGCTCCCACGTCCAGGCGGATTTCACGGTGGCCCATTGCTCGCTGAACCACTTACGGAAGCTGCCCTCGATCTTCACGGTGTCACGCAACACCGCTTCGGACACCTGCGAGTCGGGCGAGCATCCGGGCCGCAAAGCCGGCATGCCGTCGGTGGCCGAGGCGACAACTTTCATCCCCTTGGGCATGGCAAACACCCAGTCGCCAATGCGCGTATCCTGCACCGCGGGCGCCGGAGCGTCCTGCGCGCGAGCCAGCAAGAGACCAACCGTCGAAACCAGCGCCAATGCGCCAATCACACGAGCGAGCATTGTGTTTTCCTGGATACGATCCGCCGCATCATAGCACGCGCCAGTGCCGGTAGCGCCTAGGCCCAACCGTTCACGCGGGGCCACCAGCCCTCTACTTTGGTGCCGCCGTTGATCACGTGATAGCCAGGGTGTGCGGCCGCGGTCATGCAGATGTGATTGGGTTGGATGCGCAGCCTAGTGCCGACACCTAACCGATCCCACGGCAGCGGCTGATCGGATGTGATCTGGCCATGCTCCTGACTGCACGCAAACACCCATGCACCGGGAATTACGCCGCCTTCCTCGTCCAGCACCAACCCGTACCCGATGCGCTCGCCGTGGCGTTGCCCGCTGGCGTCCTTGCTGAGCGCGAGGCCGCCGGCATCAACAATCACCTTGTTCTGCGCGGGGTACACGCCGATCACGCTGGTCAGCACAGTGACGGCTATGCGCTCGCGGGGCATTGAGTGCAGACCCGCCTGGTCGATATCGCCGAACAAGTACACACCCGGCCGCATCTCGGTGCATCCGACAAAGTCCTCTGCGTGCGTGCATGTCGGCGTGCTGCCCACACTGACGGTGTCAATCGTGAACCCCGCTTGACGCAGCCGCGTTGCTGCATGCACAGCCGCGTCGCGCTCCTGCCTTGCCACCGCTTGCACTTCCTCAACACTGGCGGCACGGTAGCTGTGGCCGCCATGGGTAAGCACTCCGGCAACCCGCACGCCGCGGCCGGCCAGCAGGTCTGCAATCGACAGCAGGTCAGCAGAATCCGGGTCCACGCCGCCTCGGTGGTCGCCGCAATCCACTTCGATCAGCACCGGTAGCTCGGGCGGCATCTCGCGCGCAGCCGCTTCATGGTCCACCAATATCGTTAGGCTTGCGCCTTGCGACGCCAGCTTCAGCGCACGCGGCAGCCTTTGCGGCAGAAAGCCGACGGCCAGCGTAATGTCCGTAAACCCGCGCGCGAAGAAGTACTCTGCCTCTGCCAGCGTCGAAACGGTGATGCCGCCGAACTGACCGGCCGTCGCCACCCGCGCCACCTCTGCCGACTTAGCGGTCTTCATGTGAGGCCGCAATCTCACGCCGAGGGCTTGCGCCCGCCTGGCCATGAATTCTGCATTGGCCATCAGCCGCTCGAGGTCGAGCACCAGGCAAGGCGTGGGGATGCTGCGCATGTCGTGCATGGGAGTGCCTTTGACCGGCGCGACGTTAACCTGCCGTCTTGTCGTCGGACACCCTATGGATTGGGAGACAATCGAAACCTGGGTCGAGCAGTACGGGTATCTCGCCGTAGCGCTCGGCACACTTGCCGATCAATCCGGCTTGCAATCGTTTGTTGTAGCAGGCGGAGTGGTCGCGGGAATCCAGGAGCACATCACCCTGACCGGGGTGATCCTGGCCGGCGCTGCGGGAAGCTTCACATCGGACATGATCATGTTCGCGCTAGGCCGCTGGAGGGCCGGCTGGCTTGAGCGCATTGTACGCTCGCCGAAAGGCAAAGCGCGGCTGGACCTGATGCAGCTTGGCATGAACCGTTGGGCCCTGCCGCTGATGGCATTGGGACGCTTCCTGCCCTGGATCGGGCGCTTCGTGCCGGCAGCGGCTGGTCTTCGGCGTGTGCGCGCATGGCGCGTTGTGGCTGGGGCCGGCTTGGGATCGTTGCTGTCAGCTACCGGCTATGCCTACCTGGGTTATGCCGCAGCCGCCACGGTCGAGTGGCTTGAGGCGTACGCGCTGTTCTTCTGGCTTGGCGCGCTGCTGATCAGCATCCCTGCCGCGCGCTACTTGCTCAGGGGCTTCGATCGAAAGGTGGAGCGCATGCTTGCCGACCGGCTGGACAAAGAGGCCAGGCAACGCGACCCGGCTGCCTAAGGTCAACCTGGCACGGCAAGGCCAACCGGGTTATCGGCCCATCTCACCGGTCGCGCGCTGCAGTTGCATCCGGGCGCGCTCCAGCTCAATGCGCGCCTTGACCAGCTCAAGCTCCGCCGCAGTCAGCTCGTTCTGCACGCGCTTGACGTCAAAACCGGTCGAAAGGCCTGCCCGCTGACGTTCCTGCTCGGCTTCATGTCGCGCAAACGCGCTGGTGCGGGCTTTGGTAGCTGCCTCCACGGCGCGGCGCGAGGTGCGCAGGGCGCGGACAGCGCTGTTCACTTCCAGGATAACGTTGGTCTCAACGTCGCGCGCTGCGAGGATGGCGCTTCGCCGGTTCAGCTCGGCCTGTGTCAGGTTCGCGCGCGCTGCGCTGTTCTGGAGCGGCACGCTGAAGTTCAGCGCGAACCCGTAGCGCAGGTTCTTGAGCTCGAAGAAGTTCTCCCAACTTTCCTCAAACTCCACGCCGCTGCCGCTGTTGCCGACGTGCCCCTCCAGATCCAAGGTAGGAAGCAGACCGTACTCGCCGATGCGTATTGCGATGCCCGAGTTCTCCACCCGCTTGCGTGCCTGCCGGATCTCCGGCCGACGCCGCAACGCCGCCTGCACCTCAGACAGCAGTGACGGGGCGTCTCCTGCCGCCGGCTCAAGGTCCACTGCCGTCGTCGGCTGAATGACGATGCGGTAGTTCTCGAACAGAGCATAGCCGTGAATCAGGTCCGGGTGCATGGCGTAAAGCAGTTCGTCAATGCGCTGCTCGACCAGACCTTCGGCGCGAATGATCGCGACTTGCGTTGTCTCTAGGTTCGTTTGCTGGTCCAGCACGTCCAGGCGTGTGCCGATTTCGGCGTCAAGCCGCTGCTGCGCAAGCTCAAGTGCGTCACTGGCAAGATCAGCCTGCGCGCGGAACACAGCCAGTTCACCTTCGGCTTCAACCAGGCTCCAGTATGCCATAGCGACGTTGAAAGCCTGATCGTTGCGGGATGCCTCTACTTGCCAGTCGGCGATCTGCTGGTTGTTTTCGGCAATCCACGTAGGGCCCAGGTTCGGCACCGTGCCGACGCCGTTCAGCAATGACTGGCGGACGAGCAACGAGGCATCGGGGAAGAACTCAAAGGTAGTGAACGGGTTGTTCGTATCACGGCGCACGAAACCGCCGTCAAACTCCACCGTCGTGCCGCTTGCAAAGGGCAGCGTGGCGTTTATGCCGTAGTTTGTTACCGCGTTGATTTCCTGCTCGCGCGCATCACCGGGAAAGCGGCTGACGACTTCGGCCTCCTCACGCGTGTACCCGACATTGGCACCTACGCGAAAATCGAGATGGGCACGCGAAGCAACCACATCGGCCGCCGCCAGCGCGGCGTTCAAACGCTCAAACAGGATGCCGCGGTTATGCGCCATCGCGAGCTCAATGCAGTTTTCCATCGACAGGCGCAGGATTACCGGCTCGCGACGCTCGGCTAGCTGATCCGGCTTGACCTTCAGTGGCTCAGGCTGGCGCTGCATGACTTCGTCGAGAGCATTGCGGAATGCCTCGGATGGCTCGATTTCACGAACACTTGTGTGGCATGCGGCAACGATCAACAACAGCAGCGGAACCAGACGTCTCATTACGCTCTCCCTGGGGCGGAGTATGGTCGCCCGGTTATTACGATGCAAGGTTGCGGGCTTGCTTCACAATCCCTTCCCCACGCATCCCTGTCGTCTATACTGAGGGGAATACAACCCGCGAGCGCCCACGTTAGGCCCTTCGAGGGATGGAGCCAAAATGACGACCGCAACTCCTGGCGAACAGCAGCTCATTCACGACTGGAACCGCGTCGGCAACGACGCCATCTACGACCGCAAGAAGCCGGTCGCGTTTGACGACGAAACCCTGCGTGATGGACTGCAGAGCCCCTCAGCAATCAATCCAACGGTTGAACAGAAGATCACCATCCTTCGATTGATGGAAAAACTTGGCATCGACCGTGTTGACTTAGGTCTCCCCGGCGCCGGCCCCCAGCACCGCGAACACATTGACGCGCTGCTCAGCACCATCGTGACAGAGAAAATGAAGATCAAGCCGGGTTGCGCCGTGCGCACCGTGGTCAGCGACATCGAACCCATCGACGAGTTGCAGCAGAAGTACGGCATCCCCATCCAGGCCAGCGCGTTTCTCGGCACCAGCCCGATCCGCCAGTACACGGAAGGTTGGACGCTGCAGAAGCTGATCTCAACGATGGAAGGCGCCGTCAAATGGGCCATCGACCACAAGATTCCCGTCATGTTCGTCACCGAGGACACCACACGCAGCAAGCCGGAAGACATCAAGGCGCTGTACTCGCGCGCGATTGAACTCGGCGCGTACAGTATCTGCGTCTGCGATACCTGCGGCCACGTGACGCCCCATGGCGTGAAGCAACTGCTGCGCTTTGTGTTTGACGAAATTGTGAAGCCCAGCGGCAAAGACGTGCTCGTGAACTGGCATGGGCACAGCGACCGCGGGCTCGGCTTGATGAACGCATTGGCGGCTGTCGAAGCCGGCGCCGACATCATCCACGGCACCGCCTTGGGCCTGGGCGAGCGGGTAGGCAACACCCAGATGGACCAGTTGCTCGTGAACCTGAAGCTGATGGGTTTGATAGACAACGACCTGAGCGCACTGGCTGAATACGTGCGCAAGGCCCACGAGTACACCGGAGTGCCTCTGCCCGAGAACTATCCCGTATTCGGCGAAGACGCCTTCGACACAGGCACAGGAGTACACGCCGCAGCCGTAATCAAAGCCAAAAAGAAGGGCGAGAACTGGTTAGCCGACCGAGTGTACTCAGGAGTGCCAGCCGGAGAGTTCGGCCTGGAGCAAAGAATACGGGTAGGCCACATGAGCGGCAAAAGCAACGTGGTGTACTGGCTGGAAAGCCACGGCTACGAACCCACCGAAGACCGAGTCAACCGGATTCTAGAGGCCGCCAAAGCCAGCAAGGCGCTGCTGAGCGACGACCGGTTGAAGGAACTGGCGGCGTGACGCGCCGGGACTGCACTGACGCTTTCTGCTAACTTGCCCGCCATGGGTGTTCGGGTGGGGATTGTTGGTGGTGGCGCGGCTGGGTTCTTTGCTGCGATCACTTGCGCGGAGGCTGGCACCGGCGCTCGCGTTACCATCCTGGAAAAGACGGCGCGGTTTCTTTCTAAGGTGAAAATTTCCGGCGGCGGGCGCTGCAACGTCACCCATGCCTGCTTCGACCCGCGCGAGCTGGCGCGGCGCTTTCCGCGCGGCGAGCACCCGCTGATCGGCCCGTTCAACGCGTTTCAGCCGGCTGACACCATCGCCTGGTTCAAGGCGCGCGGCGTGGAGATGTACACGCAGGAGGACGGGTGCCTGTTCCCGGTTTCCGATTCGTCACAGACGATCATCGACTGCTTTCTACAGGCGGCGCGCGCGGCGGGCGTGGAGCTTCGCGCCAACGCGGGCGTCGAGCGCATCACGCGCGAAGACGGCGAGTTCCGCGTAACGCTGGCGGGCGGTGAGACACTCACCTTCGACCGCGTGCTGATCGCCACCGGCGGGTGCCGCGTTCCCGCGATGGGCGACCTGGCTGTCAGCCTCGGGCACACACTGGAGCCGCCGGTACCGTCGCTGTTTACCTTTCATGTGGACGCAAGTTGGGTGCACGAGCTTGCGGGCATCGTGGTCGCGCCGGTGCAGGCTTCCGTGCCCGGCACGGGGCTGCGCGAAACGGACATCCTGCTGTTCACGCACTGGGGGCTTAGCGGGCCGGTAATCCTGCGGCTGTCGGCCTGGGGCGCGCGCAAGCTGGCGGCGCTGGATTACAAGTTCCCGATCCACCTGAACTGGCTGCCGGAGCACGACACCAATGCGACCGAAGCCGCCCTCGAAGCGCGCCTGCAGGAGCATCCCGCCAAGCTGGTGGTCAACACGCCGATGGCGCCGCTGACTTCGCGGCTATGGGAGGCGCTGGTGCTGGCGGCAGGAGTGCCGCGCGAGACGCGCTGGTCGGGGCTTTCGCGCGCGCTGCGGCACCGGCTGGTGCAGCAGTTGAGTCGGACCGAGCTGCCGGTGATCGGCAAGACGCTGAACAAGGACGAGTTCGTCACCTGCGGCGGCGTGCGGCTGAGCGAAGTGAATTTTAGAACGATGGAAAGCCGCATCTGCCCCGGCCTGCATTTCGCTGGCGAGTTGCTCGACATCGACGGCATCACCGGCGGGTTCAATTTCCAAGCCGCATGGACAACAGGATGGCTGGCGGGCAAGGCGATGGCGGCGTGAGCAGGCAAATGCAACAGACCCCCGCGAGGCGGGGGTCTTTGCCGGCTTAGGCTTGCGCCTTCGCCTGAGGTTTTGTGCAGGTGGCCTGCGTTGTGGGGACAGCCCCCCACCTTGCGCGAATGAGGTGGCTATCCCTCGTTCGCGGCGCGGGTTTCCCCGCGGGGCGGTTGTGCGCGTCGACTGCGCATGAGCCCGACCAGTGTTTGAGAGGGTTTCCCCTTCATCCACCTGCGCGAGTCACCCCGCGCCGGCCTGACCCCGGAGATCCCATCAGCAGAGGAGTCTCCTGCAACCCGGTACTGCCGTACCGCACTGCACGAGAAGAAACATATCCCACCGCAAAACCAAATCCAGCGGTGTCGGTCTATAGTTGATATGGTGACAACTTTGGGCATGCTGACACACCGGGATCGCATTCAGTCGGTCTCTTCGCCCGATTCAACTTCCGCCTTCTTCTTGATCAACCCGGTCTTGCGCAACACAACGTAGCACAGACCCAGCACGATGAGCCCCGGCGCGAACACGAACAGGATTACGAACATCAACGCACCGGTCGCATCCGCGCCCTCTTTTGCAGTCTCCTTCTTGTCGCGCGTACGACGGCTTGCAGCCCAGACGACGTCACCTGGAACGTTGTCCCGTAGCATTGTGTAGGTACCAGAGAGCTTGTCCTGCCACCCGCGGCGATGCCGCCCACTAACAATTCCCAGCAACCCAAGCCCGACGGGTAGAGTCGCGAGTACCGTCGCAAAGTAGCGGCCTCGAGCTTGGCCCTTGTTGGGTAATGCCAGATCGCGGCAAAGGACGGAAATCCCGACAAATTTCTGGCCCCATGTTCCGCTCCATCGATGCACAGTGGCAGTGAAATACACATCGTAGAGCAGCAGCTGGACCAGCTTGGTGATGGCGTTCGCGACGCGCGGCTCGAGTCCGAAGACTCCAACGCTAGCTGCTTCCCGATAACCAGAGAGTGGCAGCGTGCCCAAGATCCACGAAACGACAAGCATTGAGGGGATCACGATCAGACAGTCGAGTAGGTAGGCACTGAATCTCCGGCCCGCACCGGCGAAGTTCTCGCGCGGATACTGTTCCAGGTCGCCAATGTCGGGATGAGCCCGGGCGTACTCGAGTATTTTGGATGCCTTCTCACCAAACTCATCGGGTTGAGCCGGCTCTGCGGGTTGCGATGGACTTGGACGGTTGCCGGGTTGGTGGCGCTTCTGCGGGTAGCGCGTGGGCTTGCGGTCGTAGCTCATTCACCGATTGTGCTGGGCAGTAGTCACACGCTCAAGAACAACTTCAAGAACCGATCGCTCATCCCCTACGCGGCGCGCGATGTCGCCCTACACTACCGCGATGAAACTTCGCAACTCAGCCAAGGGCGTGATTGTGCGGGACGGGCGCGTGTTGCTTACGCGCTGCGTGGATGGCACCGGTGAATGGTTTTGCTTTCCCGGAGGCGGCCAGCTACCCGTCGAAACCTTGGCGGACGCGGTGCGGCGCGAGTGCCACGAGGAAACCGGCGCGGTCGTCAGCGTTGGCGAGATGCTGGGCGTGCTAGAGTGGTACGACGAACCGAACGCGACGCACGCGATCGAGTTCTATTTCTTTTGCGCGCTGGAGCCGGGGTGCGAAGTGGGCCAGGGCGTTACGCCCGACTCCGCGCAAGTCGGCGTTGAGTGGGTGCCGCACACTGAAGTCGATGCGATCGACCTTCGTCCGCATGAATTGAAACCGTTGATCCGGAAGCTCAGCGAGTTCCGCTATCTCGGCTTGGTCGGCGGCATCCGCGTCAAGGGCGCGTAACGCCGGCGGGGTGCCCACACCACAAAAGCAAAAGACCCCCGCGTGGCGGGGGTCTTTGCCGGCTAGGGTGATTCCCCAGCCCTTGGTTTTGTGCAGGTGGCCTGCGTTGTGGGGACAGCCCCCCACTTTGCGCGTCCGGAGCGGCTATTCTCCGGATGCGGCGCGGGTTTCCCCGCGGGGCGATTGTGCGCGTCGACTGCGCAAGAGCCCTGCCAGCAATCAGTAGGCTTTC
>CAZZBH010000078.1:0-19006 GCA_964652605.1 uncultured Planctomycetaceae bacterium
GCCCAGCACGACTTCGACTGCCGGCACCCCGGTTTCCACCAGACGGCGTGCGATGATCAATGAGTCGGCAAAAGCGCCGGGGCCATAGGCCTTGCGCGTTTCTTCGGGCTCGTCGTCCAGGTAAAACTTCTTGCGCAGCGGGCTGTCCATCAGGCGGCGGGCCTTGTCGTACATGGCCTCGTGGGCCTCGACGGCTTCTTCGCCGCGGCGCTTGGCAAAGTCCTTTTCCATCTCGCGCACGAGTTTCATGCGGCGTTCCATGCGCTCTTTGTCCACGCCGCGCGCGTAATCAAGATTGTCGATGCGCGCGCCGGGCCGCGATATCACAAACGGGTTGTTCTCAACGCCCACATAGCCGGCAGGAAAAGGCGCGCCGCGCAGCTTCACGAAGTTCGGCAGGTCAAAGTCGGCTTTGCCGAGCTGCTGCGCCACGATGCTGCCCAGGCTGGGGTGCCGCACCGTGGGGTTCGGGGCATAGCCGGTGCGCATCAGGTAGGCGCCGCGCGAGTGGTTGCCTTCGCGCGTGGACATGCTCTTGATCAGCAGCAGGTCTTTGGCGCGCTTTGCAATGTGCGGCAGGTTGTCGGCGGGCGTAAACCCCGGAACTTCGGTTTCGATGGCCTTGGTGGGGCCGCCGTTCTTCGCGCCGGGTTTGGGGTCAAACGTTTCGAACTGTGACGGCCCGCCTTCCATGTACAGGTGGATGACCGCGTTGATTTTGCTGTTGCGAACTCGCGGCGCATCCTGCCCGAAAACCTTGCCGCCCAGAAAGCTGCTGGTGACCAGAAGGCCGCCGGCGGCGGCACTGGTGCGCAGAAAGTCGCGGCGTGAAACGCTCAGTTCGGTCATGGATGGCTCCTCGGTACTGGCTGGTTTAACCCCGCTGCCGCGAACAGGTTGCTCGCGATTTCGGACCTTGCTAATGGCGGTTCACGAATTCAGTGGTGTTCATCAGTGCCACAAACAGGTCCTCATAGATTTCATCGCCGCCCTTCCAGGCCGCGACGATACTGTTCATGCGGGCGATATCGCGGCTTGACGGATGACGTCCCAGCACGGTCATGAAGATCATGCGGATGCGGTCCGGCGCGGTTTTGTGATTGGCCAGGATGTCTGCCAACGAGTGCTCAAGCCCCTGCGGAAATAGCTCCCCGTTAAGGAACATCAGCGCCTGCAGGATGTTGCCGTCGTGATTGTCAACATCCTTGATCACCGGCGCGCCGCCCCAGGCATCACGAATCATGCGCCGCACCCGGTTCTTGTATGCGCTGATGCGGTCGCGTGTGGCCTTGAAGGCCTTCTCGTCCGCCGTCAGCTTGTTGTCCGGCAGGTCAGGCACATGGCCGTGCGGGTTAAGCCGGTCAACACCCATGATCTTGAAGATGGTCGCTTCCACCATTTCGGGGGTCAGGCTGCGCACGTACTGGCGGCTGTAATAGATGCGGTCTTCGCGGTTGGTGCGGTTGGGCTGCACCTCGCGCTGGTAGATCTTGCTGGTGGTGATGGCGCGCAGCAGATAGCGCGTGTCAAAGCCGCTGGCCGCAAAGTCTTTGCCCATGATCTCCATGACCAGGGGCAGTGGCGGCTGGTTGAAGCTGTTGAAGTCATCGACAGGGTTCACGAACCCGATACCCAGCAGGTAGTCCAGGTAGCGGTTGACCGTCATCTCGCTGAACCAGGCGTTTTCGTCAGCGGTCATCCAGTCGGCCAGCGACTCGCGCAAGGACTTGTCCTTGGTGTACTCATAGGCCGTCGCGCCGAGGTACTGGGGCACTTTGTAGCGGCCCTTGAGACGCAGCTTTGAGGCGACATCCATCTGGCTGCGTGCCGGGGTATCAACGCTGTACCACCATGTCACGTCGTTTTCGGTGCGCGATGCGGTACGAAACAGGCGAAAGAAGCCCTGGAAGCCTTCAAAGTCGTCCATCTTCCAGTCTTCGTACGGGTGGTCGTGGCACTCAGCGCACTGAATCTGGCGCCCGAGAAAAGCCTTGCTGGTCATGCCGGCCATGGCGACGCGGTCGTTTTCGAAGTTCAGCAGATAGCCCAGCGCAAGGTTCTCGCGCGAGTCACCCCTGGCGGCAATCAAGCCGTGCACGATTTCGTTCCAAGGCGTGTTGGCCGCGAAGTGCCCGCGCAGGTACTCATCCAGCATGTTGTGGTAGCGCCCGTTACCGCGGCGCTCGGTCAAGATCACGCGCCACCAGGTTGCGATGTGATCGGCGAACTCGGGGCTTTGCAGCAGTTGGTCAACGATGGCTTCGCGTTTCTCCTGGCCGCGCCTGCGGTTGCTGTCGCGACCGCCGGGGTTAAAGGCCGCAATCTGCTCTGGCGAAGGCGGCATACCCGTCAAATCAAGGTAGATGCGGCGCAGAAAGGTGTCGTCGTCGCAGATGGCGGCCGGTTTGACGCCCGCGCCCTCCTGAAGCTGCTCATAGGCCTGATCAAGCGAGTCGCGGATCTTCTGCCAGCTTTGGCCCAGGCGCGGGGCCTCGGTCTTGCCGTCGGCTTGCACCAATCCAGCCACGCCGCAAGCGATCATCGCCGCAGCCAGCAAGCCGGGAACGATCAGGCTCCGCATACCAGCCTCCCACGTAAGGTGTACAGGATACCCGAACATCAGGCCTAGAACAGGGGAAAAGACAGGGGTGTCGGCCTGCCTTTTGGCTGTCACTGCGCCCGTCTGCTTCTACGATGTTGGCGATTCGCCTGCCGGAGCCTGCTTTGCGTGCGTGTTGGCTGATGTTTCCGCTGCTGGCCCTGCTGGCGTGGCCAGTTGGCGCCGAAAAGCTCAAGGGCGCCGACGCGCGGCCGGCACGCGAGCATCTGCGCGAAGTCAAGAAAGCCTGGAAGACTGCCAGCAAAGCCGACAAGTACCGCCTGATCGAAAGCCTCGTCCGCTGGCCGGAAAGCACCGTTTCGAAGTTTCTGCTCGAGGTCGTTGATAGCGATGCGGATGACGACGTTGCCTCATGGGCTGCATCGGCCATTGTCCGCCATCGCGACGCCGACGATCACCGCGAATTGATGAAGCTGCACAACCGCGCCAAGACCGCACAGCGCCGCGCATCGTGCATCCGCTGGCTTGGCCTGTACGGCGTGCATGCCCCGCTGCGCATCCTGGAGCAGTCGGCGCTGGGCGAAGACGCGAGCGCCGAGGCCGCCGTCAAGGCCATCGACGACGCCGGCACTGAAGCCGCCCTGGAGGCTTTGGCGACGGCGGCCGCCCAGGCCAAAGTGCCCGAGGCCCGCATCGAAGCCGCCATCCGCCTGCTGCAGCGCGGTGACGCGCGCGGGGTGGATGCACTCAAGGCGCTGCCGAACCTGGAAGAAGCGGCCCGGGTGGCGCACGCCGCCATCGGCGGGCCGCTTGAGACAGCGGCGCTCAATGAAGTCATCGCCAAGAAGCCGGGCGGGCGCATGACTGAACGGCCGCACTTTTTCGGCAGTTTGCTCGCGCGCCTGTCGCAGCCCGAATCGCATCAAGCCGTCGCGGCTGCAGCGGCCGAGCTGCGCAAGGCCTTCGACACCGAAGTTGACTGGTGGATGGTCTCGGTCAATCGCGCGCAGGTGCCATTTGCTGGCGCCGCCGCGTGGATCAACGACGATGACCGCGCGCGCGTGCTTGCGGCTTTGCGCATGCTGCAGCGCCTGCCGCAACGCTACGAGGGCGAAGAGTTGAAGGCGGCTGGCGAAAAGCTTCGGCCCAAGCTTGCTGCCGCCGACGACGAGATCATCACGCACGCGCTGTTTGCCTGTGCTGCGACCGGCGCCTGTGCCGAAGATGCCGCCAAGCTGGTTGCCGCCTGGATCGCCGACGATAACCCCGCGCGCCGCGCAGCCGCCTTGCTGGCTGCCGGGCCAATGGGCCTGCGCCACGACGAAGCTGCCATCAAGTTGCTTGAGCACGAGCAGTGGTGGGTCGTTTCGGCGGCGCTGGACTACCTGCTGCACGCGCGGCCCAAAGAATGCCTGCTGCCGGTGCTGCAACTGGCCATACGGCTTGACGACGGCCGCGTGTTTGCTGAGGCAATCGCGCTATTGAGCGACCTGACGGGGCAGGCGCACGGCGACCAGTTGAAGAAGTGGGCCGACACGATCGCGGCCGAGGCGCCGCTGCAGGCGCGCAAGCTGCAATCGCTGCGTGGCGTGCCCTATCAGCGTTCGCGCCAGAAGACGGCCGCCACGTTCTATGGGCTTGAGCTCGACAGCACCAACCTGCAGTTCGCGCTTGACCGCAGCATCAGCATGGCCATGGCGGTGTCGCGCGAGCCCCAGCGTGCCGAGTTTCCTGACCGCAAAGCCGACATCCTGCGGCGACGCCCCGAAGTCTCGCGGCTTATGCGTGACGGCTACCTGCCGCGATTCTACGTGGCGGCGTGCGAGCTGAACGCGGCGCTGGATGCGCTAAGCCAGAAGGCGCACTACGGCATCACGCTGTTCAACATGGACAGGCTGCACAGCGAGCGCGTGCTGAACGGCATCGACCAGAGGCGCAAGTCGGTCAACTGGATGCTGATGGTCGATCCGCAGGGCGGCACGGATATCAAGGCGGCGCTGCTCGAGATCATTGAGCGGGCAGAAGCCGATACGATTGTGCTGCTCAGCGACGGCGAGCCGACCAGCCTTGGCATCCTCGAGGAGATTCACCGCGCCAACGCGGTGAAGCGACTCAACATCCACGTGGTAAGCATCCACGAGCACGAGTATTATCGCCACTACCAGCAAGCCATGTCCCAGCGCGAGAACGGCCGCCTGATCGACGCCGAGCCGGCCGAATGAAGGCGTGGCATTGGCGTCTCGCCAGTGGCGTTACACGGCCGTCTCGGACGTGCGCATCGCCGGGACGGCGATGCCACCCAAGTGCCGCCCAAGAATGCGATAGCCCGCGGCATTCCCCGGAAAGTGGCGGTTTTTACTGTTACGGGTGCGTATAATCCCTTGTACTTTAACCGTTCGTTGTCTTGTGCTGAATCACTTGGGGAGATGACCATGAAGCGCTTGCATGCACTTATGCTTGCCGCGGCGGTGGCTGGGCCATCCGCGCTGGCGGCCGGCGACTACACGTTTCACGAGCCGCGCCAGATCAAGGGCGGCGACAAGTTGATCGAGGTCGAATCACCGGGCTACGCATCCCCGGGCCTGGCCGACTTTACCGGCGACGGCGTGCCCGACCTGCTGGTCGGGCAGTTCCGCGACGGCAAGATCGGCCTTTATAAGGGCATCAAGGGCGAAGACGGCAAGCTGAGCTTCGGCGCCCACGAGTGGCTGCAAGCCGGCGGCGAGATCGCCAAAATTCCCGGCGTCTGGTGATGCACCAGCAGCACTCCACAGGTTGTGGATCTGAACGGCGACGGCTTCAACGACATTCTTTCCGGCTGCTACAGCCAAAGCGGCCACTCCAGCATGGTGGGCTCATTCTGGGTGCTGTACGGCGACAAGGAAGGCAAGTTCGCCAAGCCCGTAGAGCTGAAGGGCACCGACGACAAGCTGCTGCAGATTATCTCTGATCTTGACGGCACCGGCGACAGCCGCCTCACGCAAAACATCTGCACGCGCCCCTATGCCGTGGATTGGAACGGCAACGGCCACCTCGACATCGTGGCGGGCAACTTCCAGGGCACGTTCTTCGTGTTCAAAGGCGAGGGCAAGGGCAAGTTCGCCCCCAAGCCTGAGCAATTGATGGATGTGGACGGCAAGCCCCTCAAGATCACCGGCGTGCACAGTGACCCGATGATCATCGACTGGGACGGCGACGGCGACCTTGACCTCGTGACAGCCAGCAGCGACGGCGTCATTTCGTGGGCCGAGAACGTCCGCGAGCGCGCCGAAGGCGCCCCCGTGACCGGCGCCGATCGCACCCCCGTGCTGACCGCGCTCAAGCCGCTGATCAAGCCGGGCAAGGAAGGCATGGCGCCTCGCAGCGGCGTGCGCATCTGGGTGGCGGACGTGACCGGTGACGGCAAGCTGGACATCCTGGCCGGCGATCGTTTTTCCGGCGGCGGCCAAATGCGCGACGGATTGAGCGACGAAGAAAAGGCCGCCTACGAAAAAGCCAACCAGGAGTACCAGACCGCCTCGCAAAGGTACTCAACCGCGTATGCGAGGTACATGACGGCCTACCGCGGTGCGCTGGCGGCAGCCGAAGAAGAGAACGGCGGCAAGCTCAGCCGCGAGGCGCAGGCCGCGCTGTTCAAGAAACACGTAACAGACAAGATCGCCAGTAACGAGAGCATCCAGGCCGATCGGGCCAGGATGTCGGAGCTGACCATCGAGCTGAACAAGTATCGCACACCCCGCGTTAACGGCGGCCACGTGTACTTGTACGAACAGAAGTAGCGACAACGGCGACACACAGAGGGCGGGACATGGTCCCGCCCCCTGTCATTTGGGGCGCCCTGCGGACAACTCAGAACGGCAATCAACCACGAAGGGCCACGAAGTTGACCCTGGTCGCAGGCAATTCTTCGCGAGCTTCGCGCACCCTTCGCGTCAAGCCGTTTGCCCATCAGGCAGGAAACGCCACGCCCCGATCCGCGCACCACTGTCGGGCTTGCTGGTCAAAGCGTTGCATCAACCCTGCGCGCTGCCCGTCTTCGATGAACCCGTAGCGAAAGCCGGCCCGCGCGATGCCGACCAGCGTTGACACGTCAACACCCAGCACCTCGTGCGCGATTTCGTACTCGCGCGTCACGCTGGTGTGGAACATGGCTGGGTCGTCGCTGCTCAGCACTAAAGGCACGCCTGCCGCCAGCAGTTGCGGCAGCGGGTGATCCGCCAGCCGCTCCACCGCGCCGGTCGCTTCGTTGCTCATGGGGCAGATTTCAAGAGGCACGTCGCGGCGCCTGAGCTCTGCCATCAGTGCGGGGTCTTGCACACTGCGAATGCCGTGGCCGATGCGGTCAGGCTCCATGGCCAGCGCGTCGTAGATGTCTTTGGGGCCACTGACTTCGCCGGCATGAATGCAGATCCTCAGCCCCATCTCTTTGGCACGTTTGAACACGCCGGTGTAGTCAGGCAGCGGGTAAAGGTGCTCGTTGCCGCCGATGTTGAACGCGCAGATATCGACTTCGCCCAGCAGCGGCTCCACGTCGCGCAGGCGATCCATCGCGAACTCTACGCCGTGGTCGCGGCTGGTGGCGACCTGTGCGCGGATCACGATGCCATGTTCGCGCATCGCGTGCTGAAAACCGCGCCATGCGGCGTGCACGATCTCGCGCGGCTTGTGGCCGCCGAAGCGCACGCTGGCGCCCAGGCCGATCATGATCTCAGCGTACAGCACGTTCTGCTCGGCCAGTTTGCGGGCGGCTTCGCAGGCGACGAACTCGTAATCGTCAGGGTCTTTGAGCAGGCTGACGGTCCACTTGTACACCTCAAGGAAGTGGGCGAAATCGTCAAACTCGTAGCGGCGGCGCACGTCGTCCAGTGTCGGCGCCTCGGCAAGCCGATTGTGCTTCTTGACCAGCTCGTACAAAGCCTCCACGGGGATGGACCCCTCCAGGTGCGCGTGGAGCTCGGTCTTCGGAAGACTGGAAAAGTCGATTGGCAATGCGCCGCCCCGTGTCTGCCCGCCGGATGCCGAAACAGGGCAAAGCATAAGCACGCCGCGCCGCGCCGCAAAGGCTGAATCAGGCCACTCGGCGACAATCGGTGTAAGATTCTGCGGGCCAAATCGCGCGAAAAATCTTGCACGGGGCGTTCAGGTTCAACGCAGTGGTTGATTCGTTTGCTGGACTAGGCGGTCACGCATGAGTCCTGAGCCGTGCGTGGCAATGCGAAACGACAACTGCTTCACCGCCAAAACGCCAACTCGCCAAAAGAAGCAGACTTTGGCGGCTTGGCGCTTTGGCGGTTCTGCCTTGAAGCACGCGCCGCTGCCGGAGGGCAAAGTCAGGTAAAGCAATCTGTCTCGGACCGCTTAGGCCTGCCGGAAGAACTTGCTCAACCGGGGCCCGCGCTGGGCAGCGTAGTTGCTGGGCATGCCGACGCCGTAGAGCTTGCTTGGGCGCGCAGACAGCCGCTCATAGGCCATCTTGCACACCGGCTGCCGGTGGCGCACGATCAGGTCGTCCTCGTAGGGCCGAACTTCAAGCACCGCGGGCGTACCCCTGACTTCGCCCTTCTCGCCGTAGCCAAAGCCGGGGTCAAAAAAGCCGGCATAGTGCGCCCGAAACTCGCCTGCGCTGGTGTCGTAGGGCAGCATCTCAACGGCGTAATCCGGCGGCACGCTGACGTATTCGGTCGTGCTGAAAATGTAGAACGCCCCCTGGCTTAGAAACAGCGTGCCGTCTTTGGGCCGCTCAATCGGCTCAAAGTAATCCGCGGGGTCGTGCGCACCGAGCTGCGCGAGATCGACCGGCCGGAAATTCTTGCGCGACACATAGCCGCTGATCGGCTGATCAAGGTCCAGCGTCATCAGCAGGGCCTCGCCCTCGCCGCTGTCGTAAAGGGCTTGCTCCATCGGGATGGGCTGATCGCCGCGCCACAGCAGCGGCGATTGCGCGTACAGGTTGCGCATTTCGTCGCCGGTCAGCAGCGCCCGATCAGCATAGAAGATGCACTGGTTGAGGCTGTCACCGGCGCGGACCTTGACGTCGAAGCTTTTGGGAATGACCTCAATCCACATCTCGCCCTGGTAGCCCTCGGGGATCTTGTCGTAGCGCGGCGTGCCATCGGCGAGCACGCGGGTCTGCAGGTCGATGCGCCCAGTGCTGCTTTTGTTGTTGGCGTAAGCCCCGATGCCGGGCGGCAGGCTGAAGCGCTCTGCCAGCAGGATCAGGTACACATTGTCGCGCACGAGAACGCCGGGCTCTTTGAGGTCGATGGGGAAGCGCGAGTAGCGCTCGATCAGGTCGGTGACGCGCTCGCCCTCAAGCGGCATCAAGCTGCCGGGCATCGAAAACGCGCGGCGCGAAAGCGTCAGGTCAAGGCTGCTGGGCTGCACCTGCTCGGGGCGGATCTGCGCGCTGCTCAGCACATGGCCGCCGTCAATCAGCCGCTCAATTTCCTGGGATGGAAGCGTTCCCCGCATGCCGGGTTTATAATGGCTTTTCACGGCCAAGGTAGATGATTGTTAACCCAAGGCGCGTCGCCAGGCCCTCAAGCCTACTCAAGCCGCAGGTCGTCGAAGTAGATCTGGCGGGTGGTTGAGCCTGAATCTGTTTCGAAGATCAATTCAATCTGCTGTGCCAGCGACGCCGAAAATGCCAGGTTTGAGGCCGCAAACGCACCCAGCGGCACGTTGGCCTCGACAAACCGGTCGTAGGAGTTGCTGCCGGTGCCCGGGTGATCAGGCAGCCAGGTGTTGTTCTGCGCGGCGCGGTCGAACAGAGTCACGATGGCGTGATGGCCGTTGGCATCGGTTATGCGCACGCGGATGGTCACCCAGTCAAACCCGTCCGACGCGCCGAAGCTGATCTGCCCGATGCGCATGATCAGACGCCGTGCGCGCGTCAGGTCAACGCTGCCGGGGGGGATGACAGTGCGGTAAGAGGCGCTGGCGGCTGGGTCAAGCGAAAGAATGGCGTGGCGCAGGCCCAGCGTGTGAAACCCGCCAAACACCGGGTAGATACTGCTGTTGCTGAATGTGCCGATGTCGAGCGTGTTAGCGCCACCCAGCGAGTTGGAGATGTGGATGCCGTCCTGATGGTCATCCACCATCACAACGCCTGCCATGTTGCGCCACGCGGTGATGGCCATCTGGTCTGAGCCCGCGTACTCGTTGTTGTACAGCAGGCCCTCCAGCGACAGGTCCAGATTCGCCCAGCGCTTGATGAACGCCACTACCAGGTGAAAGGTCAGCGCGTGCTGCTGCTGACGCGTGATATACGGGTTGGCGTTGTGCTCCGGGGCCTTGTTGTCTGACATGAAGTTGTGGCAGCCGCCATATATCGTAGCGAAGGTCGTCGGCCCCGACGCGCGATCAATAAACGTGTCGCAGTACGGGAAAGCCAGGTCACCGTCGTTTTCGGCCGAGATGATCAGGCTGGGCAGCCGCGGCTGGTTATGCGGCACCGGGTAGATGTCGGGCGCGCCGGCGGCGGTGCTGTGAAACGCGCGCAGGTCGTAGGCCATCAGGTAGATGGCGCCCCGGATGTTGATGTTGATTCTCTCGGTGCCGTTGAATACCCACGGCTTGCTGCGCACGTGCGACGCCTGCGCTGCGCCGCCGCCGCGCGAGTGCCCACCCATGAAAATGCGCTGCTCGTGCACCCGGTTGTGCAGCGGGTTTCCGGGCTGGTTGCCGCGGTTGATTACCCATTGCAGCACAGCCTCTTGAAACGCGCTGGCCGACAGCATGCCGCGCTCGGGCTGCTGGGTGTCGTAGTCGTGGTTGGGTGGTTGCCCGGAGGCACCTCCGTCAAGAAACGAGTCGTAGTTCTCGACGCTCACAAAGATGATGCCGTGGCTTGCGAGGTGCGTACCCAGCGCCGCGTAGTCATCCATGTTGAATCCGCGCCCGCGGTGGTGCACGAACACCGGCCGGCGTCCCGGCGCTTGCGCGGCATCCGGCACGTAGTACTCCACGGCGCACTGCGGGTTGCCGGGCAGCGGGTACGAAAGCCCGTCGTAGCTTGAGACAAACGCAATCGTGCCGCTCAGTGGCCCGACCGGCGTATGTGGCCCGGGGGCGGCAAAGTTCTGCCCGCTGACGACTTCGCTTTCGTTGGGCGAGAACACTGCCAGCGCGCACCGGATGCGCTGCGAGTCCCCATTGCTCAATGTGGCGTACAGCGAAAACTCGTACGAGCCCGCCTGCGTCGGCGTGCCCGTGATTTCGCCGGTCGTCGTCGAAAGCGAAAGCCCCGGCGGCATCGAGCCCGAAAGCACGCCGTAGCCGTTGGCCGTCGATGAAACCGCAAACGCCACCGAGTCACTGTAGGGCATGCCCACGCGCACCGTTTTCAGTGCCGCAAACGGCCCCGGCTCGTTGACCAGCGCAAGGCTGGAGACCGTCAACCCGATGGCAGCGGTGCGCGCAACCGGCTGTGTGATGCTGCCGCGCAGGGTGTATCCGCCCGGAGAGGGTATCGGCGAGGGCGTCACAAACGCCTCGCCCGCGTTGAACGCCGCACTGCCAGCTTCGACGGGCTGGCCACTTGAGTTCTCGACGACCCAGTCCAGCGGGCCGACGGGGCCGGTCCACAGCGCGCCGGCGCCGTCAATCGCCCGGAACAAGAAGGGCTGCCACGGCGCGCCCGGCGCCTGCAAAGTGGGCCCGGATGTCAACGGCTGCAGGTCAATACCGAACGAGATGTCGGGCGTGGTGATGGTCGCGGCTTCGGCCGAGGTGATCGCCAGGCGTGCAATGCCGATCTGGTTGTACTTGAGCAGCGTGAACACCATCGTGCTGCCGCTGCTGGTAGCACTCGTGCCGCCGCTGAGCGTGCCCGCGCCCGCGGCAACGTCAATCGTGGCACTGATGCCCGGCTGCGGGATCAAGGGCTGACCCGACATCCGCGAGCTCAGATCGACCGTGACCGAGAACGTCCCGTTCACGCGCGCCGTCGCCGGCACCGTGCGGAACGCCAGGACCACTTCATCAATCGGGATCGGGTTGCTGAGCACGTCCGCAAACCCGAAGCTGGTTGCGCGCAGCGTGATAGTTTCCACCTCGGAGTAGGTCAGATTGCTGAACACCACGCTTGTGCCGCCTGTGCCCGTTTCTGTCACCGTGCCGCCCAGCACGCCGGTGCCCGTGTTCAGCGACATTGTCACCATCAGCGGATACGCAGCCGCCTTGGGCAGCAGTGTCAGCGGGTCAACCGTCTCAACCGACACAGAAAACGCCCGGTTACGCAGCGCCGTGCCGGGCGTGAACGAGAAGCGAAGGTCAAGCTGCTCGCCCACCGTGAAGTCGGTCGTCTGCACCGCGCCCACCGACTTTGAGCCCGAGAACTGAAGCCGGTAGCTGCCTTGCGCGTCAAGCCGCAACCCCGAAAACACCAGCGTTGAGCCGCCGGTGCCGCGCCGCAGCAAGTCGCCAGAAAGTGCCCCCGGCCCCGAAGCCACGCCAACAGACAGCGATTCAGAGCGGCCGACATTCTGCGGCGTGTTGGTGCCCGGCACATAGAAGCGCAGCTCAACCGCAAAGTCACGGTCTATCTGCACGCCGTTGGATTGCGGCTGAATGACCCGGATTTCATACGGTAGCTGGGGCGCACTGCCGCCATCGCCCGTGCCGCCGTCGCAGGACGTGAGCAGCAGAAGCGAAACGACGATCGCGGCTATGGCCAGTCTGCCGGTCATGTGCCAGTTCCTCAGGTTCCTTCGAAGTACCAACCGTTGCCGACACGCGTGAAATCGATGCGCACCTCGCCCAGCGCCCCGCCTACCTTGAACGTGGCGTGGGCGCGGGTGTCGTCGTAGGTCACGCTGTAGCTGTTGCCGGCCCAGGCCTGCGCGAGCCGCAGCCATATGCGCTCAACGTTCACCCACAAAAATTGACGATGCGCCGCATGCAGGTCGTCCTGGTTCAATTGCTGGCGGCCGGCTGTGCTCAACAGCGCGCGCGCAAGCCACGCGCGATCGGAGCGTTCGCGGGCTTTGAACGTGCCATCAAGCAGGGTTTCAACGCTGGAGTTGTTGAACGGGTGGGTGGAAGGTGCAGCCGGCGGCGCGACCTGCTGCGTGCCCTGCGTCGGCGGCGCCTGCTGCGCGGGCGTTGCGGATGGTGCGATAGCTCGCGGTACGGGAGCGTTGCGATCCAGCACCGTCAGGGCGACCGCGCCCGCCAATGCCACCACGCCGGCGATTCCGCCGAGCACCACGGCCAGTGGTGGCAACTTGATCATGGCGCGACATCCCGCTAGACCGGATACTGTCGTCGAGGCGTCAGCTTCGTCAGAGTCGAATCGAAGGCGGAATGAGTCGTCGTCGCGGCTGATTAAAGCATCATGAGGCACAAATGGCGATTTCAATTATCGGCGAGGTCGAAAATTTTCAGACTTTCGGGTTTGCGCAACTCTTGACGTTGCCCCAGATCGATGACGTCGGCCGCGAAGTACCCGGCCGCCAGGGCGCGGCTGTGCGCCTGCGCGAGCTTTTGCAACGGGCCAACCCCAAGCCAGGTGCCACGCACGCCATGCTCACCAGCGGCGACGGCAGCTTCTCAGCCAGCGTGCCGCTTCACGACGTGCAGGACGCCCTGCTGGTGTACCGGCTTGGCGATCAGCCGCTGCCGGAAACGCTGGGAGGGCCGGTGCGCTTCTTGATACCTGACCCGGGGCCGTGCCATTCCGGCGGCGCCGACGTGTGCGCCAATGTGAAGCACCTGGCCCGAATTGAGCTGACGGTTGGCGAGCGCCCTGACGCCCGCGCGGACAAGCCCCATGTCTGAGGCCCTGTACACCGCGCTTGCGGATTGGTGGCCGCTGCTTTCAGCGCCCTCCGATTACGAAGAAGAGGCCGGGTTCTACAGCGACATCCTGCGCCGCGAATGCAACCCGCAAACGGTACTGGAGCTGGGCAGCGGCGGCGGCAACAACGCGTTATTCATGAAGCAGCGCTTCAAGATGACGCTGGCTGACCTCTCGCCGCAGATGCTTGCCGTGAGCCGCGCGCTGAACCCCGAGTGCGAACACGTGCAGGGCGACATGCGAGAACTGCGTCTGGGACGCGTGTTTGACGCCGTCTTTGTGCACGACGCCATCTGCTACATGGCTACACGCGCCGACCTGCTGCTCGCCATGCAGACCGCCGCGGCCCACTGCAGGCCCGGCGGCGCGGTGCTGCTGTGCCCCGACGAAACCGCCGAAAGCTTCAAGCCGGCCACAGGCCACGGCGGCGAAGACGGCCAAGGCCGCGCCATGCGCTACCTGGAGTGGACGCGCGACGAGAACCCCGACGACGAGCAGATCGAAGCGGACTATGCCTTCATCCTGCACGAACGCGGCAAGCCGTCGCGCGTATTGCACGAGCGCCACATCCACGGATTGTTCAAGGCCTCGACCTGGATTGAACTGGCTGCACAGGCGGGCTTTGCGGCGCGCCAGGAGTTCGTCAACCATACCGGCGTCGGCGAAACCCCCGTGTTTGTGGGCCGCCGCGTCTGACTTTGCCGTCGTCTGGCGGCTATCGGCAGCGCAAGATCTGATATGCGCCCGTCCGGGAATTCCAAGTATTGCACTGGTGCTGCTTTGCTTCGCCGACACAATGCACCGCACGTTCTAAAGGAGAAGTTGATATGAAATCGATCGCATGGATGTTTTCGGCGCTTGCGCTGCTGCTGATTGCGGGGTTGATCCCCGCCATGTCACAGGACATGGGCGGCCAGGCGGACCCTGAAGAAGGAGAGAAAGTGGAAGAGCAACCAGAGATGGACCCGCCGGGCGAAAACCACAAGGTGCTGCAGAAGTTTGTCGGCAAATGGACTCTCGACATGAAAATGTGGATGGGCCCAAACGCCACCGAGCATTCCGTTGACGCCGAGTGGAAGAGCGAGATGGGCGGGCGCTTCGTCAGCCAGCAATACGAAATGACCGGCAGCCCGATCGACCACAAGGGCGTGCTGTGGATGGGCTACGACAACATGCGCCAGAAGTTCCGCGAAGTGCAGTTCATGAGCCTCAGCACCATGATGAACGTGTACGAGGGCGACTACGACGCCGATAGCAGGAAGCTGACACTCAGCGTCGATTGGCCCTTTACCATGCAGGGCCAGACCGTCGAGTACATCACACGGCATGTGTATCACTTTGAGTCGGATGATCGCATCGGCTTTACAGTATCGAGCAAGGTGAAGGGAAGTGACGACGACTTCCACACCGAAGTGCAGGGCGTGTACAAGCGCAAGAAGTGATTCGCCGCGCGCGCGACGCTGAATCAAAGACGGGGCCGGGCAATTGCCCGGCCCCGCTGTTTGATAACCTGCCTGGCTAAACCTACTTGCGGCGACGACGCAGGGCCACGAGACCCAGCAGCGCCGGCAGCATTGCCGCGAACGGCGCAACCGGTGCGCCGGTGCAGCCCGCAGCCTGGGTGCTGTCGCCGGTGCTTACTTTCGAGTAGGTGAAGGTCTGCGCCAGGACAATCGGCTCAAGGCTGTTCGTCTCAAGCACGATGGCCAGGTTCTTCCCTGAGCCCTCGGGCACGATCAGGCCCGTGATCTCGGTGCCGCTGCTGTTCACCATGGCATTGCCGGCGCACTGAACGCCCCCGATGGTGAGAACGACCGGCAGGGCAAACCCGCTGCCGCGCACCGTAATGGCTGCGCCGCCCTTGCCGCTGCCCGTGGCCGGCAGGAACTCAGTCACCTGCAGATCGACGACGCGCAGTGAAGCAATCTGCGGCGGCATGGTGCCGAAGGCAACGTAGGCGCCTTCCTGCACTACAAGCACGTCGCCGACATCTGCGATTGACGCACTGAACGTCTCTGCCGAGCTGCCGGCGGAGTCGTTGGTGTTCAACACCACCCACAGATCGACGTGCGCAAAGGCGTTGACCTTGACGCTGCTGCCGAATGTTGCGTTCACCGTCCCGTTGCTGCCGGGGCCGCTGAAGATCAGGCTGTCGCTGCTGCTGAACATGCCATCGCCGTTGCAGGCGTACACCTGCACGCCTGTCGCCGCGTCCAGGCTGGCTGCCCAGTCGCCGCTGCCGCCGGTTGTCAGCACCAGGCCCTCAACGTCGAAGGACGTGACGCTGGCGGTCAGGCGAATCTGCGCCACGACTGCCTGCCCGGCTGTGCCTGCCCGCAGTGCGACGTCCGACGGATTCGCCGGCCCTGCCGAGACAGAAAGCGTCGCAAGCTGCACCACCAGCGCGCTGGTCGCGGGCGTCGGGGTGCCGAACATCTCGCCCTGGTTGGGCGAATACTCCTCAAGTGTTGTGGCGGCTACGCGCATGACCTGGCCCGGGGTCGCCGTGCCTGCCAGTTTTGCCACCAGAAAGAAGCGCTTGGATTCGTTGACGCCGAACTGCGTGGCGGCTGGCGTCAGCCACGCCTTGTACAAGCCGTTCGGCGCGCTGAAGCCGTCCGCGGCTGTGGCAGTCGCGAGCACGTCCACGCCCGGGCCGTCCCACACGCCGTTGCCGTTGTCGATGTGCAGGCCAAGGTAGCTCAGCCCGTCGCGTGCGTCGATTGAGCCAGTCTCGCCGAAGGTGATCGACGGAACTGACCAGGAATCATTCTGCGGGCGAATGGTGATGTCGGCGACGACGTGGCCATAGCCGTTGGGGCCCTGGCTGTCGTTGGCGACAGTGGTGTAAGCGCCGGGGCCATTGAGAGTCACCTCGGCAATGGAAGGGTTGATCGTCAGCGCCGGGGCCGCACCAGTCGTCGGCACGCCGTTGACGGAGCCGGGGCCGGGGCTGTGCGCCACGGTGCCCGCAAGCTCAACCCGCAGGGTCTGGCTGACAGTCGCCGTGCCGGCGAGAGTGCCGACAAGGAAGAAGCGGCGGGTGGTAAGTGTCGGGAAGGCACTGTCGTTCAGCACAAACTGCGCGGTGCCGCCAATGAAGGAAGACGCCGCCGCAGCAGGCATGTCCGCGGCGTCAAACTGGCCCGCGACGCCGGAGGTGCTGTCCTGGAAAAGTCTGAGGCTGCTCAGTGCCGTGTCGGCGTTTGCGGTGCCGCTGGCCTGGAACTCAAGGCTGGTGACAGTCCACGCCTCGCTGAAGCTGCGCAGGGTAACGTCCAGCAGCAGCATGTCGCCCGCGGCATTGTTGTCCACGTAGCTGGTGGCGCCGGGGCCGTTGCGGATGACCTTCAGTTCAAACGGCGGGATGACTTCGCCGCCTACGGTCACCGCAAGCGAAGCTGCGCCGCTGGCAATGTTGACGCTGCCCGACTTCATGCCGATCGAGTCGCCACTGAGGCGCACGAAAATCGGCTGGACGTAATTCATCGCGTTGATGGTGGCGGTTGGGCCAAACGGACCGGACACGCTCTTGGCAACTTCAAAGCCCTGTGTCGCGGTCACGGTGGTGTTCGCGACCAGGCCCGAGGCAGTAACCGTGAAGCTGCCGGGATTGCCCGCTGAGCCCACAACGGCTTGCCCCACGTTGAGGCTGGTCGCGTCGGTGGACATTGCAATCACGTTGCCGCTGAGCGCCACGCCGCGTGTAGGCGCGCCGGCGCTTGAGTGCGTGATCTCGCCGCTTACGGGGCCGGTCGGCGCGCTGCTTGCAAAGCGCGCATAGACCTTGGTGGGCTGATAGTCGGGGTAGCTGTAGATCCTGAGGATCGAGGCGTATCCGGAAGTCTCGCTGAAGCTGATCTCTACGCCTGCCGGGGCAGTGATCGTGGTGTCGCCCGTCAGCATCGCGCCCGAGACTTCGTAAGATACAGCAGTACCCGCCGAGCCAAACGCGGCATTCGGCAGCGCCAGCGCCTGTGTGCTGGGTGCAACTGTCGGGCCTGCGTCATAGCTGATCGTGGCGTAGGTCTGGCTTGCCAAGCTGTAGTAGCTGTTGAAGCGCGGCGAGCCCGAGGCCAGGTACGCGCCCATCCAGCTGTTCGAGTTGACAGTCAGGTCGCCGTTGGTCACAGGAGGCTGCAGGCCTGCACCGTGCATGTAGTGGCGAAGGCGCGGCGCACTGAAGCCGCTGGCCGTCACCATCACGACGCCGATGGTTTCGTTGGCTGCCATCAGCCGGTCCAGGTTCACCGGAACTTCTGCAAGTTCGCCGGGCGCGTCGAACGCGACTTCGGCGGAGCCGGCAAACTGCCAGTTGGTCAAGGGCAACTGGTTCGGGAATCCGGGGTCAACGCCAATGCCGCCGGGCCGAAGCCAGATCTCGACGACGGCTGTGCCCTGCATGCTGCCGGCTGCAGACAGGCGATACAGGCTAAGTGGCCTGGTTGCCGTGATGTCCATTGAGGTCATCACATTGTCGAACGTGGTGCCCGTGTTGGTCTGCAGGGTAAACGCCTGCGAGCCCTGGGCAAACGCTAACGGACTGCAGCAACCCAATACGACCAGCAACAGCAAATTGGTGCGCATGGAACCCCCACTTGGTCAGGTCAAAAAGTAGTTGTCAGGACTGTGATGGGGGTCCATGTCACCAACCCCCTCAGGCAGATGCAAAGAATTTCGGCGAAAATCGCATGAATTCTGGATGGCAAACCCGTGACGCAGATGGGACCAATGTGACAAGTCAGTTAGGCTACTTCGGGGGGCCGCCAAGAATCGCCGGCTTATCCCCTTCGTCCCTCAGGTCTGCAGCGACGCCGAACAGCCGGGATTCGCCCGCCGTTTGGTGGCAGCCCATGCAGGATTCGATGCGGCCGGCATGGGTAACCTTGCTGCCGTCGGGCGTGGTGATGGCGTACACCCATCCGGCGTCTGTTCCTTCCTTATGAGTGGTCTTGAGCATGATGAACAACTCGGCTTGCTCGCCACAACGGTACTGCATTGCGCCGCGGCGGTCTTTGCCGGCTTCAACCGGCTGAAAGCCTTGCTTGACCAGCACCTGTCCGGCGGGCTGGATCGTCTCGGCGTCCGTGTAGGTATCGGCGTCTTTCACATAGAGGTAGTAAAGCTTGCGCGAATGAGGCCCCGAGTCGGCGTCGCTGAAGAACGGCAGGTTCGCCCGCGGCACATCACACATCGTTGGCGCCCACTTGGGAAAGTCCGCCAACCGCCGCCAACCGTTATAGCCATCAATAGCCGCCAACACGTCCGGCGCCCAGTCTCGCTCAACGGGCTTCGAAGTTTTCGGGGAATCGTGGGCAGCCGTGTCACCGACCGTTGATTGTTCTTCGACCATCCCGTTGCCAACACAGGCTGCAATCCCGAAGCCGGCGGCACAAAGAAGAACTGTCGTGGACAGGGCTCGCATCGCAGCAGGATAGCCATTCGCTCCGACCTCCGGGTAACGCCCTTGTAACAACAGAGGCAAATTCCGTTTCGTACAACCTGTGCTGCACGACGGGCGTATCATTGTGAATCAAACGGGAGAAGCGATGCGACTGGGGTATGTGATCGCCGCGATGCTGATATGTCTGCTGTTCGGGGGCGTTGGTGGCTACCTGCTCGGGGGCCACCCGCAGCCTGTCGCTCCG
>CAZZBH010000079.1:0-18108 GCA_964652605.1 uncultured Planctomycetaceae bacterium
GTCTCAAAGTCGATCGCGACAAACGGGCCGGGCACGGGATCAATGAACTTGCGGCTTGCCATGCGTGCATTGTAGCTGCACGGGCGACATCTGCGCACTGAGGGTGGCGCCGGTATGGAACACCGCGGAGTCGTCTGAAAAGACAACGGCGTCTCACGCAAAGCCGCAAAGCGCCGCATCCGGGTTGACCGTGCGGGCAGTGGCGAAAAGCTCGCCCGGCGCATACGCTGCCGCCACTTGTCGCAGGGCACCGATGAGCCAGACTTCCGCACCTTCACGCCGCGTCTCTTTCGAACTGCTTGCCCTGGTTGCGCTTTGGGCGCTGATGCACATCCCGGCGCTTTTTTCGCATCAGCCGTGGCACTTTGACGAGCTGCGCTACCTTGAGGTCGCCCGGCAGCTTGGCGAGTACGGCAACTGGCTTGTCCCGCACATCAACGGCGAGGTCTATCAGGAAAAGCCGCCGTTTTTCTTCTGGTGCGTGGTGGTCGTGCATCGCCTGAGCGGCGCGGGTTATGTTGTGGCGGGGCACCTTGTGGTTGCGCTGGCGTTGCTTGGCACGGCGTTGATGGTGTGCCACCTTGGGCGCGTGCTGTTTGCTGACCGGCGCATGGGCGCGCTGGGCGGCGCGGTATTTCTTACCTTCTTCTTCGTGCATGACCTTGGCACGCGGGCGCTGCTGGACCCGTTCTTTACCGCCCTGACGACGGCGGGAGTGGTGGCGCTGCTGCATGCGGGCATCAGCGAGGGCTTCAGGCGGCGCGCCGGCTGGGCCGGGCTGGCGGCGGTGGCGACGACGGCGGCGTGCATGACCAAGGGCCCGGTCGGCATCCTGGTGATTGTGATTTCGGCGCTGGCGCCTGGGCTGGTGTGGCGCGGGCGCCGTGGCGTCAGCTTCATTGCCGTGCCGTTTGCGGCGGCGGTCGCCGGCGGTTTGACCCTGCTGTGGGTGTACCTTGCGGCGCAGCAGGCCGGCTGGTGGTACTGGGAGCGCATGGTGTTCCGCCAGACCGTTGACCGTGCGGTGGAAAGCTGGGCGCACGCCAAGCCGTGGTGGATGTACTTCGCAAACCTGCCGCGCATGCTGCTGCCCTGGATTGCGGTGCTGCCGGCTGCGGCGTGGGGCGCCTGGCGTGCGCGGCGCGGCTATGGCGGGCGCGCGGGGCTAGGCGTGGCGGCGTGGTGCATTGGCGTGCTGCTGTTTTTCACGCTGTTGTCGGGCAAGCGCATGGGCTATCTGGCGCCGATTTTCCCGGCGCTGGGCCTGTTCATTGCCTGGGGCATGAGCCGCACATTCATGCTGCCGGACGGCAAAGCCCGGCTGGCGCTGGTGCGCGCGCCACAGTGGCTGCTGGACATGCTGCCATTTGCCGGCGCGTTGGCGGCGTTTGCGCTGGCGGCGGCGCCGTGGCTGCCGATTGAGTTTGCCGCTGATCTGCCGGTTGCAACGACCCCGGTCGCGCTGGCGGGCGCGGTGCTGCTGGTGGCGGCTGGCCTGCGGCTGCGGCGGCAGCGTGAGCCGGTTGCGCGCGCGCTGCTGTCAGCGATAGTCACGCTGGGGATGGGCGCGCTGCTGGCGCACGCGGCGGTTTACCCGGCGCTTGACCGCAAACTGACGGCTGAGCCGATAGCCAGGTACATCCTGCAGCACAAGCCGCCCGGCGAGCGATTGATCATGCTCAACGACCACAAGGACGGGCGCGTCAACTTCTACATGAATGCGCGCCGCCACGAAGTGCACCGCGCACATGAGCTGCCTGCGCTTGCCGCGCAGCCCGGGCGTTTGTGGGTTGTTGCGTTCAACAAGCAGTGGCGCGGAGACGTGCCGCGCGACGTGAGTTCGCTGTTCGCGCTTGAGTTTGAGTACAAGTGGGCCGGCACCACCACGCAGATTTACGCCGAGCGCGGGGCACCGTGAACCTTCAGCGCGCGCGGCGGTTGATCCAGTGAATCCACAGGCCGGCGGCTTCGCAGGCCAGGCCCGGCAGCATCAGCAGCAGCACCACCCACCAGGCTGCGTCCTCAGCCAGCGCGACGGCGCCGCCGGCGAACAATCCGCCGCCGACAAACATCAGCAGATGGGCGCGATGCAGCGGCTTCATGCCTTCTCAATCCGTTGCAGCAGATCCGAAACCGCCTGTCCGGCGCCGCGGATGCAATCGGGTATGCCGACGCCGTCAAACCCGTTGCCGCACAGCGCCAGGCGCGGATGCGCCGCCGCCAGCCGGCGGATCTCGCTCACGCGCTCGACGTGCCCGACGTGGTACTGCGGCATGGCGCCGTGGTGCGCGGCGACGTGTGTGAACAGCGGCTCGCCACTTATGCCGATCAGGTCACGCAGCTCATGCAGCGCGGTCTCGCGCAGCGCGTCCTTGGGCATTGCTGCAACCTCGGGCGCGAGTGCGCCGCCCATGAAGACGCGCACGATCGCACTTCCCTCAGGCGCGCGGCCCTCAAACTTCACGCTGCTGAAACTGAAGGCGATGATTCGCCGGTGCTCAACGGCCGGGATTACTGCGCCGATGCCATCCATCGCATGCGCGATCTGTTCGCGCCTGAAGATGAAGTTGACGACCGCGGCGCCTGCGTACTCGACGCCGCCCAGTGCATCCGCCAGTCGTGGCGCCGTGCCTGCAAGCAAACCCGCCGCCGGCCGTGCCTGCAAGGCGACCACCGCGCCGTCGAATCTCTCGGCGCCGCCGTGCAGCGCCAGCGCAACCCCGCCGGTTTCCGGATGCAGGGCCAGCACTTTCGTCTCCAGGCGGATTGAGCCGGGCGGGAGCGCGCCAGCCAGTGCGTCAGTCAGCGTGGACATCCCTCGTTTGAGCGTCACGAACATGCCGTAGCGCGGCCCGGCGGCTTGGCGGTCAACCTCAGGGGCCTTGCGGCGCGTGCGCAAGGCGCGGATCACGCTGCCGTGCTCCTGCTCCCACTGGATGAACTGTGGAAAGGTGGCCTTGAGGCTCAGTTTTTCGGGGTCGGCGGTGTAGATGCCGGCGATCATCGGCTGCGCGATGCGCTGCAAGGCCTCACGGCCGAAGCGCCGGCGCACAAACGCGGCAAGCGATTCATCGCGCCCACCCCACACGCGCGGCACCAGCAGCTCATACGCCATGCGCAGCTTGCCCTTGTTGCTCAGGATCGGCGTCTTGAGCAGCGCGCGCAGCGACATCGGCGAAATCAGGAAGAAGCCTTCAGGCAGCCGCTTGAGCGTCCCCTTGTGCAGGATGAAGCTGCGGCGCACGCCTTGCCGCGTGCCGATCAGCTCGTCTTCCAGGCCAAGCTCGCGCACCAGCTCAACGCCCGCCGGTTTGTTGCCTGCCCAGCAGTCGGGCCCCGCCTCCAGCAGGCAGTCGTGCTCGTGCAACGTGTGGATGACCCCGCCCGTGCGCGAACTGCCCTCGAACAGCGTGACGCGCGCGCCGGCTTGCTGCAGCCGGTAGGCGGCGCTTAGCCCGCTGATTCCCCCGCCGATCACGGCAATGTGCGCCATGCCGCGGTTATACGCATGCCGCGCGGGTGTGCATCAGGCCGCCACGGCGGGCAGGCGGATGCTGTCAGGGAAGTCTTCCTCGACGACAATCATGGTGCCGTCGATGTCGATGCTTTCGAAGTCGGCAAACTCGACCAGGATCTCGGTCATGCCGTACATGCTGAAGGTGTTCCAGACCTGGGGGCTTGGCTGCATCAGCCGCAGGGCAATGCCACGCTGCAGGCAGGCCTGGGCAAACTCAACCAGCACCGCCAGCGCGCAACCATCCATGAAGCGCACACGCGAAAGGTCAAGCACAAGCTGCCGGTGCCGCGCCGCGAACAGCTTGAACAGCCGCTGCCGCAGCATGGGTGCTCCTTGCAGGCAAAGCCGGCCCTGCACGGTTGCGCGCGGGTTCATGCGCTCAACGGGTGTTGAGACGGGCGGCGGTGCATCGGCAACCAGTCGCCGCACGCGGTCTGTGAAGCGTTGGATGGTCGCAAAGCGCATCGTGCCTCCGGCAGAGCAATCGGCGCAAATGATGGCATTACTTGAGTTAAGGACGCGGCACGGGGCTGTTGGGATTGTGTTGGGGTGTGTCTTTGCGGCTTGGCGATGGCGTTTGTCGTTGACGCCCGATGGCAAATCAAAGCAGGAAAAATCGAACAGGCGTGACTTGCCGGTGACGGTGGCTATGGTATGTTGCGTGAGTTGACAACGATCCGAATTGCCGGTCCCACTATGAGTTGACTTCCTTTAAGGGGGGGAGGTTGGCTCCGGGCCCGGAACGCGCAGGCGGGCAGGATCGTGACTTTGGTTTTTAAGGGGGACCGAAGTTATCTCTGTTCGCCTGTGCACCTAATCCCTTACCCGGCGCCTCACGGCGCCGGGTTTCGTTTTGGGTGGTGTCGGGCGGGTTTTCCGGACTGCCGGTTGTGGACAACGGGGCGGCTGCTATAGTTTTTGGCCGTCAAGCAAGGCCGGCGCGCCCGTTGGGTGCGCTTTTTGCGCTGTAAGCAAGAAGGAGTCTATGAGGTCAAAGAGGCGTCCCCCTCCTGTTGCCGCGCGTGGTCCGGGCACAGACCACCGCATCAACCGTCGCATTCGCATCCCCAAGGTGGTTGTCATTGACGCCGAGGGCGTGAACCACGGCGAAATGGCGACAGAGGAAGCGATGCGCATGGCCGAAGAAGCGGGTCTTGACCTGGTTGAGGTGTCGCCCACGGCGCGCCCGCCGGTGTGCAAGATCATGAACTACGGCCAGTACAAGTACTCGATGAAGAAGCGCGCCCGTGGCAGCAAGGCCCACCAGGCCAAGGTCAAAGGAGTGCGCCTTCACCCGAATACGGCTGAGCATGACATCCAGGTCGCACTGAAGAAGTCGAAGCAGTTTCTGGATCGCGGCGACAAGGTGCTGATCCAGGTGTGGTTCAAGGGCCGCGAGATGGCGCACAGTGAGCGCGGCGAAGAAGTGCTGAAGCGGTTTATCGACGAGTTGAAGGACATCAGCAAGGTTGAGTCGCCGATTCGCCGTGAAGGCAAGCGCATGCACCTGCTGCTGACGCCGCTGACCGCCGAAGAACGCAACGCGCGCAAGAAGGCGCTTGAGAAGGAAAAAGAAAAGGCCGCCGAGCAACGGCTTGCACAAGCCAAGGCGGAAGCGGAGAAAAAGAAGTTGGAGCAGAAAAGCGAGACAGAGAAGGCGTCACAAGGTGCCAGCTAGTTCAGCGACGAGCCCAGCCGGTTTCAAGTCGAGACAGCTTCGCCCGGCGGGACGTCAAAGGAAAACGACATGCCGAAGATGAAGACACACAAGGGTGCTTCCAAGCGCTTCAAGGTCACCAAGAAGGGCAAGATCAAGCACTACAACGCCGGGCGTTCGCACTTGATGAGCGGCAAGAGCCCCAAACGCCGCCGCAACAAGCGCCACAGCCACGTACTTTCGCCCACCCATGCGCGCAACGTCGCCAAGCTGATGGGCGTGCGCCGCGTGCCGCCGGCACCCACACCGGCAAAATCGGAGAGCTAGCAATCACCGCCGGTTTCAAGTCGAGAGCGATCTCGCCCGGCAATACAACCGCAACCCACCGGAACCAAGTCGAGGCTTGACCTCGCCCGGCAGGGAGCAAAGGAGAGGCCATGTCGCACGGAGTAAGCCGGGTAGCCCGGCATCATCGCAAGAAAAAGTTCCGCAAACTCGCCAAGGGCTTCTGGGGCCGCCGCAAGAACTACCGGCAGGCCCGCGTCGCCGTTGAGCGCTCATGGCGCACCGCATGGTTTCACCGCATGCGCCGCCGCCGCGACTTTCGCCGGCTTTGGATCACGCGCCTCAACGCCGCCGCCCGCCAGCACGGCATCACCTACAGCCACCTGATCCACCTGCTGGGCAAGGCCAAAATTGACCTGAACCGCAAAAGCCTCAGCGAGCTCGCGATCCGCGACCCCAACGCCTTCGCACAAGTCATCGCAACGGCCAAAGCCGCGGAATAGCACAAGCAAACATCGTCAAAGAACAAGAGCCCCCGACGCAAGTCGGGGGTTTTCGTTTGACCAGGGTAGCCGCCAGCGCCCGATGCGCGCCGCAATCACAGGCCGATGCGGCAGGATCAAGGGCAAACCGCGCCGGGCCTTCCGGCCCGGCCTGTGAATGGCCTCTGGTGGTTTGCGCGGGACTACGGCTTGCGCAGGCGCAGGCCTACTGCGGCGGCTAGGCGGGCTCGCAGCAATTTGGCTTTCAGGCGTTGCAGCATGGGTTGGTTGCCGCATGCAGCTACCGCCTCCTGCCAGGCCGCCCGCGCGTCAGCCACACGCCCCAGCCACAGCAGATGCTTTACGTGCTCGTCGTAGATGCGCGCGCGCAGCAGCTTTGCCGCCTGCGCGTCGAAGCGCGGGTGCGCGCCGTGCGTTGCGGCCAGCTCGTCCAGCAGTTGAAGCTTGCGGCGGTCGCGCTTGAGGTCGCCTTCGAGGCCGGCTTCGCGGCTTATGCTTGATTCGACCGTGTGAATCACCGTCAGTACCTCGTGCACCGCGACAAACGGAAACTCCAGCGCGATGCGCAGGTGCCACTGCGTGTCCTGCCAGTTGCGGGCTTCGCACATGCCGCCGACCTTCTGGTATGCCTTGCGCGTGATCATGAAGGTCTGCAGGTGCGCGCGCGTTTCGCCGCTGCACAGCGTGTCGAAGACCCAGCCGTCTTTCATGTGCGCCGGTTGCGGCTTGGGATGGTCGGGGCTGCCTTGGTGCACGTACAAGCCGAAGCTGGCGCCTGACTCGGGCTTGGCTCGCATGGCGGCGAGCTGGAGTGTGGTCTTGCCGGGCACCCATTCGTCGTCGTCGTCGAGAAACGCCAGGTATTCGCCCCGGGCGCGCTGCATGCCGGCGTTGCGGGCAGGGCCGGCGCCGCCGTTGGGCACAGTGGCCCAGATGTAGGCCACGTCAGCGTCCTTGGCGCGTGCTTCAAACGAGCGCAGCACGTCGGGCGTTTCGTCGCCGCTGCCGTCGTCGATCACGAACAGCTCAAGCGGACGGTGCGTCTGCGCCAGCACGCTGTTGACCGAGCGCGCAATCTCGCGCGGCCGCTTGTAGGTGGGGATGATCGCGCTGACCAGTGTCATGCCGCCTCCAGCATCGCGCGCAGGCCGGTTTCAAGCTCCACCCGTGCGCGCCAGTCAAGCTCGGTTGCCGCGCGCGAGACGTCGGCCCATGAGTCCCGAATGTCGCCGCGCCGTTGGGCTTCGTGCACAAGCCGCGGCTCGCGCCCCAGCACGCGGCCCAACGTGCGCGCAAGCTCAATCAGCGTGACGCCAAAGCCGGTGCCGATGTTGATCGCGCGCCCGCCCAGCGTGCCGGGCACACGCAGCGCGGCGATGTTCGCGCGCACAACATCCGCGACCTGCACAAAGTCGCGACGCTGCTCGCCGTCGCCGAATACGACCAGCGGCTCGCCGCGCCGCAGCCTGTCGGCGAACACGGCAATCACGCCCGCGTACGGCGAGGCCGGCGCCTGGCGCGGCCCGTACACGTTGAAGTAGCGCAGTGTCGCGCCGTCGAGGCCGCTTTCCGCCAATGCAAGCTCAGATTCGCGCTTGGCATCGCCGTAGGGGCTTAGCGGCTTCAGCGCGGCGTCTTCGCGCACGGGGCAGGGCGCGTCGCCGTACACGGCGGCAGTGCCGGCCAGGATGAATCGCGCGACGCCGGCGTTCCGGGCGGCTTGAAGCAGGCTGGTCGTAGTGTCCAGCGTGTCGCGGCGTGTGGCGGCTGGATCAGCAAAGCTGGCGGGCACGCTGACGCGCGCGGCATGGTGAAGCACGGCATGAACGCCGTCGCAAAGCCGCGCGCAGGCAGCGGCGTCGGCAACGTCCGCGTCAACGAATCTGAAGGCCGGGTGCTGAAGCGCGGATTGCAGGTTGCCGCGGCTGCCCGAAGACAGGTTGTCGGCGCCGCGCACCCGATAGCCCTCCGCCAGCAGCCCGTCGCAAAGGTGGCTGCCAATAAACCCAGCCGCGCCGGTGACGAGGATGGTGGGCTGCGGCTTGTGCGTGTCTGCCATGTTGACGTTGCTTGCCCGCAATCTTGAGGTCCACGTGTTGAGTAAGCAAAGCGTGCCGCGGGCGTGCGCATTCTACCGGACTGCACGGCTGTTGCGCCATGCCTCATCGCAAGCTGGCCGTGGCGGCGTGCTTGCCCTATTGTTGCGGCATGCCCGACCCGCTTGTCTCGGTCATCATTCCCACTTTCAACCGCGCGCAGCGGCTGCATGTGTCTGTGGAATCTGTGATTGCGCAGACGTACCGGCCGATTGAGCTGATCGTGATCGACGACGGCAGCAGCGACGGCACGCCCGATGTGTTCACCGCTCTTGAACAGAAGGCCCGCGAAGCCGGCCTCTCGACCGTCTTTGTGCGCAAGGACAACGGCGGATGCGCCAGTGCCCGCAACCTCGGTCTGGAGCGCGCTTCGGGCGCGCTGATTGCATTTCTGGATGACGATGATCGCTGGATGCCCGAGAAGCTGTCCTTGCAGATTCAACGCATCACCGAAACCGGCGCCGGCGCATGCTGCTGCATGACGCGCAAGCTGATCCAGCGCGGCGAGATCATTCAGCCGCCGGTGCCTGAGCGCCTGGTGCAGGGGCGTGATCCCGGCCGCTACCTTGACGGCCGCAGTGACGCGCACCTGATCACGATCGTCTTTCGGCGCGAGCTGCTGCCGGCGGTCGGCAACTTCGATACATCGCTGCGCGTCAGCAGCGACACCGAGTGGATCGCGCGGCTGGCCCACGTCGCCGACTTCTGCGCCGTGCCGGAAGTGCTGGCTGTTTACGAATGGAACCCCAAGGCGCTAAGCCGCATCGACGACATGCAGGCCGAGCTCGCACGCGACGAAGTGCGCCTGCGGCAACTGGAGCTGATCCGTCAGCGCTGCTCGGTGCTGCCCGGCTGGGACGAAGAGGCGTTCAAGCGCCGCGCGGCAAGGCAGTACGCCGAGGTGGTCAAGCACCGCCTGTACGTCAACGATGTCGCCGGCGCGCGCGCGATGTTCCGCGACGGCATGCGGGTAAGTGGCGGGACTGACCCGCTGCCGCGTGTGCGGCGCAAGCTGCTCAAGGCGCGGCTTCTGGGCCCGTTTGGCTGGCGGCTGAAACACCCCAAGCTTGGGCGCGATTGATCAACCCTGTCGCGTGGCAGAGAGATACCCGGCCTCGACCGTGTCGCCGTTGGCGCGCTCGGTGGGGCTGTGCTGCACGTGAAAGCCCGCGCCGCGCAGCTTGCCTGCCAGCGCTTCAAGCTTTGGCTTCCAGGCCGCGTCACGAAACAGGTGATACTCCAGCACAATGCGGCGGACGCGCGCCAGCACATCTTCCGGGGCGGCTTCAAAAATCGCGTACTCGGAGCCTTCCACGTCGCACTTCAGCAGGTCGCAGCGCTCAACCGCGTGCTCGTCAAACAGGCGCCGCAGCGAAACCGAGCGGCACTTCAGCGCCTCAGCCGCCGCGTAGCGCTCGGTGTGCGGGCGATGCACTGAGTTGACGCCGTGCGCGTTGGGCGCGACCCACAGCGTAAGCTCGCCTTCGTCTTCGCCGCCGCAGGCGTGCGGAACGATCTGTACGTGGCTTGCATCGCCCGCAAGCTCAAGGTTGCGGCGGATCATCGCGACGTTGTCCGGCACCGGCTCAACCGTGATCACGCGGCTTGCCAGGCCGGCGGCGCGCATCGTGAACATCCCGATGTTGCCGCCAAGATCCACCACTGTGCCAAGCCGCCCGCCCACCTGCCCCAGACCGTACGAATCGCGCAGCCACACCTCGCGCAGGCCGGTGCGGTCGGTGATGCTGCCCATGCGCACCAGCGCACTGCGGCCGTCAAATCCGACACGCAGCAGGTTGTCCTGTTGCACGACAGACTGGATCTGCGGCGCGTCCATCTGCACCCAGCGCACGAACTGCATCGCGTCCGGCGCCGTGCTGATGTCAAAGCTCGTGTTGCCCAGCGTGCCCGCAAGCCGCCCGCTGCTTGTCTTCAGCGTCGCCCGCGCCTTGGGGTCAGCGAGCATGCGGTCAAAAAACCAGTTGAACTTGTTCGGGTGCTCAAACTCCAGCTCAATGCCGCCGCGGAACGTCAGCCGCAGCAAAGGCGTTGCGCGCTTGACCGAAGCCAGACGCCACAGCGCACGCCACGGATGATCGAACAGCGCGCGGCAGGCGCGCAGCCGCGAAACCGAAATCAGGCGTCGCAGGTTCATGCCCGCAAACCTTAGCCGACGCAGGCTCAAAATCCATGCACGGGGATGCGGGGTAGTGTCTCAGTTTGGACGCCTTGCGATCTTTCCGTTGCCCCAAAGGACAGACCGCCGAGACGCAGGGGCGCAGAGACACGCTGAGAGTTCTGCCATTGCCGAAAGTTCATGGTCGATGGTCAAAGGCATTGCCGTCCTCGACCATCAACCATGCACCTTCGACGTGAGCAAAGCGAACCAGAATCGGCTTTGCGAGCCGCATGAGTCGTCTTCTCCGCGCCTCCGCGCCTCCGCGGTGCGCGGTATGGACTTGGCAGCCCGGCGATCAAGCAAACTGAGACACAACCGGCTGCGGCCCTTCAAAGCCGCACTTCGTCGCCCAGCTTTGGGTGTTTCAGCTTGCCGCCAAACAGGCGCAGCCAGGCGGCTTTGCGAAGTTTGCCGCGCGTGCGCTTAAGCCGGCTGTGGCCGCCGGTTTCCTGCATGGCCTTGCGCCACAGCTCGCGCGCCTCGCCAAGCTGCCCGTCGTAAAGCAGATGCTTCACAAACTGGTCAAAGTCGCGCGCGGCGCGGTCGCGCCAGCCTTGCTCATCCCAGGATTCGTGCGTGCTGTTGCGCTGCTTGATCTTCAGCAGCACCATCGCCATGAAACGATCCGCGCGGATCATGTCCTTCATCGAGTTCATGCGCGTGATCCCGCCCGGGTTGAACTCGTACACGCCCAGCGACTCCGCCACGGCACAGAAGCGCGCGGCGTGCACCAGCCGCCCGACCCACTCGACATCCTGCGATTTCACCAGCTCGCGATCGAACGGCCCCACGCGCGGCCACAGCGACCGCCGCCAGATGATGCTGTTGATGTGCGCGTAGGTTTCGCCGCGCACCCAGGCGGCTGGGTCGTGCCCTTCAATCAGCCGCTTGGGCGGCGCCGGGTGCAGGCGCTCAGCCTCGGCCGTTTTTTTGGTCAGGTAGCAGCAGGCGGCGTCCGCGCCGGTCTGCGCCAGCACCTGCATCTGCCGCGCGGTCTTTTCAGGCAGCCAGCGGTCGTCGTCGTCCAGGTGGGCGACCCAATCGCCGGTGCAGGCGTCAATGCCGGCGTTGCGGGCTGCCGCGCGCCCGCCGTTGGGATTGGTCACGACCCTTAGGGTGACGTTGGCGGCAGCAATGGATGGCTTGAGCCCTTCGATCACGCTCAGCGTGTCGTCGGTGCTGCCGTCGTTGGAAATCACAAGCTCCAGCGGTCGCCAGGTCTGCCCGGTCACCGACGCGATGGCAATCGGCAGCAGCGCCGCGCGGTTGAACGTCGGAATCACGGCAGAAACCAGCGGATTCTCATCCGGCACAGGCCACCCCGGCACTCTACAGCATTCCCGGCATGAGAATCAGGAGTCTTTCGGCGCCCGATCTTCCGGCGTCCAGCCTTCGTCATCTTCAGCGGCTGTCCATTGGCTGCCCTTGGGCAGATGCTCAAAGGCGCCCGTCACGCCGTTCATGCGCACCTGCAGCGCGTCGCTGTTGCCGCGCGGCGTGGCAAAGAACCACCCGCGCACCAGCTTGCCCGCGTCGTCGAACTTCAACGAGGCGGCAACGAACGTATAGCCGACATCAGCGTAGTCTTCACTGACCGCAAGCTCTTCGGGACCGCCGCCCAGGCCCTCGAGGTCACTGACCGACGTCGGGGCGGTTTGCTCGCGCGCGTAGTACTTGACCACTGCGTCGCGGATGCGCACCAGGTTCTGCTCGGCGACTTTGGCACGCTCCTGCAATGCGTGGTCCGTGCTGTCGGCCTGATTGTTCTGGGCGCCGCCGCAAGCGGCCAGCAGGCAGGCCAGCAGCAGTATGATTGACGCAAGGCGCATGCGATCTCCTGCAAGTTCCGCAACCGCAACGGGACACTATGCTAACAACGGATGGAAGGAAACCCGGGTTCGAGTGGTTGTACTGCCGGGAACGCGAATGACCGACAACGTCGTGCAGGCCACACGATTGTGGCGCGAATACCAGCTGGGCGGCGAGACCGTGCAGGCTTTGCGCGGCGTTGATTTCAGCATCGCGCGCGGCGAGTTTGTGGCGCTGCTGGGCCGCTCGGGCTCGGGCAAAAGCACGCTGCTCAACCTGCTGGGCGGCCTGGATCGCCCGACGCGCGGCAGCATCATCGTGGACGGGCGCGAGCTTGCTGATCTCAGCAGCCGCGAGCTCAGCCTTTACCGCCGCGCCAGCGTGGGCTTCATCTTTCAGAGCTTCAACCTGGTCAACTCGCGGCGCGCCTGGGAAAACGTCGCGCTGCCGCTGATCTTCCAGGGTGTCGGCCGGGCAGAGCGCAAACGCCGCGCTCACGAGCTGCTTGAGCGTGTCGGGCTGGGGCGCCGCGCCAACCACGTCCCCGGCGAGCTTTCCGGCGGCGAGCAGCAGCGCGTTGCCATTGCCCGCGCGCTGGTCAACCAGCCGCGCATCCTGCTGTGCGACGAGCCCACAGGCAACCTCGACACCGCCACCAGCGCCCAGATCATGCAGATTCTGCGCGAGACCCACGACGGCGGCACCACGCTGGTGATGGTCACCCACGACCCCGGCCTGGCCAGCGAGCACGCAAGCCGCACGCTGCGCATGGCCGACGGGCAGTTCATGCAGGAGGCGGCATGAACATTCTGGGACTGGCGCTGGAGGGCCTGCTGCGCAAGCGCTCGCGCAACCTGCTGACAATGTCCGGCGTGCTGATCGGCGTGTTTGCGCTGACCATGATCGTGGCGCTGGGGCAGGGTTTGCGCCAGGCCATCCTCGACACCGTCAGCGGCAGCGACAACCTGCGGCAGATCGGCGTGACCGGCGGCATGGGCATTGAGCTGGCGGACGACCCGGCGGCTGTGCAGATTGAGGGCGAGATGTCGGAAGAGCGCCGCGACCGCCTGCGCCGTGCCGCGATCAACCGCCGCCAGATCCGCCAGTGGACGGGCCGGCGCGTCAACCAGATCGACGACGCGACGCTGGAAAAGCTGCGGCAGGTTGAGCATGTCGAAAGCGTTGCGCCGATTGTGGTTGAGCGCTACGAGATCCAGATTGACGGGTTTGACAAGTCCACCAACCTCAGCAACGGCGTGGACGTGCAGCGCCGGCGCTATGAGCCGCGCATCATCGCCGGCCGCTACTTCAGTGCCCCCGACGCCGACGAAGTGCTGGTGCACGAGTACATGCTGTACAAGCTGGGGCTGCTGACCGATGCCGACTACGGCAAGGTGCTGGGGACCACGCTTTCGCTGCGAAGCATCGTCAACGAAAGCGATGACCCGATGGACGCCGCCCCGCCGCAGATTCAGCGGGCGATGGAAAACCTCACCGAGGATGAGCGCAAACAGTTGCAGGAGATGCTGCCAAAGATCCTGCCGCAGATTGCCGGCTTCATGCAGCAGGCACGCAAACCCGTTGAGCGCAAGCTGACCATCGTCGGCGTCATCCGCGAAGCCGAGCCGGACGACGTGTTCAACGTGATCGAGGACGGCAACAACGTGCAGGTTGACGTGTTCATGCCGCAGGAAACCGCGCGCGAGCTTTTTCTCAGCAGCCTGATCAACCAGGAGCTGGGCTACCCGCGCGCGCTGGTGATCGCCGACAGCGCCGACAACGCGCCGAAAGTCGAGCAGAATCTGCGCGACATGGGCTTCACCGCCTTCAGCGTCGCAAGTGCCCTTGAGCGTGTGGAGACGATGCTGACGGTGATTACCGTGATCATCGCGTTCTTGACCGGCATCGCGCTGATCGTCAGCACGCTTGGCATCGTGAACACCATGATCACCAGCGTGCTTGAGCGCACCCGCGAAATCGGCATCTTCAAAGCCGTGGGCGCCACCAACTGGCAGGTGCAGGCGGTGTTTCTGGCAGAGTCGGCGCTGATCGGCCTGGTGGGCGGCGCGCTGGGCCTGCTGATCGCCTGGGGCGCGATGTTTCCAGGCGACGCGATAGCCGAAAGCATGATCGCCGAGCGCGCGGCTGTGCCGTACAAGGGCAGCGTGTTCGTAGTGCCGCTGTGGCTGGCGCTGGCCGGGCCGGCGCTCGGCGCCGCAACAGCCGTGCTAGCCGCCATCCTGCCAGCCAGAAGAGCCGCCAGAATCGACCCGGTAAAGGCACTAAGACACGACTAAAGCCCCGGCCGAAAGGCCGGGGAGTCGCGGCGTGCGCCGCGACAAATCCGCGAGCGGTCTGCTTCCCTCCGGCACCAATACGCGGTGCAGAGGGCACAGTGCACCGATTTGCGCTGCGACTGCGGCCTGCCGGTCACAGGTGCGGCCCGATGGGCCGACTCTGTCAGCCCAAGGCGCAGCTTTGGGTTACGATCAGCCGACCGCACATCCCCCGGAGGGGGCGTTCATCCGTCAATGTTCACACCGAACGGCCCCTTCAGGGCCGGGTCACGTCGCGCACGGAAACCCAGGGCTTCGCCCTGGGCTGGCCGAAACGGCCCGTCGGGCCGCAACCCCAATGCTTGACCCGTGTTCACCCGTGGATGCTTCGCCCCTCACTACGGCTCTGCGTGCCCCGCGAGGGTGCACCTGTTGGATTCGCCTCCGCGCTGCGTACCTATTTCGGCCTGATGCGGCGTAGTTCGTTGGCTAGTCTGGCCGAGTTGCCGGCTACGCTCAGGTCGCTCAATACCATGGCCAGCGCCGCGTAGCTTGGCGGCAGGAACACACCCGCCCACACCAGCGCGCCCGCCGCCAGCGGGATGCCCACCGCGTTGTACACCACGCTCAAGAACAGGTTCTGGTGAATTGCGCGAAGACTTCTCCGCCCCAGGTCAATCGCCAGCGTCAGGTCGCTCAGCCGCCCGCTCATCAGCACCAGGTCGCCGGTCTCCTTGGCCACGTCGCTGCCGCCGCCTATCGCCACGCCGATGTCAGCGCGCGCCAGCGCCGGCGCGTCATTGATCCCGTCGCCCACCATCGCCACCGTGCCGTGCTGCTTGAGGCGATCAATCAGCTCCAGCTTGCCCTGCGGCGTGACGCCCGCGTGCACCTCATCCATGCCCAGCCCGGCTGCGACACGCTCAGCGGCGGCCTGGTGGTCGCCGGTGATCAGCACCGTGCGCGCGCCCGACGCTCGCAGGCTGTCCAGCACCGCTTGGGCCTCGGGGCGAAGCTCATCGGCCAAGCCGACGGCCGCAATCGCGCTGCCATCCACTGCCAGCAACGAAACCGAGTGGCCGGCTGTGCGCATTTCGTCTGCCTTGCGCGACAGCGCTTCGGGCACGTCAGCGCCATGCTCATGCAGCAGCGCGGGCGTGCCGAAGAGGTACTTGCGTCCGTCGGCCTCAACGACCATGCCGCGGCCTGCAAACTCGCGCGCCTGCGCGTTGCCGGCTGGCACCTGCGGCGCGAGCCAGCTTGCCACCGCGCGCGTGAACGGGTGCGTGGACGCCCCGGCGACAACCGCCAGCGCCGCCCGTGCGGCTTGCTCGTCTGTGCCATGCGCGTACTCGACCTGCTGCACGACGGGCTTGCCTGCTGTCAGCGTGCCGGTCTTGTCAAAGGCAAACACGCGCGCGCGCGAAATGCGCTCAAGTGCCGCGCCGTTCTTCACCAGCACGTTGCGCCGCAGCGCGGCCCCGCTGCCGATCATCACCGCAGCGGGCACGGCGATGCCCAGCGCGCACGGGCACGCGATCACCAGCACCGCAATCGCGTGCGTCACGGCGCGGCTGAACTCGGCGCCGGTGAGCATCCACGCGCCAAAGGCAATCACCGCAATGCCGACGACGACGGGCACAAAGATGTTGCTTACACGGTCGGCAAAGCGCTGGATGGGCGCCTTGGTGCGCTGTGCCTGCTCGACAAGCCGCACGATATGCGCCAGTGCGGTGCCGCTGCCGACGGCGGTGGCTTTGACCTCAAGCGAGCCGTTGGTCGAGATGGTTCCCGCGCGCACGATGTCGCCTTGCCTGCGCGCGACGGGCACGGGCTCGCCGCTGAGCATGGCCTCATCGACGTCGCTTTCGCCGCCGACCACCTCGCCATCCACGGGGATGCGGCCGCCCGGATTTACGAGGCAGACTTCGCCGCGCCGCACATCAGCGGCGGGTACATCCACCAGCTCGCCGTCGCGGCGCACGCGGGCGCGCTCAGGGGCCAGCTCAAGCAGGCTGCGCAGGGCGTGCAGCGCGTTGCCGCGGGCGCGGGCCTCCACGTACTTGCCCAGGCGCAGAAACACGACCAGCAGCGTGGCGGCTTCAAAGTAGATGTGCTTGTCCAGGCCCGGCGGCAGTTGCAGGTCGAAAGCCACCAGCGCGATCCCGTACAGCAGGCCCGCGGCCATGCCGATGCTGACCAGCACGTCCATGCCCAGGTTGCGCGTGCGGATGCCGGCGATTGCGCCCTTGTAGAAATCCAGCCCGACTGTGGCCTGAATCGCCACCGCCAGCGCAACGTTCATCCAGTCCCAGGCCGCGCCGTGCAGGCCCGCAAAGTGCGTCACCAGCACCGGCGTCACCAGCACGATGCCAAGCAGCAGCAGCCACAGGTTGCGGCGCTGGTCTTTGCGCGCGGCGGATGCGGCATCTCGCGCGGCACCGTCGGCGCGCACCAGCTTGTAGCCGGCACGGGTGACCGCCGGTTCAAGCCGGTCACGAGTCGGCGCCAAGCCGCTGAATTCAATGGACACTGAGCCGTCGCTGAAGTTGGCACTGGCGGCGGTGACGCCTTCCACACCGCGCAGGCTTTTCTCAACGGCCCGGGCGCAGTGGGCGCAGGTCATGCCGTCCACCAGCAGGTCCATCTGTTTTGTCAGCGGGGCATCCACTTCACACCTCGGTCACACCTCGTGCAGCATAACACCCCTGTAGCGTACTCCGGATTCCAGTGACTGGCCCGGACCCTGAATTGTAGTGCCTCAGGTTGCTCCGGAAACGGAGTCAAAACGGCGCAACGCAGAGTCGCAAAGACGCGGAGCACAACCGCAGAGTATAACCAGTGAAACTCAATCCAGTCCGTCGAAGCCATGGCGCGGAATAGATGCCCAAACCCAAGGGTGCGGGCACTGCCGCGGCGTGCCGGACCGAACCCGCAAGGCTTGGCTTGCAAATCGTGCCAGCCGGCGTGTCGGAAAGTCTTTCTCTGCGTCTCGGCGGTTTGCCGTTTGGTTGCTCAATGACGCTGATGCCCGCAAACCGGGACAGTGCACGGCAAAAATGGTGCCTGTTCCGGCTCAAGCCTTCCGTATAAGCTCAAGGCTGACCGAGTCTTGAACCGGCGCCCCAACTTCCGCGCCAAGGGAACGCCATGCGCAATGTCTTTGCCTGCCTGATCCTATTGACCGTCGCCGTGGCATGCTCGCGCGAGCCCGCGCCGCCCCTCGAGCGACAGCCGGCTGCGCCGCGCGATAACCTGGACGCCGTGCTGGTGCAGGAATCAGGCGACAACGCCGAGGCGGCAGCAAATGCCACACGCGAAAGCACACTGGCGGAGCTTGACGGGCTGCTGAAGCGGCTTGAACAGGCGGCGGACCTGCGGCAGGCCTTCCGTATCGTGGAAAGCATTGAAGATCTCGGCAGCACAGTGGCCGCACCGTTGCAGGAGCGCGTGGCCGGGCTTCCGCCGCTGGCGCGCATTGCCGGCTACCGCGCGGTCTGGACGCTGGGCAACCTGCAGAACGGCGGATGGGACAAGGGCGTGCACGGCCTGCTGGGCATCGTGACGGGCGAAGGCGACGTCGAGCATCGCGCCGCCGCCGCCGAAGTGCTTGGCGCGGTCGCCAGCGAGCGCCACGTTGAGCCCATGCGCAAGGCGATGACGGAAGAAGTGTTCGAGCCGCAGGTGCGCGTGCCGCTGGCGGTCGCGCTGTGGCGCAGCAACAAAGACCCGGCGGCGACGCGCGATGGTTCGGGTTTCTACACAGGGTCAGAGCTTGGCGAAGTG
>CAZZBH010000080.1:0-18005 GCA_964652605.1 uncultured Planctomycetaceae bacterium
AAGCCGAGGGCGACATAAATGTCGCCCGTACGGGCGATGCTTGCATCGCCCTCGAATGCACCCCAAAGCCGAGGGCGACGTGAACGTCGCCCGTACGGGCGATGCTTGCATCGCCCTCGAATGCATGCCAAAGGCGAGGGCGACATGAATGTCGCCCGTGCGGGCGATGCTTGCATCGCCCTCGCATTGCCGCAAAGCCGAGGGCGACATGAATGTCGCCCGTGCGGGCGATGCTTGCATCGCCCTTGCATGCATGCTTCGACCTTGTGTTACATCTTTGCAGCCAGCACCCTTTGCAGGCGGGCTGGATCTCTTCGCAGGCCTACGCTTTTGCCTTGATTGACGTACACGAGGCCCGGCTTGGCGCCTTTGGGTTTGTGCACGTGTTTTATGGGCGCTACGTGCACATCGACTTTGCGGGCGTCCTTGAGCTTGCTGAAGTGGGCGCACAGCTCGGCGGCTTCGAGCACGCTTTCCTGGGGCGGGTCCTGGCGGCCGCCGGTGCGCAGTACGGTGTGGCTGCCGGGGTATCCCTGCACGTGAAAGAACCAGTCATTGCCGTTGGCAAGCTGCGTCGTGAGGTAGTCGTTGCCCTCGTCGCTTTTGCCCACCCAGACCTCAAGGCCGTCGCTGGTGCGGTAGCGGCGCGGCAGCAGCCGGTCGGGCACATCCTTTTTTGCGGGGGCCTTCTTGGGGCGGCGGGGCGGCTGAAAGTGATCGGGGAAGTGTTTCTTGCGCAGTGTCAGGACTTCGGGCCTGTCGGCGAAAGCGCGCAGCTCGGCGCGGCGTGAAAGGGTCTTGAGCTCGGCTTGCCATTGCTCGAGCTCGCGGATGTGTGTGCGTGTGATCTCAAGCTGCTGGCCCAGGATGTTGGTGCCGATCAGCCCTTTGTGGTAGCGCTTGAAGTAGCGCTCGAGGTTTTCGGCGGCGCTCAGGCGCGGGTCAAGCTCAATGCGGACGTCCTCTTCGGTTTCGTAATCGCGCACGGTGACGCTGGTGTCGCCGGGCTTGATGTTTGCCATGGCCTGCTTGAGCAGCTCGCCGTGGCGTTTCTTTTCGCGGGCGTCCTTGGCGCCGTCGAGGTCCTGCTGGATGTTGACGGCTTTGCGGCGGGCGAACTCAAGCTCTTTGTCGAGTGCGCGCGCGACGTGGTCGCGCAGCTCGGTGAACTCGTGTGTGGCTTCGAGCGACTCGTAGTGCACGTTGATTGCGTTGAGCAGCAGCTCGCCGCCCAGGCCGGACCAGCGGTTGGCGGCTTGCTCGGCGGCGCGGTGGGGGGCCGGGTTGGTGAAGGGCTGGCCGATGTGCAGCTCGGGGCGTGTGCTTTGCAGGGGGCGCAGGGCGGCCAGCAGGCGGCCTTGCATGTCCAGCGCGTAAAGGTTGCTGCGCGGGCCCATGAGGGACAGCAGCAGCTCGTGGCTTTGCTCCTTGCCCTTGAGCAGCAGGGCGACCTGGCGGTCGTCGTTGACCAGGCGGATGCCGTCAACAAACGCGCGGTTGAGGTGGGCCTTGACCCACTGCGCGAACTCGGGCGGCCACGGGGGCGATTCCGGCGCGGCGGCTGGCAGCGCAATGCGGCCGAACTGGGGGTGGGCAGAAAGCAGCAGGCGGCGTTTGGCGCCCTGTTGGGCGGCTTCGTCCCACCCGTATAGCTCAAGCACCAGCGTGAAGTCGTCGGGCTGAATGACGCGCTGGATACGTGCCTTGAGCAGCAGCGGCTCAAGCACGGGCAGCAGGGCGCGGATCTCAGCCAGCGAAAGCATGGGGCGCCAGCTTAGGAACGCCCCGCCAAGAGAATAGAGTCGAAGGCAAGGACTTGCCGGCTAACGCTGACAGTGGGGGCAATAGTGGGTGCCGCGCTGGCCGATGACAATGCGCTTGATGGCGCTGCCGCAGACCTTGCACGGCTCGCCGGTGCGTGCATAGACCATGCGCTCGTCCTGGTAGGTGCCGTCTTTGCCGTCGGGGTTGACGTAGTCGCTGATGCTGCTGCCGCCGGTTTCAATTGAGCGCTGCATCACGCGCTGCACAGACGCGACCAGGGCATCACACTGCTTGCGCGTCAGTCTGTTGGCACGGCGCGTCGGGCGGATGCCGGCATGAAACAGCGCCTCGTCGGCGTAGATGTTGCCGACGCCGGCCAGCACGGCTTGATCCATCAGCAGGGATTTGGTGGCGGCTTTGCGTCTGCGTGCCGCGGCGTACAGTTGCACGCCGGTTGCCGCCAGCGCATCGACGCCCAGCTTGCGCAGGCGGGGGTCGTCGTCGCCGGGCGCGATCCACTTGACCTTGCCGAACTTGCGCGCGTCACGAAACCAGACTTCCGGCCCGCCGTCGGTGAACGCGATTCGCAGGTGCGTGTGCTTGTCTGGTTGGAACCCACGCTGTTTTTCCGGCGTCAGTGTCGCCCGCGCCGTGCTGGAAAGCAGGCGCAGGCTGGTGCTGCCCTGCATGAAAAGCTGGCCGGTCATGCCCAGGTGCAGCAACAGGCGCGAGCCGTCATCCAGCTCAGCCACCAGGTATTTGCCCAGCCGCTCCAGCGCCGCGACCGTGCGGCCTTTAAGTCGGCGCTTGAGCTGGTGTGGTGTTGTAGCGAAGAAGTAGCTGGGCGCGGTGGTGTGGACAGCGAAGATGGTCCGCCCCACCAGCAGCGGTGCAATCTTGCGGCGCGTTACCTCAACCTCTGGCAGCTCGGGCAATTGTGCTTCCTTCAGAATGGCCTGCGTCACAGCCGGCTGCCTGCGCGTGGTACCGGTTTTCGTAGCTGCAATGTAAACAAGCAAAATGAGCGAAAGCGAGCCGCTGCTGCAAGCCGCGCCCCGCCCGATGTGGCGGTTGTTCCGGTATCTCGGGCCGATGCGGGGGCGGCTTTCTCTTTCGGTCAGCTCGTCGGTTGCCAACAAGGTGCTTGATCTGGCGCCGCCGATCCTGGTCGCGTGGCTGATTGACAGCGTGACCGGCAACACGCCGGCGTTCATGGCGACGTTCGGCCTGGATGAGATGTTCGCGCAGATCGTGTTTCTGGCGGGGCTCACCGTGGCCATTTTTGCGCTGGAAAGCCTTTCGCAGTGGGGCTACGGCTACGGCTTTATGACCATCGCGCAGAACCTGCAGCATCGCCTGCGCGTGGACGCGTACTCGCGCATGCAGGCCCGCGAGATTCGGTTTTTTGAGGAGCACCGCCTTGGCAAGACGCTGGCGATGCTCAACGACGACGTAAACCAGCTTGAGCGCTTTTTCAACAATGCGTTCAACGAGCTGGTGCAACTGGTGGTGCTTGTGCTGTTCGCGGGCGGGGTGCTGTTCTCTATCTCGCCGGGGCTGGCTGCGCTGGGCCTGCTGCCGTTGCCGTTCATTGTCTGGGGCAGCCTGAAGTTTTCGAAGCTGCTTGAGCCGCGCTACCGCAAGGTTCGCGAAAGTGTGGGCGATGTTGCGTCGCGACTAGAAAACAACATCGGCGGCATCATGGTGATCAAATCATTCACCGCCGAAGACTATGAATCGAAGCGTGTTGAAGAAGCCAGCGAAAGCTACCGCAAGGCAAACTACCACGCGATCAAATTAAGTGCCGTGTTCATCCCGATCATTCGCATGGGCATCGCCCTTGGGTTTGCTGCCGTGATTGTGCTGGGCGGCTGGTTTGTGATGCAGGCGACGATCACAGCCGGCGAGCTTGTGCTGTTCTGCATGATGATCCAGCGCCTGCTATGGCCGCTGACGCGCCTGGGGCAGACCTTTGACGAATACCAGCGCGCCAAGGCCAGTGCCACCCGCATCTTCGGCTTGCTCGACACGCCAAGCCGCGTGCAGGACCCTGACCAGCCTGTGGCGATGGCCCGGGCGCGCGGCGAGGTTGATTTCAACGACGTTTCGTTTCGGTACCGTGATCGTGAGCCCGTGCTGAACGGCCTGACATTGCATGTGAAAGCCGGCGAGATGGTGGGCATCGCGGGCACAACCGGCGCGGGCAAAAGCACGCTGATCAAGCTGCTGCTGCGTCTGTACGACGTGAACGAAGGGGCGATCCGCATCGACGGCATCGACTTGCGGCAGATGAAACAGGAAGACCTGCGGCGGCAGATCGCGCTGGTAAGCCAGGACGTGTTTCTGTTCCACGGCACGATCCGCGACAACATCGCCTACCCCGGCGTGGATGTGCCGCTGGAAAAGGTGATCGAGGCAAGCCGCCACGCGCAGTTCCACGATTTCGTGGAGAGCCTGCCCGACGGCTACGACACCGTCGTGGGCGAGCGCGGCATCAAGCTGTCGGGCGGCCAGCGCCAGCGGCTGAGCATCGCGCGCGCATTGCTGAAGGACGCCCCGATTCTCGTGCTCGACGAAGCCACCAGCAGCGTCGATACCGAAACCGAGCGCATGATCCAGCAGAACCTCGAAAAGCTGACCGCGGGCCGCACCGCGCTGGTGATCGCGCACCGGTTGAGCACGATCCGAAAAGCCGACCGCATCATCGTGCTGGAAGCCGGCCGCGTAGAAGAGGAAGGCTCGCATGACGAGCTGATCACCCACGGCGGGACATATTCGGACCTGTGGGCAGTTCAAAGCGGGGCAGACGTGCTGGCACCTGAATCAAGCAGGTGAGATGGCCAGCGCCCTGTCGAGTGAGATTTCGCAACTTTCTCGTTGACGCGCGTAAGTGGCGAGCCTAGCATGCCGTTGATCACCAATGGCGAGGCTAAGGTGACCCACAAGACCGTTACTTTCATCTCGGGATGCTTTTGTGTCGCCATGATTGTTGCGGCGGCGTGCTCAAGATCAGAGTCGTCGGCTGGCCAAGAAAGCCCCCCCCCCGCAAGTAGCGCCTGAGTCAGTCGTACGCGACTCCATCGCGCCCGATGCAGCGCTGGTAGTCGTGCGTGACATTGCCGGGTGGTGGGAAGACTGCGGCTGCAGCGGCGAGGCGATTGGCGGCATCGCGCGCCTGCGGGCAACGACGGCGGGAGCCGGCAAGGTAGCCTATCTTTTCGTTGGGCGCACGGTGTTGCCATACGCGGAGGGGCGATCGACTCCTGAAGGTGCGTTGATCGATACTGCTCCATGGTATGCCGGCGCCTCAGTCGCGGTTTTCGAGAGCCTGGAATCGGCCTATTGGCTGCCCGACGAGGTTGAGCGCTCCGTCCTTCTCGATAAGGCGGACTCTCCCTTGGCGAAGTTCGCTGTGTCGTCGGTGGGACTCGTGTGGGAAGGTGTGACACTGGTGTGGGCCGACGGTCGGCTCATCGTTGAGGAACTGAAGGAGTCTCTGCCACTGCCGGCAGCCAAGCGCCGGGCTACGGAGGTTGGCGTTCTCGCCAAGTGGCAGCGCGGCGCTGACGAGGCCGGGCTCGCACTCGACCGCAAGTTGTCCGCGTTGGCGCCTCTGTCCGCGACCGTGCCGGACGCCAAGCAAGCCGTCCTGGGGATCCTTGGCAGGGCCGAAGGAAGCAGCCTCGCATATTGGAGGCGGCAGGTTGTTCGAACCCTGGCGGAGGACCCTGCGCTGGCATCGCGGGTCAGCGCCGCAACGCTGGCTCGTCTCCATGCACCGGGTGCTGCCGGGCCCTATCTGGAGGGTCTCGGGAACGATCGGGTCGTGAAGCAGCAGTACGACACATGCGGGCGCTGCCACGAAGAGGCATTCAAGCAATGGGTCGAGTCGCCACACGCGAAAAGCATGATCACTCTGCGTTCGCGCATGCGGCAGAAGGACCTGAGTTGCCTCCCGTGCCACACCCAGAAGTACGAAGCAGCGGCGTCAGGAGGCATCGCCAAACCGGGCTATGACGCCGTTACCTGCGTGTCCTGCCACAGTAACAATCAACCGGCGAAGAACGTATGTGAAGTGTGCCACACGACGTTGACGGACCCGAAGCGGGTTTGGGCAAAACACGTGGGTTCAATTTGTTCGGATAGCAAAGCCTCGGGCGGCGCCTGCAGCCGCTGACGGATCAGCGGTGCGAAAGGAGATGCGTGCTATGACGAGACGGAGAATGGGGATTGCGATCGGCTGCGTGCTGGGGCTGGCGGCTTTGGTGGCCGTGCTGCTGTTCGTGCAGGATCCGGACAGTCCCACTCTGTCGCAGTCGGAGGTGACTCACGTAGCCTTGCCCAAAACGGCGGCGGAGCCTGCTCGCGCCGCCCAGGCGCACTCGTCGCCTGCCGCCGTTGCGGTTCCCGCCATCGAAGACGCCGATGAGCTCAGCCTGGACCAGTTGTTTGAGGGGCTGCGGCGGGCGTGCGAAGCGGCCGATGTTCCGGCCATGGACCAGTTCATGGCGCTATTGGAGGCGCGCGACATGGCCGAGGTGGGCGCCGCGGCTGTCAGTCGCTACCACGCCTTTCAAGCCGAGCCCAAACCCGTTTCACGCAGGCCGGGCGGAGTATGGGCCTATGAAATGCAGCTCATGCGGCTGATCCTGCCGCACGAGCCGGGGGTAGTGTTCGAAGAGATTCGCCGTCGGTGGTCAAAGCCGGCGCTGGACGAAGGCCGCGGCGCGGAATGGGCGAAGATCAACCGCGCCCCGATGAAGTATCTCGCAAGCCAGGCATTGCCACCCGAGGATCAGGGCATTGCCTACAGTCTCGGTGGGCCGCTGCGTTCGTTTGCCGTTACCGACGCGACCCGCGCCGAGGCGCCGTTTCGCTACCTGAAGCACGTGATTGGCGCGTTCCCGCCGGTGGTGGAGGTTCCCGACGCGTGGCTGTCCGCCCTGATCTCGTCGCTGCAGGGCCTCCCAGAGGAGGCGCGCCGCGCCAGCGCGCATGTTCGAGGGTTTGCCGAGGCCATCATCGCCCGGCCGGAGATCAGTGACCGCGTCAGGTTCCAGGCGCGGCTGCTGATCGTCCAGAAGGCTGAGGACTTCTGGCAACTGATGGACTTCATCGGCGCCGGCGAGACACCGGAGGAAGCGGGCCGAATCATCGCGGCATACCTCGACGGCAACCGGCTGTCGGAGACCGAACTCAAGCTGCTGCTGAGTACCCTCAGTATGAAGTTGTTGGGCAAGCGAGGCGCAGCAGACGAGATGTTCGAGATGATTGCGTGGCATGCGACTGACAGTTCAGCGGCGATGGCGTTCGTCAGCGACGTCTTGATTCTCACAGCCAATGAACCGGACCAGGTCGGCAACTGGGTTCCGATAGCACAGGGACTGTCCCACTGCCGGTTGGGGATGGCGTCAAGGAGGGATTACGACACGATGGGCATGGTCGATATGCCGCGCTCGTCGCTGGGATCGCCGGAGGATGCATGGCTCAAGCTTTGGCGGCGAACGGCGAGTGATTCTTCCTTGTCCGAGTTCGATCGCGACGTTTTGCGATTGCGACTTGCCGCGCTGGCGTACCGGTTGCCGGGCGGTCCTGCCACTGCGTTCCGGTTATTCGAGGAGCTTATTCCCGCTCTTGAAGTCGTTTCGCCACGACTTCTAAGCGGCATCCTGCGGGAGGCCCGGGTCGCTGCACCGGAAACGATTGCTTCGCTCGGGCCTGTCATCAAGACTGTCCTTGAGGCTGCCATATTGCGCTGCGAGGAATTCGCGAAGGCACCGATGCCGGAACAGTTTGGCGACCGCCGCGTTTATCAGACTATCTCAATTGGAGTGCTGCTCGGAACGCTCGGATATCCTGACTTGGACAAGCGAGTTCGGGACAGAATCCTGGCTGTCAGCGAATCGATCTCACGTGATCGGGACGCGTGGGTTGAGGCAACGCCTTTAGGGACGCGTGACGGCACAGCGCGACTCTTGGCTCACGCCATCGCGCTGTATGAGGCTTACAAGTGAGTCACTGTGTAGGGTCCTAACTGAACGGAGGCTTCTGATGAAAATCATGGTCGGATGTGTAGCGGTTGCAGTCCTGATGTTCCTGGCACCGGGTGCGGGAAGTGCGGAATGCTGGAGAGCATGCGTCAACTTGACCCCAGCAGGCAGTGAGACCGAGGCCGGCCAACCGAACTATGGAGTGTGTATCTGCCCAGATGACGCCTATACCTGCCCCGAGTTTATCGATAAGTGGGATCAGGCCCATGGGTGCATGGCCGATGAAATTCTCGTCGATGAGGGCGGCTACGAATGCGAGGCCTTCACACTTACCGGTACCAGGTGGAGGTGGGGCGGTTGCAACTGCAACCATTCGACCTGCATCTATTATGAAACCGACGAGGAGGTTGAGGATTTCTCTGATCGCTGCAAGGCGTGCCCGTAAACCAGGCCTGCGCATTGCTCGTTATTCGACCTCGGGGCTTGGTCAGCCGCCAGCCCCGAGGTCGTTCGGCGCATCGGCAAATGAGTGCGTGCGTGCAGGGCGGGACGAAGGTCGTGGCGGGCCGGACAGCCTAGCCGGCGATGCGCCGGGCGACTTCGGCGAGGTCCGGCTTGTCTTTCATGCCCATGGTGCCGGGCGGAATGAAGTCGCTCATCTGGTTGGTCGGCAGCAGGTGGATGTGCACGTGCGGCACCTCATACCCCACGACCATAGAGCACACACGCGCGCACCCAAGCTTTTTCTTGAGTAACGCCGCCACCTTCTTCGCAGCCAGATGCAGCGCCGCGTAGGCGTCGTCGGTCATGTCGAACAGGTAGTCGTGCTCAGCCTTCGGCACAACCAGGGTGTGGCCGTAGCTCCACGGGTTGATGTCAAGAAACGCGTAGTGCTTCTCGTCTTCCCAGACCTTATGGCTGGGGATTTCACCGGCAATGATTTTGCTGAAGATGGTCGGCATTGTGTCTCCCACGAAGTCACACGAAGCGACACGAAGTTAACAACAAAGGCCGCCCGCCGGGCAGCCTTTGTTCCTGAACTTCTTCGTGTTTCTTCGTGTAACTTGGTGGGGACTAAGCCTTGAGCGTCTTGCCTGCCCAAACTTCAAGCCGGGTCAGCTTGCCGAACTGCTGATCGAGCGCGGCGATATCGGCGTGGTAGCCGACCTTGTCGAACCACTCGAGCATCAGCGCGAAGTCCTCGCTGTTCTTGCGGATCTCGTCCATCGGGATCTGCATGAACTCGATCTTGCGGCCCAGCGCCTTGCTGAGCACCGCCGCGGCTTCGGGCATGGTGGCGGCGTCGCCGGCGATCTCAATCTCGCGGCCCTTCAGCGCACCCGCCTTCGTGAACGCCTGTGCGCCGATGCGGCCAATGTCGTCCACGGCAATCATCTGCAATTTGGTGTCCGGCTTGAGCGCCGTGACCAGCTTGTCGCCGTTGAGGAACCACGGTGACGGCAAGTTTTCCATGAAAAACACCGGGCGGATGATTACATGCGAGGGGAACCCCAGTTCGCGCACCGTCTGCTCCACGCGGTTCTTGTTCTCGAAGTGCGGGATGCCGGTCTTGCGCTCTGCCGAGCCCACCGAGGTGTACACGTAGTGCTGCACGCCGGCTTCGCGCGCCAGCGTGGCGAGGCGCTTGCCCTGCTCCTCTTCCTTCTCGACGCCCGCCTCCCAGGTGTTCTGCACGCCGAACACGCCCCAGGCGCCACTCAGCGCAGCCTTCAGCGACGCGGCATCGTCCAGGTCGCCCTTGACGACCTCCACGCCGGCAGCCGCCAACGCCTTCGCCGCGTCGCCTTCGGGTTTGCGCGTCAACCCGCGCAGCGCAAAGCCCTGCCCCTTGAGGTGCCGCGCCACAGCCCCACCCTGCTGGCCCGTCGCGCCGGTAATCAGAATCGTTTTCTCGTCAGCCATCACACTCTCCCATTCGTTCGATATAGAACTACCGGTAACGAACGCCCCGACTCGGTTGTACATTCCCGGGGACCCAAACGCCCGCCGGAAATTGATTCAGGTCGCAATGCGGAGCGTGATAGGATGCCAAGCCCCGTGCCCGGGAGGTGCCATGCGCAAACCCACCAAACTCATCGCCGCGATTGCAGTGCTCTTGCTACTGGCGGCTGCAATCGGCATCGCGATCCATCTGCAACCGGACCCGCAGAAGCAAACAGAACTGGGCGCCCACCCGGCGGAGTCAGAGGCAAAACCATCACCGTCCGGGCCCGCAAGGCAGCCCGAAACGCCCCGTTCGGCAGATGGGCCCGACGTGGACGAACAGCCCAAACCACCCAACGATGCGCCAGGAGAAGAACGCCAGACCATGCCCGTCCGCTGGATGACCGAGCCCCTGGAGATTCCGCCAGAGGGCATCCCGTTTGAACTCAGAAACTCACACCAGAAGGAGAATTGCACTGGTGGAAGGGTCTTCAAAGATCATGCGGTCTTCAGTCCCCTCCCGGACGGAAGCTACACATGGGCAACTGCAGCCCCCCTCAAGCTAGCCACCACTCATGGCGGCCATGGTCGTTACTCGATCATTGTGGAGTCTGCCAAGATCTCCGTCTGGGTCGGGCGACCCAGCGCCAAACTACCGGCGATCCCCTTGTATTACATGGTTCCTGTTCGACTGGTCGCTAACCTCACGGAAGGGGCCGAAGTTGCAGTCACGGTACTGTGTGTTCCTGACAACTCGGAAGACTCCTTTCTCGGCTCGACTTACAGGCTGCGTCACATGCAGGAGCAAGAAGTGCATGTTCCTCGCGGTCGTCTGATGTTCAGGCGGGCACACGGCGGCGCGGCCCAGCCGAATGCCCCAATGACGTCCTCTCTGGGCGACAGACTGCCGCAGGCCAATGAGAGGATCGTGTTGACCCCTGCCGCGACAGCAAAGCTGGTTCTCACTGTGGTGGGGCAGACGGAGGGATGGCTTGAACGCGAACTCAATCTGCCTGAGGACCCGGCCGACGAACTCACCAAGAGGCGTCCAACTGTTCAGATCAAGGGATGGAACGGCGAGCGCGGCGAGACCAGTCTGAGTGTACCTGAGACTCTGGCACAATTGACCAGCATAGCCTCCGGGAGCTTCCTGCTGAATGAAATCACCCTGAGCCTCACGCCGCTGACGGAAGACGCCACAGTGTGTGTCGAACTGCGCGCGCCGATGACATCCGCCATCTGGTCCTATGGCTTGGGCGGAAAGTTGATTGCGTTCGGAGAAGCAACGCTCAGCGCCCACCAGTCGCACTACAGCGTGGACCTGACGGCCGTAGTGTCAACCGGCGTCGTGACGGTGAAGGTCAGGGACGAGAATGGCCTGCCGCGCGCATTTCAGCCGGTCGAGGCCCGAAGCCTAATGAGCGGGAAGCAGGGTGCGGGGCTGAGCTACAGGGGAACACTCTACTCGGACGGTGATGGACTGATCCGATTCGAGCGGGTCCCGGTTGCGCCGGGTGCCGGGTTGTCCCTTGTCTGCAAGCACGTCCGCACCAGCGTGTACTTTGCGGAAGGCGAAACGACAGCCGAGGCCGAGATTGTACTGGATAGTGACACGGTACAGCCGCTGGTGTTCGAGTTTATTGCCGATGCGTTGTCCGAAGACGAACGCTGGCGAGTTGAGCCCCGAGTGCAGGCGAACGGCATGCTGATGCGCCCCGGAAGCAGCGAAGTGAAGTACGCGATCACAACGACATCCCGCAACTCGCTGATGAGTGCCACGGGCAAGTCGCATCTTGACAATCGCTGGTGGCTTTACACCGACTACGTTGAGCCTGGCCCATACACCGCGATATTGGAAACGCCTTACGGCCAGTACACCGTGACCGGTACGCATAACCGGCTGGCGTCGGAAACGGTGAAAGTGCGTCTGGAGCCTTCCAAGCAGGTGTCGATCACCTGTGTGGACGCCGACGGCAAGTCGCTGGAACAGGTGGTGTTCTGGACCACTCCGCAAGACGCGCGCGAAGACTGGGGGCGCGCCGGCGACGTCGCGCGGGAGTACGATCCCAAGTTCAGTCGAGGGCGGCCGATCACCAACAAGGACGGCAAGGCGACGATCTGGTGCCGCACCGCGCGCGCCGATCCGGCGACTTGGGGTTATTACCACCCCGATCATGGGCTGATGCGCGTAACCCAAGCCGGCGCGCCAGACGAAGCAGGCTTCCGTATCACGCTTGCGCCAGCCGGTGGCGATACCGCGACCGTTATCGTTAAGACACCCCACGGCAAGGGACAGTGCAGGATCGTGCTGCGGCTGTACGGTCCTGAGGACATTTTTGACGCGCGCACTAACCTTGGCGCCGTGAAGCCCCTCGAAGGCGAGGAGGTGGTGTTCCAGGGCGTCCCGCCCGGCAGCTACGAGATCAAGCTGTTCGAATTCGTGGAGAAGGGATACACCAGCCCTCCGAAAGAGAATTGCATCCGTATCGAAGTCCCAGCGGGCGGCACACAGACCGTAACGCTGCCGTACAAGGATTGACGTGCGCTACTTGGTTTCGAACAGGTCTGCCACATTGACCGCAAACCCGCTCAGCAGGGCAGACTCTGCGGTGTCGCCGTTCTCGGCCTCGCTTTGCACGGCATACTTGCCGTCCGTCAGCTTCAGGACTGTGACGCGCTTCTTGGCGGGATCTACGATCCAGTACTCAGATACACCCGCAGCCTCGTACTCGGCACGCTTCTCCAGATAGTCTCGATCGCGGTCACCGGGGTTGCCGCTGACCACCTCCATCACGAGGTCCGCGCCGGTCCAGTAGCGGTTGGCACGTCGGCTGGCGTTCTCCCGGCGCATGAAGGCGAGGTCTGGCTCGCGAATCTTGTCCGGGGCCGTCTCGACACGAATACCTGCAAACAGGACTACTCCAAGATCTCGCTTCGCAACGAACGCTTCCAACAGAAACAACAGCCGCTTCAGAATCTCTTGATGTTCTTCCGTGCCCAGCGGCAAGAACTCCAATGCGCCTGCATTAAACTCAATGCCGCGCCGGCCATCTGTCAGGTTGAGGTACGCACCCTTGGTCCATGCGCCTTGACTGGGGTAGAACGTTGCCAACTCCCACGGCGGCTCGCCATGTTTGCTGCGGATCGGGTAATCGGTCAATGTGCCCATACTGGCTCCAAGCGTATTGTACGGCTCGGTACCACCATGACAACAATTCGCCTCAGCCTACCGCGCGTATTCCGTTACTCGGGTTTCGCGCATGAGCGTTACCTTGATTTCGCCGGGGTACGTCAGTTCGTCTTCGATCTTTTCTGCCATCTGGCGGCAGATCAGCAGGGCTTGCTCGTCGGTTACCTTTTGGCTGTTTACCAGCACTCGCAGCTCGCGGCCGGCTTGCACGGCGAAGGCTTCGCTTACTCCGTCGAAGCTCTTGGCGACCGCTTCGAGCGCGGTCAGGCGTTGCACGTAGCGCTCCATGCTTTCGCGGCGGGCGCCGGGCCTTGAGGCTGAGATCGCGTCGCCGGCGGCTGCCAAGCTTACGTACGGGTACTTGTGGTGCATTGGCTGATCGTGGTGGCCTCCTGCCGCCTCAATCACCTCCGGCCGTTCGTTGATGCTGATCAGGAACTCCTTGCCGACCAGCGGGTGGCCGCCTTCCTTTTCGTGGTCGATGGCTTTGCCGATGTCGTGCATCAGCCCGCAGCGCCGGGCGAGCTTCTCATCCAGGCCCAACTCCGCCGCCATCATGCCGCACAGGTGTGCGACCTCTACTGAATGCTTGTAGTTGTTCTGGCCGTAACTGCTGCGGAACTTCAGGCGGCCCAGCAACCGTTGCGCCTTGGGGTGGATGTTGTGCACGTCGGCATCGAACTGGATCTGCTTGCCGGCTTCGGTGATTTCTTTGTCCACTTCCTTGGTGCACAGCTCGTGGATTTCTTCGATGCGCGCGGGGTGGATGCGCCCGTCCTGGATCAGCTTCTCCAGCGTGCGGCGCGCGATTTCGCGGCGCACCGAGTCAAAGCAACTGACAACCACCAGGCCCGGCGTATCGTCCACGATGACGTCCACGCCTGTCACGCGCTCAAAGTGGCGGATGTTGCGCCCCTCGCGCCCGATGATGCGGCCCTTCACTTCGTCGCTGGGGATCTCGACCGTGCTGGTGGTGGTCTCGCCCGTGTGCTCTGAGGCAAGACGGCAGATCGCCTGGCTGACCATCCACTTGGCCTTCTCGCCGATCTCTTCGTCGGACTTTTCCACCATCTGCTTGATGCGCTCGGCCTTTTCGGCGACCAACTCGGCGTCAAGCCGGGTCAGCAGCTCGCGCCTTGCCTCTTCGGTCGTCATCTCGGCGATTTCGGACAGCTTGGCGCGGGATTCCTCCAGTGTCGCTATGCGCTGCGCCTCAAGCTGCTCGGCGCGTTCCTTGATGGCGTCGATCTCTTTCTGGCGGGTCTCGAGCTGGTCGGCCTTCTTGTCGAGAAGCTGAAACTTCTGCTCGATGGATTCTTCGCGCTTGGCGATGCGCTTTTCGACTTCCTTGATCTCGCGGCGGTCTTTCTCAAGGTCTTGCTCAATCTTCTCGCGGTGCTTCAGGGCTTCGCCTTTGGCTTCGAGGCGGGCCTGGGTCAGGATGTTCTCGGCTTCCTTCTTTGCGTTCTCCTTCAGGTTCTCGGCTTCAGCGGCTGAGGACTTGCGGGCGGCTTGCACCTTGCCCTTCATAACCATGAAAACAGCGGCAGCAATCGCGCCGCCGCCTACAATCAGGCCACCCAGCAATCCAAGCAGGATGTCGGTGGCTTCAGCAAGAATCATGACGTCCCTCCGTGCCCGTAAAGGCATTTCCGCCCAAGTCGGGGCGGTCGAGGTACGTCGAGCTTCCGGATTGCTCAGGCAGCGGGACCAGGCGGACCGGAAGGGTGTCCCGGTCTGCTGCGCGGCTGCACGCCTGCAGCGGCCCCTAAGGACCAACGTGCGCGCCACACGGGTATGTCGGTTGATGTTCCCACTGCAAACTGCTTACGGCCGCAAGGCCGGTTGGCATCCGTAAAGTTCGACGTATCTGTAAACCGCAGGGGACTGCGCCGGGATGTCGGACCCGTCAGGCCCGGTTTGTCCCGCTGGATGCACAGCCCGCTGGCGAAACCACCAAACTGCGGACTGCTGACAGTCTATCAACAGTTGGCGCGCCAACAAAGAGCGGGATTGGCGCATCTGGGCGAGGACCTAAGTTCCGTGCCGGTAAAGGGATAGAAATCGGCGGTTGAACCACAGAGGCACAGAGGTCACAGAGAAAGACCTGTAGTTGAGAACTGATGCTCTCCTTTGTTCTGTGTCTCTGTGGTGAACCAGAAGTCCGGTTGCGCAAGGCCATCTGCTGCGCTAACTTGCGCCGCACACAGGAAGAGACGCCATGGCAAAGTTTGAACCCATCCTTAGCAAGTACTTCTCTGAGCCGCAGGCTTGGACCTTGGAGCATTACAAGAAGCGTGGCGGGTATTACGGGTACGAAACCGCCAAGAAAGCCATCACCGAGTTCGAGCCCAAGGCGCTCACCGAAGAGGTCAAGAAGAGCAACCTGCGCGGCCGCGGCGGGGCGGGCTTTCCTGCCGGCGTCAAATGGTCCTTCCTGCCGGATAATGGCAAGCCGCGCTATCTGGCTGTGAACGCCGACGAGTCCGAGCCGGGAACGTTCAAAGACCGCGCCATCATGGCGTATGACCCGCACTCGCTGATCGAAAGCATGATCTGCGCGTGCTGGGCAATCCAGTCTCACCATGCCTACATCTTTGTGCGCGGTGAGTTCGTGCGCGAGATCAAGCGGCTGCAGGGCGCCATCGACGAGTGCTACGCCGCCGGCATCCTCGGCGACGACGTGCTGGGCCTGGGCAAGTTCAAGCTCGACATGACGGTGATTTCGGGCGCCGGCGCGTACATCTGCGGCGAAGAGACCGGCCTGCTGTCAGCCGCTGAAGGCGACCGCGCCTACCCCAAGATCAAGCCGCCGTTTCCCGCTGTGGAAGGCTACTTCCGCTACCCGACCATCATCAACAACGTCGAGACGATCGCGTGCGTGATGCACATCGTCGCGCGCGGTTGGGAGTGGTTCAAGAAGATCGGGCCGGAAAGCGGGCCGGGGCCGAAGCTGTTCTGCGTCAGCGGCCACGTGAAGAAGCCCGGGTTGTACGAGGTCGCGCTGGGCACCACGCTGCGCGAGATCATCGACATGGCGGGCGGGCCGGTGGGCAACATCAAGGGGATCATCCCCGGCGGCAGCAGCATGCCGATCATGACCGCCGACCAGATCGACACGCCAGCCGACTTCGACAGCATCCGCGCAGCGGGCAGCTTCCTGGGCTCCGCGGGCCTGATCGTGTTCAACGACGAAACCTGCATCGTGAACGCGCTGCTGAACCTCGCGCGCTTTTACCATCACGAGTCATGCGGCCAGTGTACGCCGTGCCGCGAAGGGCTGGGGTGGCTGGAGAAGCTGTGCCACCGGCTTGAGTTCGGGCACGGCAAGGAAGGCGACGTCGATCTGATGAACGAGGTCAGCGTAATGATCAAGGGCCGCACAATCTGCTTCCTCGCCGACAGCCTGATCATGCCAGTGCAAAGCTACATTCAGAAATTCCGCGAAGAGTTCGAGTACCACATCCAACACAAGAAGTGCCAAACCGAAACCGAACCCGGCAAGTTCAAAGCGCCGGAGCATCTCCAACTCGCAACGGCCTAAACCAGAGAACACGAGCCCGGAGCGCCAGCGACGGGTCGGCGCGCAACCTGCCTAGTTGAGTGGAAAGCCGGATCTGGCTCCGTGCGGACCTCCGCCGGTTCATTTCCGGACGACAATTTCGATATCCGGCAACGCTTCGCGTAGCTTCACCGCAACTTGTTCAGGATTCCAATTCTCGTCTACCTCATCCCACCGCACAAGTTCAATCGTCCGCAACGACGGAAGAAGCTTCGCGGCGGTGACGAACTCCGAAACGTCGGCGTGTTCGGCAAACTCGTACACACGGCAGACCAGCCTGTTGAGGGCCTTTGCCGTTTCACCGTTCGCCTTGTCGGGTAAGACCGCCTTGAACGACAACTCGCCCCAATCCTGAACCTCAAGTTCCAGCGTTTTCGTTGGAATGAAAAACGGAATATGCACCGGGTGAAGTACGACCTCACTCCCCATCCGGACCGGTAACGCCAGACGTTCAAGAGGCTTTTCGCGCTTCCAGCCGCCGGAATTGGCAAACTCATTTGACCTAAGATGGAACCAGTAGTCCGAAGAGAGCTCCAGTTCGGCTAGTTGCCCCATTTGCCCCAACACTTCGATGATGGACTTCGCTTCATCCCTCGCCGGCGCGCCGACCGCAAGCGAGTGCAATGTCTTAATCTTGCTAATCTGGTGAACGTAAAGTTCCTTCATCCCATTCGCATGACTCACTTCCAGTCGGCCTACAGATGTGGACCTGGCCAACTGAAGGAAGCCAAGTTCATCTGACTTTGTCGCGCGGATATGCAGCTGCTTGAGATCCGGAAACTGGCCCAGGATTCTAAGTGTGTCTTCGCTGGCGTATTCGACAGTCAGCCTGCGAATGGGCTTCACTGTGGCAGCAAGCTTATGGAAAAGGAGAAGGTCCTTTCCTGAGATTGATCCGAAGTCAACTTCAGTACCTCGCGCAATTAATTCAATGACAGGCTTTAACTGCCTCTCAATCGCACTCGCCGGGTCTTGATTGGAACTAGGTTGTACGATCTCGAGCGTTGCACGCTTTAGGTTTGGTAAATCCAACAGGCAGGAATAGTCTGGTAGCCCTAACCAGCGAGCTCTGGCCAGTTCCAGGACCTCCAATTCTTGCTGCCCCTTCACGGCGCTAAGGTGTTCGTTGGCCAGCCCAAGGCCCGATCCGAAACGAACTCCCCGTAGGCCGGGCACCTCAAAGATCAGTTTGAGATAGTCGCCTTCCAATCCAAACGCTTCCACATACCGGGCATCTTTAGGGAGTCGGTCAATCGCCATGGCGCTGTCTACTCGGTGCCACACAGGCTCCGCCAGCACGGGCTTGGGCTCCCCGTCAACTTCTTGTCCGTCCAGGATCGCGCTGCCGTTGAACACCAGCACAGCCATTGCGAGGCCCGCTACCCACTTCTTCGAGTTCAGCATGTCTGCCTCCACTTGATTGTTGCGCAGCCAGTCTTGCGCTGCGGCTACCTGCTTCTCCGTTGGCGCCGCGCCCGCGTGGGCCAGCACCAACCCGTCGATCTTGCTCAATGCCGACTCGCCGCACTGTACGTCCGGTGCGCCGGGTTGCAGC
>CAZZBH010000081.1:0-17526 GCA_964652605.1 uncultured Planctomycetaceae bacterium
CGCCGCGTCGTCCACCTCCAGCAGCGCGGGCATGTCGAAGTTGTTCTTGTCGGTCAGGGGCGTGCGGATGAAACCGGGGCAGATCGTGGTGACCTTTACACCAGTGCCGCGCAGCTCTACCCGCATGCCTTCGCAGTGCACGCGCATGGCGGCTTTGCTGGCGGCGTAGCCGGCGTCTTCGGGCAGGCCCTGGTAGCTGGCGAGGCTTGCGATGCTGACGAGGTGCCCCTGCTTGCGCGCGAGCATGTCCGGCAGCGCGGCGTAGAACGTGTTGGTCATGCCGAGCACGTTGGTGCGAAAGATGCGCTCGGTGGCCTGCGGGTCGAACTTGAGGCGCTCGACCTGCTGGCCGATTCCGGCGTTGGCGATCACGCAATCGATGGGGCCGAAGCGTTCGTGCAGGGTTTGCATGGCGGTTTGCATCTGCGCGTAGTCGCCGACATCGCACGGCAGGGCGATCGCGTCTCCGCCGTTGTCTTTCACTTTGCTTGCGAGTTCTTCAAGCAGCTCAGCGCGGCGGGCCATCAACCCGAGTTTGCACCCGTGCTTGGCAAGCTGGATTGCGAGCTCGGCGCCGATGCCGGAACTTGCGCCGGTGATTGCTACGACCTTGTGCGGGAATTGCATGGAGCCTCCGTTGCGGAAGCTACTTTCGTGGGCACGCGCTGGAAGCGCGTGGCACTACTCATGCGCTGGAAGCGCATGCCACTGCGCATGCCACTGGGAATGCCTCCGCGCTTACCGTTACTCTTGCGCCTGCCGCTTGAGCCAGGCCACGAGGTCATTGAGAAAGACTTTGCTAACGCGGCGGTCTTCCTTGTACATGGCGGCGTTGCTGGGGCGGTTTCCGCACGGCTTGAACAGGTGGTCGAGGTCGTCGTAAACCTTCAACGTCAGGTCGGTGCACTGCCCGTCCAGCAGATTTCTTGCGAGCTGCCGGGCGTCGGCTTCTACCTTCACCTGAAAGTCCGATGCGCCCTGCGCGACAAACACCGGGCACTTCACCTTGGCGTGCACTGCCGGCACATCGAGGTTGAAGTGGTCGTGGAACCAGGGCAGTGCCGGCTTCATCTGCTGATCCCAGAGTTGCCTGATCCGCGGCTCGAGCGCTTTGCCGATGATTGTGCAGTCCGGTTCGCGCCCTTCCTTGGCGGCATTTTGGAACTCCTTCTGCACTTTCAGGTTGGCTTCGCGTGTGGCCTTGGGCAGCCGCTGGTTGGCGTCGCTTACCTGCTCAAAGATGATGTCGTACATGTTGCGGCCCATGGCCGCCATGCACACGATCCCCGCGCACAGGCCTTCGCCTGCGAGAATCGGCGCCGTCAAGCCGCCTTCGCTGTGGCCGATCACGAATACCCTGTCTGCGTTCACGGCCTCGTGCGCCCGCAGCCAATGCACGCAGTGCCGCGCGTCGCTGACCAGGTGGTGGTAGCCCAGCGTTCCCGGCTTGGTGCCTTCCGGGCCGATCGGCGTGTCGCCGGCGCCGCGGTCATCCACGCGCAGCACGACAAAGCCGGCGTTTGCCACGGCGTCGAGAACCTCCCACGTTCCCAGGTCAGTGCCGGATGAAGTGCCGTGGCGGTTCTGTGAGCCGGATCCCGAGATGAAAAACACGGCCGGCCACCCGCCCTCCGGCTTGTCGCCGGTCGGCAGGTTGAGCGTGCCTGCGATCTCCCAGGCGGGGATTTTTTCGGCCTTGGCATCCGCGGCTTCGTCAGCACTCTCGGCCTTTTCGGCTTCAACGGCTGGCACGGCAATGCGCACTTCTACGGCTGTGAAACGCGCGCCTTCAGGCAGCTTGTACGCGGGCTTGTCCTGCGATTCCGCATGGATCACGCACAGCAGAATCAGAGCGGCAGTTGCTACGGTTCGCATGGGATTGCCTCCGGCCACAGGATGAATGGCTGGGCGCCCGGCGTCCAGCGTGTTGGCACGGAAAGCTCGTGAAGGCTTCAGGCTAATCCGATGCGGGCGGTTGCACGCCGTTGACGTCGCTCCAGTCAGAGCGGGTTTCGCGGGCTGGGTCTTTCTTCAGCGGGGCGCGTTCGGGCGGCACACGCTTGCAGGTCGAATCAGCCGCGCAGCACTTTTCAGACAACGCCAACGTGTCTGCATCCCGTGGTGGCACATCCGGATTGCTTCTGCCTTCCAGAAACCTGCGCGTGGCAGCATCGCGGCCATGCTCCATGCAATCATGCAGGTCTGCATTCGCGTCCTGACCCGTGAGGTCAAAGCTGCCTTCCATGTGCTTGACGGGCACGGGCTTTGGCACGGCTCGCTTGTGCGAGCACGGAAGGCCCGACAACATGGACCCCAGCGAAAACAGCAGCGCGAGAACCGCAATGCCGCTAGCAAAGTGGGCCTTGACCGGTCTGGGACGGTGCTGCTGCAAAGCCAGTGTGCCGGTGCGGCTCGCGGCGACGATGCCGCAGATTGCAAGCACCACGGCGGCGATCCACGAGAAGCGTCCGAACGAAAGGATCAGCGCCGCAACGCTCAAGCCCAGGGCGTTCCACGCTTCGACGCCGGCTGTACGTGTCTGGTCGGTGTTGAACTGGGATGCGGCACGCGGGCGCGGCAATCGGGGCGCGGGGCGCCGCTGGCTTTCCCAGGCAGGAAACGGCGGATAGGCGTAGGGGGCAGAAGGCGTGTTGACGTCGAGCTGTTCACCACAGCCTGGGCAGTCGATCTTTCCGCCAAGGTAAACTTCACTGATCGGCCCGCACCAACCACACTTGCAGCGCGTTTCAATGCTCATCGCGGCACCTCAACTACAAGTATAGCGGACGGCGCGACGAATTCACGGCATTTGCTTGAGGGTGTGTCAGTAGCTTGGGGCTAGTCCTGGGGCAGCGCTTCGAGAGCGCTGAACAGGCGAGCCTTGTGTGTCAGCTTGAAGTAGGCGCGGAAAAGCGCGGCCTGCTTGGGGCTCCAGTGTTGCTCATGCCCCGAAAACTGGCTTTGAAAGTACTCGGCGGCGTCGCGGTCGCGCCCCAGTGTCAGCAGTGCCTCAACTCTTGCCACGCGGGCGCGATCAGCCAGCGGGGTGTGGCCATGCCTGCTCACCAGCTCGTCGGCGGCGGCAATCACAGCGGCGTGATCGTGCCGGTAGTCGGCTTGGCGCACGCGGGCAAAAAGTCGCAACTCCGGCGATCCGGATTCGGTCACCAGCAGCCGGTGGCCATCTGCGCGCGGGTTGTCGGCAATGATACGGTAGGCCTCGCGCAGGCCTTCGGGCTCGGGGACGCTGTCGAGCGCCGCCAGCACGCGGTGGATGTCTGGTGCGCGGCTTTGACGGGCGCTTTGTTCTATCTCCAGTTCAAGCTCGTGCAGGGCGGGCTGTACGGCGTCGATGAAAGTCGCGTACTCCAGGCGCCGCTCAGGCGGAAGTTGTTCCACCGCCGCTGCCAGCCAGTCTGTGCGGCGTGACAGGTCGGACGCTTCGATTTCCATCCTCAGCAAAGGGCGCTGCAACTGATCGTCCACCAGCGAGCTGGCCCTGACATTGCGGCGCAGCGCATCAAAACGACGGCAGTGGTCGGCAAGCAGCAGCAGCAGGTCGTCCTCAAGCGGCACGGCCGCCACAGATTCGCCGCCGCCTGTCAGCTCAAACTCCGGCATGGGCTGCGGGTTGCCGCCCGGCAGACCCACCAGCGCGACAACCAGCGCCGCGGCCACCGCCCCGAATCCGACTTCTACCCCGCGCTGCCACCATGTGCGGCCCGACGCAAGAATGCGCTGACGTGCGTTGTCAGCGAGCTCATCTTCGCGGATGCGGCCGATGACTTTCTCGTTGAAGGCGGGCGCCGGGTCGCGTCGCGGCAGGTCGCGCAGCATACCAATGGCGCCGCGCAGACGTTCAACCTGGCTTCGCAAGTTTGGGTCCAGGCCCATGCGGCGCTCAAAGTGGCGCTCGTCGGATGCGCTCATGCGCCCGTCCACGTACTGGTGGACCTCCGGCGGAAAAGGCTGGTATTCAGACGGCTTCATCACAGGGGCCCGGCAGGGATCTCACGGGCGCGCCTTCGCGCCCGGAGGTGATACGGTCATACAAGCGCGGGATACCCCAAAATTCAGGCGCTGTTCGCGCCGGGCGAAGACTCAATTGCCTCGGTGTGCCGCGAAATGCGCTGCGTGAAAAACTCCCGCGCGCGGGCCAGCCGGGCCGAGACGGTCTTGACGCTACAGCCCAGGATTTCGGCGGCTTCGTCGTGGGTCAACTGCTGCACATCCACCAGGTCAAGCACGTCGCGGAACTTCGGGCTCATGGCGTCCAGCGTCTGCTCAATCAACTGGCGCAGCTCGTTGTTGGTTGTGTTGGCGGCGGGGCCGCGGCCCGGGTGCTCGAATTGCAGGGCGGGTGCCTCGTCGTCGTCATCAGCGGGCTTGCCACGCAGGACGGTAAAGGTGACCGGGCGCTTCTTGCGGATGTAGTCAGTCACCAGGTTGCGGGCAACACGGTACAACCATGCGGACGCGGTCTGGTCACGGATTCTGTCAAGCTCTTTGAACAGTCGAACGAAGGTTTCCTGGGCTATGTCTTCGGCGGTGGATTCGTCCTTTACCAGACGCAGGACGTAAGTGAAAATCGGGCCGCGATAGCGCTCAAGGTAGCGCTCAAAGCGCCCCATGCGCGGTGAAGGTTCCGTCGAGGCGGCCTGCGGGATTGTACGCTCAGCACGACGTTTCATGAAATCCGTCCTTTGGCCCCTGCTTAGCAGGATACAATGTATCCACGCCAGGCGAAGTGCCGAAAGTCTGGCAGGCAACGGGGCGGAATTGGGCAGGCCAGGCCATCCCAGTCCGCAAACCCATGCTTTAATGAGCCCGGAGCTACCGGAGGCGGCAGTGGCTATCAGTGTGGGACGGTGGACGCAGCGCAGGCTGCTGTATCCGCTGGCCATCTTCGCGATCATTGCGCCCACTGTCGTGCTGGGCCTGTTCGGCGCGTACGCCCTGCGCGAGATCGAACTGCGACCCAGCCAGGACCGCGACGATCTGGGCGAGATCCAGGCGGGCATCGAAGCCGCCATCGAGGCTCGCACCGTTGAGCTTGAGCTGGCGCCGCCGGCCGACGCGGGCGACGTTGCGCGCGCCGCCATACAGGCCGATACCTACCTGAAAGACCACGGCACATCGCTGGCGTCACTGTGCGTGATCGGGTTGAACGCCCAGGTGCTTGAGGCGCGCAGCCTGCAGGTCATGACGAACTACCAGCCGCCGCCGCCATTGATTGCGGCGGTACAGGTGCTCAATGCCCGGCCGCGCGCGGCAGAGGTCGTCAAGCAAAGCATCATCGTGCCATCTGAGCCACGTGCGAACGAGCAGACCTGGTACATCCTGTACTCGCTGGATTCGCGCGGCTTTATCGCCTGGCAATTGAACCCGGGCCAGATCGACGCGCTGGTGCGCCGCCACATCAGGTCTGTGCCGCTGCGCAGCGACGCTCTGTCGCTGTCACTGGTGGATCGCCCGGACGTGCAGTTCGGCAGCAGCCGCGACAGTCAGTTCGAGGCGCTGGGATATGTGCCGGTTCACCGCACCCTGCTTCCGAGCCGCTACGTTGCGCTGAAAGTGGACACGCGCAAGCAGTTGCTCGACGACGACACGGTGCTGAGCACGATCTACATCATCATCGCTGTGTTGTGCGTGCCGATTGTGGCCAGCGCCACGCTGATGGTTGTGCACATGATTCTGCGCGAAGCCAGCGAGGCCCGAAAGAAAGTCGATTTCGTCAGCAACGTGACGCACGAACTCAAGACACCGCTGACCAGCATCCGCATGTTCGTAGAGACGCTCAAACTGGGGCGGGTCAAGGACGAAGGCCAGGTGCAGGCCTGCCTCGAAGTCATCATGACCGAAACGGAACGCCTGGGCGCGCTGATCGACCACGTGCTTTCGTTCAGCAAGGTCGAAAACCAGGTCAAAAAGTACAACATGCAACCCAACAACATCGCACAGGTCGTGCGCGACACGGTCGGGTTGTTCAAGGCGCAGATGGCAAACGTCCAGGGCGAAGTGCGCCTGAAAATGCTGCCCGGCCTGCCAAGCCAGGCACTGTTCGACAAAGACGCGATTCGTGAAGTGCTGCTGAACCTGCTCAGCAACGCGATCAAGTACGGTGGCGCGGAAAAGTTTGTTACCGTGCAGGTAGGCATCGACCACAACGACCTTTTCTTTGAAGTGGCAGACCGCGGCATCGGCATCCCGCATGAGGACTTGTCCCGCATTTTCGAAAAGTTCTACCGCGTCGATCAGGAGCTTTCCCGCAACGTGGACGGCACCGGCCTCGGCCTGGCCATCTGCAAAGAAATCGTGCAGGCGCACGGCGGCCGCATCGCGGTAAGCTCCATCCTGCGCAAGGGCAGCACGTTCACCGTGTACATTCCGTTCCGTGCTCCGCGCGCCAGCGGTCGGCCGCGAACCACAACCACCATCACGGCATCCAGTCGAAGAGACACTCGGGTAGTGGCAGGCGAGCCCGTATAATCAGATAGCACCACGAGCAGCCCAGCCGCGAGAACAGATGATCAACAGACATCCACAAGCGAACCACGCCCACTGCGCCCGCACTCTTGACCGGCTGAGGGCGATGGGCCGGCTGCCGTTGTCGCGCCTGGTTTATCCTGCGCTGGTGATGGCGCTGATGTTCGGTGCGGTGATCGCCCAGGACGAACTGGAAGAAATACCCGAGGAGACGGAGCAGCCACAGGAGCCCAAAGGCTCACTGCAGCCGCGCCCCGATGAAGACGCGCAGGCCGCGGCGTGGGTGCGCGCGCTGGGCGGGGCGCGTCCTGCGTCATTGAGCGTGCAGACGGGCCCGATCCTGCGGCACGTGCTCACGCCAGAGGGTGATCGCTTTTACTACTACAGGGCTGACCCGCGCGCCCCCGAGCCAGGCCAAGCGGCCAAAGTCGTGACGCACAGCCTGTACACTGTGGGCCCCGACAAGTCCGAGGCCAAGGTCGCCGATACCGGCGTGGATGCCCTGCCGCCGCTGTTTCTTTCCGACAACCGCATTCTGTACACCTCGCGGCGCTACGACCGCAACGACGACGGCATGGTGGACGAACAGGACGACGCCGCGCTGATCCTTTCCAACCGCGACGGTGGCAACAGCCGCCAGGTGGCTGTGCTGGCGGCGGGCGAAGTTCCCGTGGCGGTCTGGCGTGAGTCGCGCGAAGTGCTCATTGCCACGCCCGGCGACGACGACACCGGCGGCTGGATCATCAGTTTGAACCTGGTGACGGGCGCGCGCGAGCAGGTGGTGAAGGCGCTGAACGTCGCGATGGTGCTGGAGGACGGCAAGCTGCTGATTGAGCAATTGCAGGCAGCGCAGGAAAAGGCCCGGCGACCGGGCTACGGACGCATGGAACCCACCGACGAAGAGCCGGAACCGCCCCAGCCGACACTGCTTGACCATGTCTCCTTCGAGGTATTTGACCCGGCGGACGGCAGCAGCACGCTGCTCTATCGCCCAAGCCGCAAGGCGTCGCTTGTTGCGCGCGGCGAGGGCTCGTACTTCGGCATGCAGGAGCGCGAGACCTCCGATTCCCGCTCGCGTGTCACGCCCGGCGCAACGCGGGGCCGCGCCGGCGGCTGGGAAATTCTGATTGTGGACGACGCCGAGCACCGCGACACGCGCGCGCCCAGCGCCCGTTTCAGCTACGACGTGCTGGCCTGGATTGAAGGCCGCGGCTTGCTGATTGTTGAGCGCGGCAACCTCGGCTCAAGACTGATGCTGATGGACCGCGCGCTGAAGACCCACCGCCTGGCGGAGTTCGACCTGGCAGCCACGGGGTTTGTCGCAAGCGCCGACGGGCTGACGGTCGGCTGGCTCGAAGTCGAAGACACGAACAAGGACGGCCGGCTCGAGCCCTGGAAAGACAACGCCCGCCCGTTCTATCTCCGGATTGAATAGCGCGCGGCTTGGGCGAGGCACTACGGCAGCAGAACGGAAACGCTCAATCCCACCAGCCAGTCCAGTTTGTAACCTTCGCCGCCACCGACGGCTTCCGAGTAAAACGCGTAACTGCCCGAGGCAGACACGTGCAGCCACGTGTACGGTCGCACCGTCGGCACCAGGCGCGCGCCTGCCAGGACATAGCCTGTGTTCAAGTCGCGCTTGCCGTTCCAGTATCCCGGGGCCTGCGCCTGCACGAACGGGCCCGCGCCGACGGCGAACCAATCAACGACGTCCGCGTGGAGCATGGCCGAGGCATCGCCGATCGGCGGCGCGCGAAAGCCGTGCCGATTCTCGTACAGCGGAAGCTGCCCGCCGACGCCGAGGCTCATGCCCCACCACGCCGGCATCACGAAATAGCGCGCGCGCAGCAGCGGGTCGAACGTGCCCGTGCCGAACTGGATGTGCTGATGCCTGCGCCCTTCGTCGCCAAGCTTGTACGGGTTCGGCTCGGTGCGGCCGACGGGCAATGAAATGCCGGCTGCCAGGCCGAACTCGCCGCCTTCAAACAGCACGTCGCGTATGTTGATCCCGAACCATTGCTGAATGTCGGAGATGCCGCTCAGCGTTTCGCTGCGGTGGTGGAGATCCGCCTGCGGGTTGTCGAAGCGCGAGCCGTCCGGCAGTTCATAGCGCGCCCGCACGCGCTTGACGTCGAAAGGCACGATGGTCTCCAGCTCCCAGCGTCCGCCGAAGCGATGCATCGCCCGCAACTCTGTGCGGAACCAGTCGACGCGCACAATGTGCCGGTTGCGTTGCGGTTCGTCCGCCCAATGGCTGCCGTCCAGGCGGCCGGACACACCGCGCAACGTGAATCTCCAGCTTTCAGCCGACCCGCCCGGGGTCGGTTCATCCGGCAGCGCCGGATTGGCTCACGCCGGTCAGCCCTGTGCCGCAAGCGCGGCGGCGAACAGGATTGTCCCCAGCAGAATCGCAAGCGTGTACTTCATGCAGTTTTCTCCTTCCATGGGGACTGTCCCCGCCTTTCGAATGCTGATTTTAGGCGCCGAACGACGGGGACAATCCCTTGGCTGCGTTTCCTTGTCCCTGTGCGGCGATTCACGGCGCTACCGATTTCAACCAGTTCGCGTACTCCGCGGGCGGCGCGAACCCGGTGTGGCGGGCCAGCTCAACGCCGTCGGCGTCCAGGATGATCGCGACGGGGATGGCTTGCGGCGCGAACACTTTGGCCGCTTCGGCGTCTTCTACAACGTCCAGCAACACGCGCTTAAAGCGGCGCGCAAGCTCATCTTGCACTTCCCGCGATGGATACGTCACGCGCTCCATCCTCGCGCAGGGCACTCAGCCGGGACCGTGAACGTCCACAAGCACAAGCCTTCCCTGCTCCTTCGCTCGTTGGAACGCTTCGCGCGCGCGCGGCGGCAGCGCCGCGACGTCAACACTGACGGCTTTGGGTCCCGTTGCAGGCGCCGGAGGATCCACCACCGTTCCCGTAAAACCGGCGTCCGCGATTGCCGCCAGCATGGCCTTTACCTCGACCGCCTTCGGGTCGTACACGACGCGGAAGCGGTCGCTGGCCAAATCCGTTTCAAGCTCGGTGATTCCGTCCAGCCCTTCCAGGGCGGCTTCGACATCGTTCGGTCAGCCGATTCACGTGATGCCCTGAACCTTGGTCATGCCCTCGACAAGAATCCAGACCGTCGCATCGCTCGCCGTTTCCGCGTTCTCGGCTGGCACGTCCGGCGCGGGCATTTGCGTGCTGCAGGCGGCGGCGAGCAACGCTGTGCCCAGCAGGATTGCGAGTAGACACTTCATGCCGTTTCCTCCCGCGGCTCCCAGGCCGCCAACTCGCGGACATTCTACACCCTGTACCTTGGTACAAGATCAAGAGGGAAAAAAGTGGCTTGGGCGCCCTCGCCCAAGTCATGGGGCCAATGCACATCGTTTGGCTGCCTGAATCGCGCAATGGCAGCAGCATTGCAGCGCCGCCTTGGACGAGGGCGTCCAAGCCACAGCCGCGCCGCGTGTCCCTTTTCCGCCAGCGCTTGTTACAACTTGCCGCGGAGAACCCAATGCCTGAAAACGTTGCCAAACTCGCCGAGAAAGCCCTGCGCGGCAAAGGCCGCCGCGATATCTACGCCCCGCGCGGCAGCAAACTTCACGCGAAGTCGTGGCTTACCGAAGCCCCGCTGCGCATGTTGATGAACAACCTAGATCCCGCCAACGCCGAGAATCCGCGCGATCTCGTGGTCTATGGCGGCATCGGGCAAGCCGCCCGCGACTGGAAATCCTTCGACGCCATCCTCAAGGCGCTGCAAACGCTCCGCGACGATGAAACCCTGCTGATCCAGAGCGGCAAGCCGGTCGCCGTTTTCAAAACCCACGCCGACGCGCCCCGTGTGCTGATCGCCAACAGCAACCTCGTCCCGAAATGGGCAACCTGGGAGCATTTCTATGAGCTGCGCGAGCGCGGCCTCATGATGTTCGGCCAGATGACCGCGGGCTCATGGATCTACATCGGCACACAGGGCATCCTGCAAGGCACCTACGAGACCTTCGCCCAAGCCGCCCGCACGCACTACGGCAAACGCGCCACGCTCAAGGGCAAGCTCGTGGTTACGGCGGGCCTCGGCGGCATGGGCGGGGCGCAGCCGCTGGCCGCGAAGATGGCCGGCGGCGTGCTGCTGGCGGCGGAGATTGATAACTCGCGCATCCGCCGTCGCCTCGAGACGCGCTACCTCGACGAATCCGCCTACAGCATCGACGCCGCCATCGACCGCGCTGTCGCCGCAGCCAAGAAAGGCGAAGCCGTCAGCATCGGCGTCTGCTGCAACGCGACCGAGCTGCTGGAGCGCCTGCTCAAGCGCAACGTCACGCCCGACTTGCTGACCGACCAGACCAGCGCCCACGATCCGCTCAACGGCTACATCCCCGACGGCATGGAATATGTGGACGCGCTCAAGCTGAGGCGCCGCGACCCGGAGCAATACAAACGCGAAGCCTTCCGCACCATGGCAAAGCACTGCCGGCTGATGCTCAAGCTGCAAAAGCGCGGCGCGCACACGTTCGATTACGGCAACAATCTGCGCGGCCACGCGAAGGAAGCAGGCGTGAAGAACGCCTTCGATTTTCCCGGCTTCGTGCCCGCCTACATTCGGCCGCTGTTCTGCGAGGGCAAAGGGCCGTTTAGATGGGTGGCACTGAGCGGCGACCCGGAGGACATCTTCACAACCGACCGCGAGCTCAAGAAGCTCTTCCCCAAACACAAGCATCTGCACAACTGGCTCGACAAAGCCCGCGACGCCTTTGAGTTCCAGGGTTTGCCGGCGCGCATCTGCTGGCTTGGCTACGGCGAGCGCCACAAAGCCGGGCTGCTGTTCAACAAGCTGGTAAGGCAAGGCAAGCTGAAGGCGCCGGTAGTGATCGGCCGCGACCATCTCGATTGCGGAAGCGTAGCCAGCCCGAACCGCGAAACCGAAGCCATGAAAGACGGCTCAGACGCCGTAGCCGACTGGCCAATCCTGAACGCGCTGTTGAACACAGCCAGCGGAGCAACCTGGGTAAGCTTCCACCACGGCGGCGGAGTAGGCATGGGCTACAGCCTGCACGCGGGGCAGGTAATCGTCTGCGACGGAACCAAAGAAGCCGACAAGCGAATCGAAAGAGTCCTGACCAACGACCCAGGGATGGGCATAGCCCGCCACATAGACGCCGGATACCAGGAAGCCAAACGCTACAACGCCAAAGCAGACAACCCGGTGGTGATTCCCATGACGAAGTGACGTAGAATACTTCCATGAGCCCAACGACGATCAGGAATGCCGTACTCAACCTGAGTCCCGACGAGCGGGCGGAGTTGCTGTCGGCGATCTGGGACTCATTCTTTACCGGCGACGACGCTGACGTGCCGGTTTCGCGGCAACAGTTGGACGAAATCGAGCGCCGCGACCGCGAACTCGATGAGAACCCGGAGCTAGCGGTCAGCTACACCGACATGCGCGCGCGGCTGAGGGCGATGAAGTTCAAGGGCCGCGCGTGATACGGCAATTCGAGTTCCACCCGGACTTCGAGCGCGATGTTCAGGATTTCGGCGAGTGGCTCGAGGGCGAAGCCCCCAACATGGGCGAAACCTTCGCCCTGGCGGTCGACGAAGCCCTTGCCCGCCTTGCTGACATGCCTGAGCGCTTCCGATTTCTCAGCCCGCCGTATCGGCGCATTCTCATTCGCCGCTTCAAGGTATTGATTCCATTCCGATTGACCGATAACGGAATCCGAATACTGGGCGTCGTACACGGCTCGCGCGACATCGAACGCTGGCTTGAACGGCGGAAGTCCTGACTTCGCTGCGGCACCCCACAGCTTCGGGTGAAACCCGGCGGCGTTCGATTTGCATGGATGACGAAAGGACCATTCTCGCGTTTCGCCGCGCGTTCACTCGCGATGAGCACCTGACCGTTGCGCGGGTCGGCGAGAAGATCATTGGCGACCTGCGCGGCGAGGCTTGGGCGTGGGCGATGTACGGAAGCGCGCTCTCTGCGCTCGGCCGCAGGAAGGAGGCGACGGCCGCGCTCCGCAAAGCCGTCCGGCTGGCGCCGCCGCGATTTCGGCGCGTGACGCTCAGCCAACTCGGCGCGCACTACGAACGAATCATGAAACCCGCGCAGGCACGCCGTCAGTACGAACTCGCGATTGAAGCCGCACCAAAAGAGGCGGCGGGCTACATCTATCTGGGAGCCCTCGAACTCGGGCTGGGCAGGACCGAGCAGGCGATCAAGGTGCTCCGCCGCGGCACCAAATGCCGCACGGGGCCCATAGAGGAGGCGTGGTACAACCTCGCCGCCGCGCTGGCAGCAGCCGGCGAATACGGCCCCGCGCGCAAAGCCGTAGACCGCGCCCTCAAGCTCGACCCAACTTACAAACAGGCGAAGAAGCTGAAGCGGCAACTGGAGCGCTAACGGCTTCCCGACGCTGGCTCGGTTCGGATGAGCCACTGAACCACAGAGTCACGGAGTCGCAGAGAACATCAGTCAGGATGAAAAGGATTTACAGGAAGCTGAAGAGCCAATCCTGCCCATCCTGTAAATCCTGACAGCAGTTGCCGTTCTTCGTGGCTCCGTGCCTTTGTGTGAACCCCAGCCTTACAATCCCGTTACGTAAGCTGCTCTGCCCGTTGCTACACTTACTCCTGGAGGGGCACATGAATCGCAATCGACGGGATTTCCTGCGCGGGGGAATGGCTGCGCTGGGCGCGACGCTGCTATTGCCTGCGACTGCGCTCGCCACACCGTCTGACGGCAGCGTCGTGCCCGAACTATTTGACGCCGAGCTGCCCGAAGGCGCCAAGCGCACCGAAGACAACATCCAGGGCCCGTTCTTTCGCGAGAAAGCCCCCTTCCGCGCCAAGATCACGCCGCCACTGGAGCAAGGCACCGTCCTGCTCATTACCGGCCGCGTCTGGAGCCTGCACTCACGACAGCCCGTGCCTGACGCCGTCATCGACATCTGGCAAGCCAACGCCGCCGGCCGCTACGACAACGACGACCGCAAGAACCCGCCCGCTGCCGACGTCTTCACCAACCGCGCACGCCTGCGCTGCGACGAGCAAGGCCGCTACGAGTTCGAAACCATCCACCCCGGCGCGTACAAAGACGGCAACAGTTGGCGCCCGCCGCACATTCACTACCGTGTGCAGGCGCCCGGGCCGATCCGCGCCACCGGCAAGCGCGAGACCACCACGCTGATCACCCAGCTCTACTTCGAGGGCGACGCGCACCAGGAGAAAGACCCCTTCATCAAGAAGGAACTCATCATCAAGCTGAGCAAGCAGAAGAAGGGCGAAGTCGAATACGAAACCGGAACCTTCGACATCGTGCTGGGTTAGCCTCTCGCAAAGTTCGCCAAGTCCGCAGTTAACGGCAGAAGCAGAACCACGAATCTTCACGAATCAACACGAATCAGGCTATTCGTGTTGATTCGTGAAGATTCGTGGTTCACCGCTTTTGCTGCTACAGAGTCACGCGCGGAAAAATCGGTTTGTTTGCAACTCATGGCAGCGCTTGCGGTTGCTCTCGCCTGCCGCTTCCTGACACTCGCCTGATCGACAAACCTTGTCGCCTCCAAATGTACGCTTGCCTGTGCCGCGCGAGGGCGACGTGAACGTCGCCCCTACGCAACAGGAGGGCGACATGCAGACCGCCGCAGAAATCATTGCCAGTGCCGAGGAGTTCTTTGATCGCGAAGCACTGGAATTGCAGATCGACTACTGCAAGACCATCCTGCGTACTGCCATCCACGAATGCAGGCAGGAACAATCCCAGGGCGACCCGCAATCACAGGCCGACTCGGAAGGGTCGGCAAAACCCGCGACCGGGGACAACGCCGCGCAACCCGCACCCAAGACCAAACCCGCACGCCGCGCGCGTATTTCGCTGGCGCAGTGCAACCTGTGCAACCAGAACCTCTCGCTGCTCACTGAGGCACTGCGGCTTCAGAAGCTGCTGGTGCGCGCGGCGGTGAACCGGGCGCTGGGTGAGGAATCGCCGTTCGCCGACTCGCCGCTGCCGGAGCACAACGGCGACCTCTACGCCGACTACTGCGACCGCCGCCTGCTGCTAAAGCCGAACACACGCACGAAACCCCGCGAAGGACGCGGCCCCGAAACACCAAACCCGTTCCCACCACGCCCCAGATCCCGGGTAGCCGAATACTTCAACGCGCTGGGAGGCCGCAATCTGAACGCGCAGCGGTTGCGAAGCAACGAACCTGAGGGCCGCACTGCGGCCCGACAGGAACAAGCGCCCTTGCCTACAACAGGCACCAAGGCGCATACGCAGGCCGCCAACGCCCAGCCAACAGACAACCAAACACCCCTGACCCTACTGGAAGACAACGCCCACCCCGAGGCCGCCCACGCCCAAGCCGTAGAGCAATGGGACGAGCAAGCCAAGCAATGGCTGCGCGCAGCCGATATCCGCAACCCCATGCCCACGCTGGCGCCGCAAGCGGAGGAGTGGCTTGAACAACAAGCGCAACAAGACCCGCAAGCAGCCAGGTGGCTGCTGCTCCTGAACGAAATGAAAAAGATAGACCACCTGATGCAATTCAAAGCGGGCCTGCCCGCTGTCCTGTCCGACGTAGCCCCGGCGAAGTCGGAAGCCTCGGCGAAGGCGGGCCAAGGAGGTGCCCGCCAAACGGTGAAAGTGTGAGAGCCCCGGCCGAACCCGTCCGCCGCAGCCTTGGCGGAGGCGGAAGGCCGGGGACACGCGGACACCGCGCGAACGTAAACCGCGAAACCAACCAACACGCGAAAGCGTGGTGTAGGCGTGTGGAACCCCAAGAACCACTGAACTCTGAGCGGGAGGCAGAGGAAAGCGAGATGCTAGGACAGCCTAGCAAACCGACGAAAAACGCGACGTGCCCGCGTCGAAGACACGGGCACGTTCAACCTTCAACTCGACCTACCCACCGTACTCGGGGAAGTAGGCTGAGAGGAGTACGCCATCGAGATAGACGTCTGCCACTAGTCGACCGCGATCGACCTTGTAGGCGCGCTTGATCTCGATGACCTTGTTAAGCACCAGCCGTTGCAGTTTCTGCTTAGCTGTCGATGCCCCGTACGTACCTGTTTCCGGTGCATCATATCCCGTTGGTCGAACACGGTCTCCACGTTGAGAATCCCATGTCCAACCGCCATCGACGACGAACGTATCGCCGTCAACCACTGCCGCAACTACGAAACTAGCCATGGGGGCTATCCCCTTTCTATGCCGTAAGGCACGTAGAAGTGGGGTTACCCCAGAGGAAAGATGCGACTCAAACGCTCAGGGTAACCCCAAGATCACTGTGAAGCATCTTAGACGATCCGGGGTGCCAATGGAAGCGAGAAATGCGATTAGCGAGTCAGTGGCCGATTTGTGAACAACCTGTGGATCGATCACTAGATGCTGTATGGCAGAAAGGGTGGAAAATCAGAGAGCCCGACCACGTGGATCGGGCTCTCATCTTCAAGCTGCCAGGAAACCCTGAGCGCTTGAGTCGCATGAACGAATTATAGACTCACCGTAAGTGTATTGTCCAGCGAATTTTAGGAGAAGATACCAACATATCCGGCAAATTACGGGGACAAACCTGATGAGTGTCGTCCCAGCTGAACTACATAACCTCATGCAGCGCATGCAGAAGAGGGTGTCAGTTTGCTTGTGGAAGGATGTGGATACATCGAACCTGTCCTACGGGTTCCAAGCGAGACCGGCGGGTAGGCGCTAGCTCTCCGTGGCCGCCGCTAGTTCTTCCCATTGCTCGTATAGGCCGGCGATTTGGGTTCTTACTTCTTCGAACTGGTTGGCTAGCTCCTGGGCTTCTTGCGCGCCTTGGGTTTGGAAGGCTTCGGCTAGTTGGGCTTCGAGGTCCCTTTGCTTGGCCTCCAGCTTCTCGATTCTGGCTTCCAGTTGCTTCAACTGTGTTCTCAGGCGGTGTTGCTCGCGCTGGTGGGCTTTTTGTTGTTCGCGTTGTTCTTTGGCGGTGCTGGGGGCTTTGGCGGCGTTGGCCTGGGAGTGGAGTCTCAGGGCCGTACCGGATCGTCCCCGTTGGTTGGCGCCGGGCTCTGGTTGATGCCCAGCCTTCACAGGCTGGGCTAGACTGTCGCCTGTAGCGCCGGCCGACGCCTGTTCGAACCATTCGGCGAAGGGGATGTTGTGGGTGATCAGTTGCTGGTCTTTCAGCTCGACTACGCGGTTCACTAGCTTGTCCAGGAAGTAGCGGTCGTGGCTTATCACGAGCACCGTGCCTTCGAACTCGTCGAGCATTTCTTCGAGCTGCTCGCAGGCTTGGATGTCGAGGTGGTTGGTCGGTTCGTCGAGCATCAGGAAATTCACCTGCTCGTGCACCAGCCTTGCAAGCTGTAATCTCGACTTCTCTCCCCCGCTTAGTGTCCCGATCTCGCGTGTCAAATCGTCGCGACTGAACAGAAAGCGGTGCAGCATCTCGGTGGCTGGCTGATACTCGAGGCCGCTGATGCGCATGAACCAATCAATGAGAGTTGCGTGCTCGTCCAGGGCGTGCTGGTGGATCTGCGAGTAGTCACCGATCCTGGCTGACTTGCCGGTGCGAAGCCGCCCGGCAATGTGAAAGGGGCCTTCTACGACGTCCACGTCGGGGCTCTCCCAGTCGGCATGGTTCAGGATCGCCTTGAACAGCGTGGTCTTGCCGGAGCCGTTGGGGCCGACCAGCGCGACGCGTTGGCCGTATTCGATGGTGAGGGACGCACGGTCTAGCAGACGGCGGTTTTGGGTTTCGGGTTTTGGGTTTTGGGGAACGGCTTTGGGGGTCTGGGGTTCAGGGTCTGGGGTTTGGGGGTTGTCGCCCGTCGTTGCAGTTCCCCGTAACCCGTAACCCGAAACCCGTAACCCAACGTCAATCGTCAGGTCCCCAACTTCCAGCGCCAGGTGCCCTTTGAAGCGCCCATCGCCCAGGCTTGCATGAAACCTGTTCTCGCGCCGGTCGGGCGCGTCGATCTTGTCCATCTGATCGATGCGCATGAGCATGGCTTTGGCGCGCTTGGCCTGGCCCGGGTCGTCGTAGGCACGCGCCATGTCGAGCAGCCG
>CAZZBH010000082.1:0-17045 GCA_964652605.1 uncultured Planctomycetaceae bacterium
TGAAGGGTGCCAGAAACACCGTGGTCAGGCGCGTGTTGCGGTCTTCGATCACGCGCGCGCCCATGATGCCGGGGATCGCGCAGGCGAAGCTGCTCAGCAGCGGAATGAAGCTGCGACCATTCAGGCCCAGCGGCGACATCAGCCGGTCCATCAGGAATGCCGCCCGGCTCATGTACCCCAGGTCTTCCAGAATCGCGATGAACAGGAACAGGATCAGGATCTGCGGCAGGAACACCAGCACGCCCGCCACGCCGCCGAACACGCCCGTGGCAAGCAGGCTGCGCAGCATCTCCATGTCCTCGGGCACCCAGCCGACAACCACGTCGCCCAGGGCACCGATGCCACCTTCCACACCGTCCATCAGCGGGCCGGCCCATGCGTAGATGCTTTGAAAGATCAGCAGCATCAGCACGCCGAACACCAGCGAGCCCCACACCTTGTGCGTTAGCACCGCATCGACCTTGTCAGTCAGCGACCGGCGCTCATCTGCCGAGGTCTGCCGCGCGTGTTTGATCCAATCTGCGATCAAGCCGTACCGCGCCTGCGCCTCCTGCAGGCTTAGACTGCGGCCGGCCGCCGCGGCCTCGCGGATCTCGTGGAAGCGTTTGACGAAGGCCTCGCCGCCCGCAGCTTCGCACTCATCGAAGAACGGGCCGGCGCCATCGACCAGCAGTCGCAGCGTCTCGGGCCTGGTAGGCGTATAGCCGAGCTTGACAGCAAGCTCCGCCAGTTCGTTGTGCAGTGTGTTTACGCCACGTGCCAGGTCATCCGGGAAAGGCACGCCAAGCGCTGTGCCCTTCTGCTGTGTCGCGAGCAGCAGGGCCTGCTTCAGTTCTTTGATACCCTTGCCTTCGGGTGCGTTCACCGGAATGACCGGCACTCGCAGTTGCTGCGAGAGCGCGGACACGTCCACGGTGATGCCGCGCGACTCCGCGACGTCCATCATGGACAGCGCAACCACAGCGGGCAGCCCGAACTCCAGCACCTGCGTTGCCAGGTACAGGTTGCGCTCGAGGCTGGAAGCGTCCAGAACGATGACCACGCCTTCCGGCTTGCGCAGGCCGGGAATGCGCCCCAGCAGCGCGTCGGTTGCCACGCGCTCGTCGGGGCTGCGCGCCGCCAGACTGTACGTGCCCGGCAGGTCGATGACGGTGACTTCGGTGGCGTCAACACGGGTTGTGCCAAGCTTTGCCTCGACTGTGACGCCGGGGAAGTTCGCGATTCGCTGCCGTGTGCCGGTCAGGGCCGTGAACAGGCTGGACTTGCCCGTGTTGGGGTTGCCCATCAGCGCGATGGTGTGGCGGCTTGAGCTCACTTCAACTCCTCGACTTCGATGCAAGCCGCTTCGCTGCGGCGCAGGCTGAGGCTGTAGCCCATGACCCTGATCTCGATCGGGTCTCCCAGCGGCGCCTGGCGGATGACTTTTACCTGGGCACCAGGCAGCACCCCCATCTCCAGAATGCGCTGTTCGAGAGCAGCGTCGCCGCTGATGCTGACGACGCGGGCGGTGGCGCCGATGGGCACGTTGGCGAGTGTCGGCATGCGTGCCTTCCTATTTCAAAGGGCGCACGTACACCCGCGACAGCAATTCAAGTGAAAGCGCAAAGCGCGATTCCCCGATACTGACGATGGAGGGGTTGCCCTTGCGGACGACCTGCACGCGGCGGCCGGGGCATATGCCCAACTCGCACATGCGTTTGTGTTCGGTGTCCGGGTCGTCAACCTCAACGACTTCCAGAACGCCATGGCGCGCGGAAAATGTGGAGAGTGGAGCAGGCTGAGCCGTCGTTCGTTTCATGGTCATTGTGGCACCCACGTGCCACTTATCTTGATACTCAGTCTCAATGTAAACGATGGTGGACTCCTCGGCAATCCCGCCGCACGGAATTGTGTCGGGGGGCTGTTGCAACCCGCTTGCATGAGTGATTCGCACGCCTACCATGGCCGGCCGACGGAGATCGCTATGTATCGGCTTTGTTTCCTGCTTCTTCCCCTTATCGTTGCGTGCAGCGGCGGCGGCCCCAAACCGCTATCCCAAGGCGAAACGATGCGCGTGATGGCCGTCACGCCTGCGCTCGCCAGTCTGGCAACCGCCATCGCCGGAGAAGACGCCAAGGTTGAGATGCTTGCCCCCGAGGGCGCTGGCGCACACGACTATCAGCCGTCGGTTGCAGATCGTCGTCGGTTAGAAAACGCTCACCTGCTCCTGATCAACGGTCTTGGCCTGGAAGGGTTTGACGCGGCAAAACTTGCCAAAGCCGCCAGGGTCACGCTTGTCGATTGCTCGGGCGCAATCCCCGTGGATTGGCTGATTTCAGCCGAGGTGGCTGAAGACGACCACGATCATGGACACGACCACGGGCACCATCACGATCACGGCGAGCACAACCCCCACGTCTGGCTATGCACGGAAGGCTTGATTTTTCAAGCCAGGGCGATTGCGGACGCTTTTGTTACGTTTGACAAGGCACATGCGGAGGGTTACCGCACGCGGTTCGATGCAGTGAAGGCGCGCCTGGATGCGCTGCGAACCGAATTCAAGCCGAAGGTCGAAGCGCTTAAGAAGAAGTCCTTCGTGAGCAACCACGATGCCTTCCCCTACTTTGCGCGCGAGTTCGGGCTGCAGCAGGTCGGGGTCATCCAGCGCACACCCGGCCACAACCCCACCGTTGAAGAACGCCGCGCCATCGAAAAGAAGCTGAAAGAAGGCGGCGCGCACGCCGTGTTTATGGAGCCGGGATACGACGACGCAGCCAGCCAGGCGATTGCAAGCAACAGCGGGTTGCCGCTTGCGGTGCTTGACCCGTATGAAACCGGCCATGTCGCCGCCGACGCGCCCGAGCAACTGTTGCGCAGGAATCTGGAACAGGTGCTGAAAACCCTTGGCGACTGAACCCCTGCTTGAGCTCTCTCACGTCACTGTCGAAGCCGGCAGCAAGCGGCTTGTGGACGACGTGAGCCTGGCGTTGGGGCGTGGTGAGCTGGTGGCACTGATCGGCCCCAACGGCGCGGGCAAGACCACGCTGCTGCGTGCGGTGCTGGGGTTGATCAAGTACGACGGCGCCATCCGTGTCAACGGGCGCGTGGGCTATGTGCCGCAACGGCTGCAGTACGACCGCACACTGCCGATCACGGTGCTGGAGTTTCTGGCCCTGACATTGCAGCGCTCGCCGGTGATGTTCGGGATTCGCCGCGCGACGAAGCGCCGGGCGCTGGAGCTGCTGGACGACGTGGGCGCCGCCAGGCTCGCACGCAGCAACATGGGCGGGCTTTCCGGCGGCGAGATCCAGCGCGTGATGCTTGCGGGTGCCTTGCACGGCAACCCGGAGCTGCTGCTGCTTGACGAGCCAGCCGCCGGCGTGGACATCGAAGGCGAAGCCACGTTTCAGGAGTTGATTCTGCGCCAGGTGCGTGAGCGCAACGCGACGGCTGTGCTGGTAAGCCACGACTTAAGCGTGGTCAGCGACATCACCGACCGCGTAATCTGCCTGAACGTGAACTTGAAGTGCGAGGGCAAGGCAAAGGATCTTCTAACCGCAGAGATGATCGCCGAAGTGTTCGGCGGACACAAAGCGGTGTACGGGCATCACCACCACCATTGATGCACGAATGATGCACAAAGCGGAATGACCGAGATCGTACTCAACTATTTCACCGTGCCGTTTCAGCAGATCATCCTGCTGAGTGTGGTCTGTGTTTGCCTGTCTTCGGGCGTGCTGAGCCCGATTGTGGTCAGCTCCCGCATGGCGTTCTTCAGCGACGCCGTGGCCCACAGCACGCTGGCTGGCGTGGCGCTGGGCATGCTGCTGGGCATGGACAGCCCGGTGACCATGATGATCGGTTTTGCAGTGGTCGTTGCGCTGCTGATCGCGACGTTGCGTCAATACACTTCGCTTTCCCTGGACACGGTACTTGGCGTGGCCATGGCGGGTTCGCTGGCTGTGGGTGTGCTGCTGTACCAGAAGGTACGCGGGTACTCTGACCTGCACAGCTATCTTTTCGGCTCGGTGAGTTTGCTTGGCATGGAAGACCTGCTTTTTCTTGCCGGCAACGCCGTGGTGGCGCTGGTGATGGTTGGTGTGTTTGCCAACCGGTTCATGCTGCTGGCGGTGTCGCGGCCGCTGGCGCAGGCACGCGGGATCAACGTCGCGCGCTACGAGTACCTGCTGATCGTCGTGCTGGGCCTGGTGGTCGCCGTAGGCGTGCGCGCCGTTGGCCTGCTGCTGGTCAACGCGCTGCTGATCGTGCCCGCCGCCACATCACGCAACTTTGCGCGCAGCGTGGGCGGAATGTTCTGGGGTTCGGTGGCGTGCGCGCTGGTGGCGGGCCTGGCGGGGCTGTTCATTGCGGACTGGCTTCAGTTGGCACCGGCACCGGGGATTGTTGCGGCCTCAGTGATCCTGTTTCTCTTTTCCCAGTTGCTGCGGCCGCTTTTTGGGCATCACGTCGCCGAAGCCTGAAAACGGCGCTTTCGGGCGCGGCAGTGCCAGCGTACACTTTCAGCATGGCTGAAGAGACGCGCCGCATGCCTTCGTTTCTGTCCGGGCCGACCACGGCTACTGCGGTTTTGTTGCCGATGCGGCTGTTTGTCGGCTACTGGTGGCTGCGGCTAGGGATGGAAAAGCTTGGCGACGGGTGGCTGGATGCCGGCAGCTACCGTCTGCCGGCGCTGATCAGCAGGCAGAACCCGCCGGCGTGGTTCGAAGTCACGCTGCTTGAGGCGGCGCAGGAGAACGTTCTGCTGTTCCAGTGGTTGATCGTGCTGTCAGAGCTTGTGTTCGGCATGCTGATGATGGCAGGGGCGGTAACGCGCGTGGCGGGCACGGCGCTGGCGCTGATGGCGATCATCGCGTTCATTGCGGCGGGCTTTCCGCACGACCGCTGGATGGTCCCGCTGGCGCTGATGTCGTTGACGCTTGCGATTGCCGCGGCGGGGCGCTATCTCGGTGTGGATGCCATCCTGCGGGCGCGGATGGTGAAAGTACCTTTGTTCTGATGGTGCAATGCCTGAAAGCCTTTCTCCGAAATCAAAGTTTGACACCCTGGCCGGATTGCTGGGCCTGGATGCGGCGTGCGTTGACGCACTGCGCGCAAGCCTGCGTCACCTGCTGCCGAACGTAAACGACCTTGTGCGGCGCATGAACACGATGATGCAGCACGAGTACGCTGCGAAGATGTTTGGCGATCTGGGTGGCGAAAGGCGCGAGCGGCTGCAAAGCGTGATGGCCAGCTTCATCCTGCGCACCATCAACTGCAACTTCGACGAGGAGTACTGCAACTATGCGCACGAGGTCAGCCACGGTGACGATATTCCACCGGACCTGTTCAGTCTTGGCTTGGCGTTGGCCAATGACTACGTCGCCGAAACGCTGCCCGGGCTGATCGACGACCGGCGGCAGCTCGCCGGCATGCTGCGTGCCTGGAACCGCCTCAGCGCCGTGCTGCGCGAGGTGACTCGCCAATGAACATCCAGGCGGCTGCGGACGACGTGATCAAGCGCCTGGTGTCGTACACCGACCAGCAACGCCAGGACGCGACGCAGAACTACTTTCCCAGCGCGCAGACCATCCTGGGCGTGTACGCAGCCGACATGCGCAGCGTCGTGCGCGAATACCGCAAGCGCACAAAGACCGAGCCACCAGCCACGGTGATCGCGCTGGCACACGCGATCATCGCACGCAACACGCTTGAGGGCCGGCAAGCCGCCTACGAAATCGTGGCGGCGCACAAGCCGGCATTTGCGTCACTGAAGATCGCGGATGTTGAAAAGCTGGGCAAAGGCATCGACAACTGGGCCAGTGTTGACGGGTTTGCGACCACGATTGCCGGGCGGGCGTGGCTAGCCGGTAAGGTGATGGATGCCGACATTCAGCGCTGGGCGCGCTCAAAAGACCCCTGGTGGCGTCGCGCGGCTCTGGCCAGCACGGTGTGCCTGAACATCAAATCGCGCGGCGGCAGCGGCGACAGCAAACGCACGATAGCGATCTGCGAGATGCTGGCGGACGATGACCACATCATGGTTCACAAGGCGTTAAGCTGGGCGCTGCGGTCCCTGGTCGAGCACGATCGCAAAGCGGTGGAAGCATTTCTCAAGCGGCACGAACTGCCGGCGCTGGTGAGGCGCGAAGTGCTGCGCAAACTCAAGACCGGGCGCAAGTACGGATGAACTACGGGTTTCACGCCAAGCCGCCAAGCGCCGCCCGTTCATCGAGTGCGGCCCGCATGAGAACTGCAGTTTCTCGCAGAGACGCAGAGTCGCGGAGAACTGCAGTGCCTTCTCTGCGTCTTTGCGCCTCTGCGAGAGTTGCTTTGTGGTGGCAGCGCACAAGCCGGATGCGGCGCTTGGCGGCTTGGCGTGAGACTACGGCTTTTCTTTCCAGGAGTGGCTTTCGCGGCCGGGTTGCGACGCTACTACCTCCGCCATGATGGCTACCGCGATCTCTGCCGGCGTCTGCGCGCCGATCGCAATGCCGACGGGGCATTTCACCCGTGCCCACTGCTCGTCGCTTACGCCGCGTCGTCTGGCCAGCTCGGTCATCTTGCTGAACTTGGGTTTGCTGCCGATGGTGCCGAAGTTTGCCGACGCGGGCAGCTTCTCCAGTGCCGGGATCAATCCGTCGAGATCAAACTCGGCGTCGTAGCCCAGCCCCACAACGTGCGTGAAGCCCGGCAGGTCTTTGCGCGTCAGATAGTCGCTGCCGCGCGCGCAGACTACATCCTGCGCGCCGGGAAAGTCTTCGAGTACTGCGAACTCAGGGCGATCGTCCAGCACGACGTACGGGTACTCCAGCATTGCGCATAGCTCCGCGACCGCGCGTGAGACGTGGCCGCCGCCGAGGAGCAACAGACATGGCTTGGGCATAAACACCTCAATGAACACTTCGTTCGTTCCGCCGCACAGCGACTTGACCAGGTTGCCGGGGCGCGTGCTGAGCTCGTACTGCACGCTGCGCGACCGGCCATCCGCCAAAGCCTCCAAAGCCTGCGCGATCATCTGCCGCTCAGCATCCCCGCCGCCGATGGTGCCCACCCGCTCACCGTCAGCAGCAACCAGCAACTTGAACCCCGACTTGCCCGGCGACGATCCGCGAACGCGAACAAGATGCACCAACGCGAAGCTCGCATTGGCTTGCAACAACTCGGTGGCGCGCTTCAGGACTTGTGCGAGCATCTTCTCCGGACTACCGGCACGCGACGATGCGACGAGCGCTACGGCGCGACGTGCTATTCGGGCATGCCATTGGCGATTCGCTTGAACCCTTCTTTGAACGTGGTCAATCCGAAGTTCATCACGGCTCCCAGCCGCTTCTTCGACAGGACGACATGCGTGCGGCACTGTGCGAAGTCGATCGGGTAGTTGGCGGATTTCGACTTCAATTCAAACACCACAAGATCATCGATCAGTACATCCATCTTGAACGCCTTTTCGATGATCAACCCGTCCCACTCGGCCCGACTTCCACCTGCCGCTTCACGCTGTACCCGAGCTTCGCCATTTCGTGGCAGAAGATGTCCTCGCAAACCGGTTCGTACAACCCGGGACCAAGCGCCCGGTGAATACGAATGCCAACATCGAAAGCATCCGTCATGATCCGCTCCTCAGGCACATCCATACCGCCTCCTGGTAGCTCGTCGCGACGTGGCGCTCGTAGCATCGTCGCGCGCCAGTTTTTCAAGCTTCAGCCCGCCCCAGCGCAAACCGGTACTCGTCCGGCGTATCCAGGTCAATCAGCACACCCTCGTTGTCCGTCACCACTTCTTTGACTTGATCGGCCTTGTCGTCGATGACTTTGCGGGCGGTTTCGTTTTCGGATAGTTCCATGATCGGCTGGCGAAAGCCTATGTCCACGAGCATCGGGTGGCCGCGTTTGCCTTTGTGCGTCGGGATGAAGATGCGCGTCAGGCTGGCGCGCCATTTTGCATAGGCGTCAATCATCGCGCGCACGTCGCCGGCACGCACGAGCGGCACGTCAACCGGCCAAACCACGCAGCAATCGGTGCTGAAGTCCAGCGCGCTCATGCCCAGCTTGAGGCTGCTTACCTGGCCATGCTCCGGGTGCGCGTTGATGATGACGTTGGCGTCGGCCAGCTTCGCGTTCGCGCGGATCGCCTCAGCGTCCTTGCCCAGCACCACGTGGAAGCGCTTGCAACCACCCTCGCGCGCCGTGTCCAGCACGTGGTCGATCAGCGCCTTGCCGCGCCAATCCAGCAGAGCCTTGGGTTTGCCCATGCGCGTAGAATCGCCGGCTGCCAGTACGATCACGGCTGCGCTGATTTCCGGTGCATCCATGGCATGACGATACCCGGCGCGCCCGGCGTGTGCTACTTCGCGCCGGGTGGGAACAGCACTTCCGTGGGAACCGCCGCTCCGTCCTCAACGCCCGGTGGCTTCCACTTAAGGACTGCCGAAGCCGCGCCGCCCCGCTGCTGGTACTCGATGCGTATCTCGTGCCGGCCTTCAGCCAATTCGATCGTGCCCACGCGTTGGCGCTTGCCCTGTGCGTTGTTGTTTTCCACCACCAGCTCGCCGTTAACCCACATGCGGCTGGCGTCGTCGGTCTCAAGCGCAAACGCGTATTCGCCGGCTGCAGCCGCCTCAAACAGCCCGGTCCAGCGCACGGCGAAGTTGACCGGCTCAAACGGCAGCGCAAACGCCCGGCCGTCGGAGAAATCCACGTTGGCGTCGCGCCGAATCATCACCGGCAGCCGGTCCGTCAGGTCGGGCAGTGATCGGCTGGGTTCCTGCAATCTGAAGTACTCGCCGCGCAACCCGTGCGTTGACTCGCTGCCCAGCTCGTACAACCATTCGTCCGAAAGCATCAGGTCGGCCCTTACACGCAGGCTTCCCCCCGCAAGATTGCGCGGCAAACGGGCCTTCAGGACGTTGCCCTCGCGCGTGACGGGTAACGTCACCGCGGAATAACCACTACCGGCTGGCACGATGATCTGCACGTCGTCTCCGGCAAGCCGCGAGCAAGTCACTGCAATTTCGCCGTCAGGCATCAGGACGGTCGGCTCAATCGAGGCAATTACGGGGCGCAACGCAGCGTCCATTACACGGATCAGCCGCCTGCCCTCGAACTGCTGGCCGTACACATCGGTCGTGCGGACAAGTATCTCCTGCGTGCCTGAATCAACTCCGGCTGGAAACTCGGCCTTCCATAAATGGTTGCTGGGCATTGGCGAGGGAACACGCTGTCGGGCTGCGATCTCAACGTAGCCCGGGTCGTTCTCCAGTGTCCATTGCATCGGCTGCCACGGGCCTTCGCCTACCCGTATGTGCACCAGCGATCGCTCCGAGCCGCCGAACACATTCGCGTACAGCGTCACGCCATCGGTGCGATCTGACCACACTTCATCGGGCGCGTGAATCTGCATCTGGTAATCATCCGGTCGGCCCGCGGCTTTGTAGCGCAATGAGTGCTGGTTGCCCTTGAAGGTCGCGACCATGTACCCGTTGGGCCCTCCGCAGCGCATGGTGGCGTGCGGGATACCGCGCTCGTCCGCGTCGCCGCGCCACCAGTTGCCCGATACCGTGACGATGTTGGCGTGTTCAAGCGCTGCTTCGCCTTCCCATCCCTCCTCCTCAACGAACATGTGATGAGACGTGTGAGTGTGGCCTGACATGGCCAGCACTTTCCGGTGCTGAATGATCCGGTACAGGTCCCGCCGGTTTCGAATGCTCAGCGTCGGCAACGGAATGCGCGAAGTAAGCGGGATGTGCATCAGCAGCACCACAAGGCGGTCATCCGGCACGTGTGCAAGATCCTGCTCGAGCCAGTTGAGCTGTGTCGGTGTCAGGTAGCCGGTGTAGCGATCTCCGTCCCAGAAGACGTTGTCGAGCGCTACAAAATGCACCTTGCCGTAATCCCAGGAATAGTAGTTCGGGCCGTAGGTGCGTCGAAACGTCTCGTCTGATTCGACGTCGTTGGCGGCATCGAAGTTCAGGTCATGGTTGCCGATCACGTTGAACCAAGGGATTCCCACACGGCTGGTCGCGGCGTTGATGTGCTCGAACAGGTTGAGGTCGTCGCCGACGATATCGCCGAGCGTGACGCCGAATGCAGCGTCGGTGCCGATCAGTTCCTGAATCACGTCGTTGGCGACGTAGTCCACCTGCTGGAGTGTGTACGGCTGCGGGTCGGCGAAAAAAACAACCTGAAAATCCTCAGGCTCTTCGTGCGGCACAAGCGGAAAGTCGATGCTTGCGGGCAGCTCGCCGGTCGGGGCGATGCCCCCAAAGCGCAACGAAGGCGAGCCCTTGGGCCGGTGGTGGTAAAAAAACCGCGGCAGGTTGTGCGCGGTGACCGGCGTGCGCCAGCCGGAAGGCTTGACCACAAAGAACGTCGTGTCTTCGTCGTGGGCAAGCCGCCAGCGCCCCCGTCCATCCGTTGCCACAACCTGGTGCTGGTTGGAAACCCGCACTCCCGGAATGCCCGGCTCGCCGTCGTCGCGTACACCGTTGCCGTTCTTGTCGTGGTACACGACTCCGGTCGCGTAGGTGATCTCGGGCTGCTCGGGAGGAGCTTGTGGCTGTTCTGGCGGCGACTCCTGCGCCACGGCGACGCACAGCGACAAAGCCGCGGCGACCACAACGAACGCCAGAACGCGACGGCCGATCCGTGCGCGCTGTTGCAGATCAATCCAATCCATGCGCCTCACCTCCGGATACGGCGCATGGTAAGGATTCCCGCGACAGTGTGTGCAAAGACCCGGGCAAATTCGATCTGAACCGCACGCGCAGGACGATTGACCGTGCCCTGACACGCAGTGCGACTAGCCCGGCAGAAAGATGCTCAAGCCGCCATCGACGATGAACGTGTGGCCGTGCACCATGTTGGTGAAATCGCTGCACATGATGGCAACCGCGTTGGCGACGTCTTCCGGCTCAACAAGCTTCTTTGCGGGCATCCATTTCAGGCTGTCCGCGAGCATGGTTTCGCGGTTGGGGAAGTGCTTCAAGGCGTCGGTATCGACCACACTGGCGCTTACCGCGTTCACGTTGACGCCCTGGTTGGCGTACTCGATGGCCAGGTGCCGCACCAGGCTTTCCAGCGCCCCCTTGCTGGCGCCGACCGCCGCGTAGTTGTTGAAGGCGCGAATGCTGCCCAGGCTGCTGACCGCCACAATCTTGCCCGTGCCCTTGCCGTCCTTGCCCTTCATCAGCGGGATCGCGTGCCGCGCCAGGCCCAGCAGGGCGTAGGCGTTGATGTCCAGCGTCCACTGCCAGTGATGGTGCGTCAGCTCCTTGCTGGGCTTCAGCACGCCGCTGGCGGCATTGCTCACGAGATAATCAAGCCGTCCCCACTTCTCGGAGATTTCCGAGGCCATCCTTTCGATGTCCTCGTCCTTGGAGACGTTGCCCTTGAGCAGCAGGGGCTCACGGCCGCCGCCTGCGTCAGCAAGCACGGCGCGCGCCTCGTCTGCCGCCTGGCGGTTGCGCAGAAAGTTTACCGCAACATCGGCGCCCGCGCGCGCGAACTTGGCGGCAATGGCAAGGCCGATGCCCCGCGTGCCGCCCGTGATGAATGCCTTTTTGCCAGCAAAGTCGAACATGATTCCCAGAACGTCTTTCGCAGCAAGTCAGGGTGTTTACAATCCGGGGCGACCCCTGTGCACCCAAGCCACCGCCGGAGCGTGCGGATTGTAGGAATCTTGTACTCCATGAGCAAACCCGCGCTAGTGTGTTTGTTGGGCATAGCCGCATTTTTTGCGGCAACCGTGTCCATAGTGGGCCCGGAGCGCAAGCTCAGGGCCCAACAGCAACCCCACACCGACGCCAGCAATAAAGCAGGGAGCCCCAAGCGTAAGCTCGGGGCATTTGAAGGCACTGGCTTCGAACCCGGAGAGTTCTTCACCGAGGAAGACGCCGAGCACCTGCAAGGCGCCCTGGCCTACCTCGACCTTACGCCCAAGGACCTCTCTTTTGAGAAGAAGCACCGCAACGACCGACTGCGGCTGCGCATTGCAGATCAGGCACTCGATCAACCGCTGGCCGTGCCGAAGATTGCCGAACAGGCTTCGTCCCGGTTTTCAGCTCGTGCGAGAGTTATCACCGCCACGCTGCAAGCCTCGCAGTGGCTGGATCTGCCCCCCGATCGGTGGACGGCAGACGAGTTGGTAAAGGACGGACTCAAAGAAGTGAAGCGCCAGGCCCAGTATTACGAGCCCGCCTACACGCAGGCGTCTGAAGCACAGCAAGCAGCGTTCAAGCGACGACACGATGAGGAGTTGGCCACTGAGTTATTCGGCGGAATCCCGAGACGCCTCATGCGAAACCCCTCCTCAATTGACGACGAAGCGGTCGCAGTTGCAGTTTGGGCCTTTGGGTTCACATCCTTGATGAATTCACTTTCGAGGGTTCCGGATACCCTCGCCGAGCAGGACGCACAGGTGCTTGCAGGACTCGCGAGTCAACGAGTCAGCGATGCTGTGTCTATCCCAGGTGGCATCACCAGAGAAGGCGACTTCTTCGAGTTGGCAGGCGAGGTCAATCTACCGGCAAAGCTTGTGGCTGCCGCGCGACTCGCGGGGAACCTGGAGCAGCACGCCGCGCACAGGACACGGCTGGTTCGCATGGGGTCCAGTGCCAATGAAGGATCGCCGTCCACTATCCCCGGCGTCACTGGCGATGTCGTCGAAGCCTGGGAGGGCCCGTGGGGCAAGTTTGTGATCGGCGGGACCGGCCCCAACACCTACGAGGGCGACGATTTCATCGGCATCATCGACCTTGGCGGCGACGACACCTACAAGGGCCGCGTTGCTTCCGCCATTGGCCTGCCCGGCCACTCCCCCATCAGCTTCGTGCTTGACCTTGGCGGCAACGACACCTACGAGGGCGGCGACTTCACCCAAGGGTTCGGGTTCCTCGGCGTCGGCATGCTGATTGATCTGGGCAAGGGCAACGACCGCTACTCAGCCGGGTTCTGCGCGCAGGGCGCGGGGATTTGCGGCGTGGGCATTCTGCACGATGACGGCGGCAATGACACCTACACAGGCGACTCGTTCGTCCAGGGCGCTGGGATGTTCGGCTTCGGCCACCTTCTGAACGAATCCGGCAACGACGTCTATCGCGCGTGCCGCTACGCGCAGGCCTTTGCGCAGGTCAAGGGCGTGGGCGTGCTGACTGACGGCGACGGCAACGACCTGTACTTCGCCGGCGGAAAGTACCTTCACGAGCCCTTGTTTAAAGACCGCTACCAGTCATTGAGCCAGGGGTTCGCCATCGGCAACCGCTATGACGAAACTGGCGGCGGCGTGGCCCTGCTGCTCGACGAAGGCGATGGCAACGACGTCTATCAAGCCGACATCTACGGCCAGGGCAGCAGTTACTGGTACAGCCTTGGCATGCTGGTGGATCGCGGCGGCAACGACACCTACACGCTGGGGCAGTACGGCCAGGGCGCGGGCATTCACCTCAGCGCGGGTATTCTGGTCGATCTCAAGGGCAACGACACCTACACCAACCCCTATGGGGTAGGCACCGGCGGCGCGCACGACTGGAGCGTCGGATGGCTGATCGACCGCGCGGGCCACGACCTGTACCAGGGCAACGGACAGGGACAGGGATTGAACTTCTCGGTAGGCATCCTGCTGGATTGCGCGGGCGACGACAGCCATATCAGCAACAACGACAACAGCGTCGGCAAGGGCGTGAATAACGACATCAGCCTGCTGCTGGACCTTGCCGGCGATGATCACTATGGGCCCAAGGATGTGCTGGATGGCCAGTTCACCCGCCGCGGCCGCCGCGCCATGGTGTACGACGTGCCCGAGGACTGGAGCCCGGACGTTGATCCGTCCAAGCTGCCCACGCTGCAGGACCCTGCGCCGCTGACCGTAGATGTGCAACACATCCTGATCAGCTGGAAGGACAAAAGCGCCCGCGTTGAACCCAAAGACCCTGAGCGCTCCCAGGCCGCAGCACGCGAACTCATGCTGCAGGTGCTCAAGCGCGCCCGAAGCAAGACCGGCGACTGGAAGCAACTGCAACTTGACCACAACGAAGACGTCCGCCCGCACAGCACGTACACCGTTGAGCACGACAAACGGATATTTGTGCAGCCCTTCCAGGATCTCGCCTTGAGCCTGGGCACCGGGCAGATCGCCTGGTGCGAGAGCGAATTCGGCTATCACATCATCCGGCGCGTCAGGTAGCCCGCTGTGTTCGCGACAGCGTTTACAAAGCACAATGCGGGCATGGTTTCTACGCGTGAGTTCAACAGCGCACGCTGGCACAGCCGTGCCGGCTTTCTTGCCACGACACTGCTGGTGCTGCTGGTGATGGGTGCGCCGTTTCTTGTCACCCGCGGATTGATTGAGCACGGTGCGTTGTTTCTGCCGGCGGTGCTGATCCTGCTGCTGGCATTCGGCGGGCCGCTGGTTCGGATTGCGCTTGCCACGGGTCGGCTTACGCACCGCCTGCAAGGGCGCGAAGCGGTACAACCGGTGCAGATGCTGGTGCGAGTGACACTGACCATCGTGCTGCTGGCATTGGCTGCGCGCGCCGCCGGCTGGATTTTCTCCGAGACCTTCTTCGGTGTGCCCGAGCGTGCGCTTGAGTTTCAGGCGCGCGAGCTGACAACTGCCTCCACGGCCTGGCACAGCAGCAGCACTCCGGCATTGTGGAGCGGCTTCGCAGTCGTGGCGGCGTTGACACTTATGTTCGTAGCGCTGTGCCGGCGGCGCCGGCTTGCCGGGTTGAGCTGGATTACGGGGTGGGTACTCGCGGCCGCGGTGCTTCTGCTGCTGATGGGGCTGGTGGTCGGCTACAGCCTTCCCGGCGCGGGGGCGGTGGCAGCGATGGCGGCGCCCCTGGCGTGGGAGCCTGTGCTTCAACTGGTGTTCTGGGGCGATGCGGCATCTATCGCGATGCTGGCGCTGGGCGCGCAGACGGCAGTACTGGTTGCAGCGGGGCGAGGGATGCCCAAGCGCGCGGCCGTCGGACGCGACGCGCGTATCCTGGTTGCCGGCGTGAGCTTCCTGACCGTGCTCGGTGGCCTCGTAGGCTTGCTGTTGCTGTCGGCACTGTGCGCGCGGCAGGGAATCGTGCCGGGTGTCGATCATGCCGCGCCGGGCGTTCTGCTGCTTGAGCTTGTGCCGGCGCTGGGGAGGCAACTGTTCCCGTCGTGGCCTGATCATCTGCAGCCCACGGGGCGCCAGGTCACGCTGGCCTGGTGCTTTCTGCTTTGCGTTTCCTGCTCGATCGGCGCCGCGGCTTTGCTGGTTTCTCAGCGCTTCTTTCCGCGGCCCGCAAATTCGCGCGGCGCGCTGTTTGGGTATGGCGCGGGCGCGGCGGCGCTGCTGGCGGTGTTTGCAGGCTGGATGTCCGGCACGCGCGACGCGTGGCTGCCCCTGATTACGCTGATGCCCGCGCTGCTTGCCGTGATGCACCTGACATTGACGCGCCGCGCAGGCGCCGACCTGCGCGTGGTGGCGGGCGCGTTCGCTTCAACGCGGCCATGGATTGAAGACGCGGCCATCCTGTTTACGTTTCGTTTCCTGCGCCCGTTGCTGCTGCTGGCGGTTCTGGCCGTTGCGCTGTCACGACGCGAGTACGGGCTGGTCCTGGCCGGATTTGCCGTCGCATTCGCCCTGATGTGGGTCGGCTCACTGCGCCCGCGTGTGCGCAGCCGCGAAACCGGCATGTTGCGGGCCGTCTCTACCGCCGGGGTGTTGTTGTTGCTTGCGGGCGTTGTCCACGCCGCGCCATCGCCGGCTTTGCAGGCATTCGATAACGCGACAAACGCGGAGGACCCCCCTGCCCGCAAGCTCTGGCGCGAGCGATTTGAGGCCCGCCACGCCCGCGGCTCGCCGGTGGAAATCGCGGCTATGCAACGACGGGCCGACATGCTGCTGGCACGATCGCGCGATGCCGAGCGCAATGACACCCAGCGCCGCCTGGACATTGAGCTTGCCCGCACAGCCGTGGCCTGCCTGCTCGTGGTCGATTCGGCCAGCGACGAAAGCCTGCGCATCGAGCGCGCCTTGCTAGCGGATGATGGCCTTTTTCCGTACGCGCGCATTGATGAGGCAGTCTCGGCGCACGCGGGCGGGCAGCCCGAAGCACTGGATAATCTGCTGCGGCGTGTGCACGAAAGGCTGCAAGGCCGCTGGCTGGAGCAGGCGCTTGCCCGCGACGCCGACCTCGCGGGCCTGCTGTTCGCGCTGGTGGCCGACATGCGCGATGCTTACGGCGCAGGTGGCCGCGAGGCGCAAAGGCTGCGCGCGCATCTGCTGCAGCGTGCCACGGCGGGCCGCACGCTGCTGAAGCCGCAGGCGGGGCCCGGCGTGGTGTACATCCTGTCACTGCTGGCGGCGGCTTCGGCGCTGGCGCTTTCGCTGCTGCTGGGTGTGGGAGCGGCACGACCGGGCGTTGAACCCGCCCGCGTCAGGCGCTAGAACGCCCCGGGGAGGTCAACCGTGGACTTTCAACTCAACGAAGAGCTGACGCTGTTGCAGCAAACCGCGCGGGAGTTCGCCGCAGCGGAGCTAACCGGCCCCGCGCGCGTAATGGACGAGACCGAAGAGTTTGACGTAGGCTTGTTCAAGAAGATGGCCGAGCTTGGGCTGACCGGGTTGACCATCCCGGAGAAGTTCGGCGGTTCCGGCTTCTACGACCAGGGCATGGCCAACCAGGCTGCCTGCGTCACTCTGGAAGAAATCAACCGCGTCTGCGCCAGCACCGGCGTGACACTCAGCGTCCACATGAGCCTGTTTTCAAGCCTGCTGACGAAGTGGGGCAACGACGAGCAGCGCGGGCGCGTGTTGCCGAGGATGGCAAGCGGCGAGTGGCTTGGTGCTTACTGCCTTTCTGAGGCCGGCAGCGGCACCGATGCGGGCTCGCTTACGTGCGAGGCACGCAAAGACGGCAATGAGTACGTGCTGAACGGCAGCAAGCTGTGGATCACGAGCGCGCCTTACGCGGACGTGTTCATTGTGTTCGCGCGCACGGATAAGGCGCAAAAGACACGCGGTATCAGCGCCTTCGTGGTGGAGGCCGACCGCAAGGGCGTCAAGGTTGCCAAGAAAGAAAAGAAGATGGG
>CAZZBH010000083.1:0-17023 GCA_964652605.1 uncultured Planctomycetaceae bacterium
GCCCGGACCGCGACTACCCCAAGAAGCACAAGGAACTCTGGACCCAGGGCCAGGACGAGGACAGCCGCTACTGGTTTCCGTGCTTCGACTATCCGAACGAAAGGGCAACCAGCGAGATCATTGTCCACGTCCCCAAGGGCATGACCAGCCTGAGCAACGGCAAGCTGATCAGCACCAAGAAGAAGGGCGACGTTGAGTTGCATCACTGGAAACACGACGTGCCGCACGTGGCGTACCTGATGACGTTGGTGGTGGGGGACTTTGTCAAGGTGAGCAAAGAGTGGGACGGCATACCGGTTGATTACTACGTCGCCCCGGGCCGCGAAGAAGACGGCGAGCGCGCCTTTGGCCGAACGCCCGAGATGGTTCAATTCTACAGCGAAAAGACCGGTGTGCGCTACCCGTACGCCAAGTACGCACAGGTTGCCGTCGAAGACTTCATCTTCGGCGGGATGGAAAACACCACCGCGACCACGCAGACCGCGCTGACGCTGCATGACCAGACGGCACACCTCGACTTCAGCTCAGAGCCGCTGGTCAGCCACGAGCTTGCGCATCAGTGGTTCGGCGACTACCTGACCTGCCGCGACTGGTCGCACGCCTGGCTGAACGAGAGCTTCGCCACCTACTTTGAAGCCATGTGGTGGGAGCACGCCCACGGCGACGACGAGTTCAAGTACTACCTCGACGCCGACTGGAAAGCCTACCTCGCCGAAGACAAGGGCGCGTACCGCCGCGCGATCCAGACCAACATCTACAACGAGCCGCTGGACCTGTTCGACCGCCACCTTTACCAGAAAGGCGCCGTCATCCTGCACCATCTGCGCAAGCTGCTCGGCGACCGGCTTTGGTGGAAGGTGATCAACCACTACCTGACCGGCAACGCCGAAAGCAGCGTGATCACGCAGGATCTTGCGACGTCGCTGGAGCAGGTCACAGGGCGCAACTGGGACTGGTTCTTTGCTCAGTGGATTCACGGCGGCGGCCACCCGCAGTTCAAGATCAAAGCCGCCTGGAGCGACAAGACCGGCAGCCTGGACTTCAGCATCCTGCAGACGCAGAAGCAGGACGATCTCACGGCTATCTTCCGCACGCCGGTCAATGTTCGTTTTGCCTGGGACGATGGCGAAGAGACCCGCGAGTTCGAAATCGAGAAGCCGGCACACCGCTACCACCTGCAACTGCCAAAGCGCCCGAAGTGGATCGCCTTTGATCCGGGCAACGCGATCCCGAAGACGCTGGAGCTGGACCTCAGCGAGGACATGCTGATCGCGCAGCTGGAAAACGACGACGACGTGATGGGCCGCATCCACGCCGCCCGCGCCTTGGCGGGCAAGCCGACGCGCAAGTCGGCAGACGCGCTGGCGCATTCGTTGCGCAAAGACCCGTTCTGGGGCGTGCAGGCAGAGTGCGCCTACGCACTGGCCAAGGTGCATACAGCCGGAGCGTTGGATGCGCTGCTGGAGTCTCGGGTAAAGCACCCCAAAGCCCGCCGGGCAGTCGCGCGCGCCCTGGGCGAGTGGCGCGACGGCCGCGCAACGGCCACGCTGATTGGCATGCTGGAGAAGGATGAAAGCTACTATGTTGCGGCTGAAGCTGCCCACGCCCTTGGCAAGACGCGCGGCAGCATTGCCTATGACTTCATGGTCAAGGCGCTCGATCGCGAAAGCCACGTGGACGTGATTCGCTCGGGTGTATTCAACGGCTTGTGCGAGTTGAAGGACAAGCGCGCGCTGGATGTGTTGCGGGAGTGGACATCGCGCGGCCGGTCGCAACAGGCGCGCTACTCGGCGATTGCGGCGCTGGGCAGGCTCGCGCACGAATGCGGCGATGAGCGCGAACGCCGCGAGGCGCGCGAAACGCTTGAGCCGCTGCTGGAAGGCGACTTTCGGCAGGTGATGGCGGCGATCAGTGGATTGACAGCTCTCAAGGAAGCGGGAGCGATCTCGGCGCTGGCGCGAACGGCGCAGACCTCTCCGGACAGCCGCATCAAGAAGCGCGCCAAGGACGCCATCGACACGATTCGAAGCGCGCGCAGCACACCCGAAGAGTTGAAGGAGCTGCGGGACGACTACGGCAAGCTGAAGGACGACTACGACAAGCTGCGCGACCGGCTTGAAAAGATCGAGCAACTAAGCGGCAAGCCAGCCGGCAAACAGTCCAGCAAGCAGCCCAAGAAAACACCATCAACCAACGGCCGCCCCAAGTCATCCAGGGCGAAGAAGAAGAGAAAGGCAAACAAGTCTTGAGACCAGGAGCCCGGCCTGCCCGCCGTAGCTTCAGCGAAGGCGGGAGCGCCAGCAACGGGCAGATCCGCAAAGCACGGCGCGCCGGCCGGTTTCAGCACAACCCCAGCAAAGCCCAAACAAGGCCCGACAAGCCGGATTGCGGGAATCACGCCCCGCCGCAGGGGGTTAGAATTCTGTGAAAGGAGGGAATCATGGCCTCCAAACGCAGGACACTCAAGCAGCGCATCAAAGCATGGCACGCCCGGCGCAAGCAACGCCGCCTCAAGCAGCAGGAAGTCGAACAGCGCCGCGAGCGCCACTCCGAAGCCGACCTGTTCATCTACCCGTTCGGCTCAGCCACTCACGAATCCGACGCCCGGTGACTTCAGCGCGTGGCAACGAGATACACCAGCGCTGCAACGCCGGCCAGTGCGCAGTACGCGCTGAACCAGCGCAGCTTCTGCCGCGCCACCACCAGCTTCACCAGCCACAGGCCAAGCAGGCTGAAGCCCAGGCTGCTGGCGAAACCCGCAAGGGCCGGCGCAGCGTCGAATTGGCTGATCTCCCGGGCTTCCACCAACCCGGCCCCGCCGATCGCAACCAGGCCCATCAGAAAGCTCAACCGTACCGCGTCGCTTCGCACCCAGAACAGCATCAACGCAACGCAGATCGTCGAGCCCGAGCGCGACACACCAGGCAGTATCGCCACCATCTGCGCAAGCCCGATCACCATCACAAGCCAGAATGCCGGGCCGCGGGCGTTGTCCAGTGTCGTGCGCAACTCACGCGGCCGCTCGGCAAGCCACAAAATGACGGCTGTCAACAGCAAGCCGAAACACGCCACCCACGGCGAGTTCAGCAGGTGCGCCTCAACCCACGCGCCCTGCGCGGCAGGCAACAGCTTCTTGATCGTGATGCCCGCGATCGCGGCTGGGATGCTCGCCAGCAACAGCAGCCCGATCACGCGCCAGTTGGGCCGCGGAACGACCAGCTTTGCCACGTCGGCCCGAAAGACCCAAAGGATGGCGACCCAGCTTCCGAGGTGCAGCAGCACGTTCTGGGCAGTGCCGCCCTCGCCGCCGAGTTCGCGGCCAAGGATGTGCTCCAGGATGACCAGGTGGCCCGAGCTGCTGACGGGCAGGAACTCGGTAATGCCCTGCACCGCGCCAAGGATGATCGCCTTGAGAACGTCCATGCCCCATTATCGGCGCAAATCGGCACGAAAGTGAAGTGCTGTGGCGCGAGCGCACCCGCCCCCGTTCTGGGGTAGTGCACGACCATCATTCCGCCTCGCCAGCACGCAAGAGTTCCGGCCGCCAAGCCTGCGCCCCCGGCAGTTGAAACCAGTCACCCAGTTGACGCGTTAAGGGGGGTGCGGTATTTATGCGCGCCGCACCTGAGGGGGTGTAGCTCAATTGGTTAGAGCGCCGGCCTGTCACGCCGGAGGTTGCGGGTTCGAGTCCCGTCACCCTCGCCACTCCAACCTTCCGGCGGCGCACTTTGCTTGCGCCGCTTTTTTTTGCGGGCTGGCCCGGTTTGGTTGCGGGTTCACAGCGGAATGAAACTCGCTACGATTGATGTTCAGTAGTTGATTCCGCCCACTGGGGCGGCCCTTGCGTGGCATGTCTTTCCTCTTGCCGCGGACGGCTTGGGTTTCTGCTTTCTGGTTGCGGTCCAACCGCCTTGACGTGACGGTTTCGTGTCCATCGACAAAATCGGTAAGCGCACGCCCGCAAGCTATGTCGGCCCCACCTGGGTCGATGGCGAAACCTACGGTATCCCCGGCCTGGATCAGCCGCATCTCTTCTACCAGGACCGCGGCAAGCTGCCGACGGCTGACTACGGCCAGGGCATCTACGTGTATGACACGCAGGGCAACCGCTATCTCGACGGATGCAGCGGCGCGATTTCGGCCAACCTTGGGCACGGCAACAAGCGCGTGGTCGCCGCAGCGATTGAGCAGTTGAACAAGATCGCATTCGTTTATCGCCAACAGTTTGAAAACAAGCCGGCCAACGAACTGGCTGAGCTGCTGGCGCGTGTGTCGCCGCCGCAGCTCAACCGTGTGTTCTTTGTTAACTCCGGCAGCGAAGCCGTAGAAGCTGCCATCAAGCTTGCGCGCCAGTACTGGTGGTGCAAAGGCAACCGTGGCAAGTCGATGGTGATTTCAACGCGCCCCAGCTATCACGGCGCGACACTTGGCGCGCTGGCGACCACCGACTACACGCCGTTGAACGTTCCTTTCCGCAGCATGACCATGCATTCGCCCAAAGTCAGCGCGCCGTTCTGCTATCATTGCCCGCTGGCCAAGGAGTACCCATCCTGCGGCATCGCCTGCGCCCACGAGCTGGATGAGCGCATCCGCGTGTACGGTGCCGAGAACATCGCCGCGTTCATCGTTGAGCCGATCGGCGGCTCTACCACCGGCGCTGCTGTGCCGCCTGACGAGTACTTTCCAGCCATTGAGCAGATCTGTCACGACCACGGCATCCTGTTGATTGTTGACGACGTGATGATGGGCTGCGGCCGAACCGGCACCTTCTTCGGTTTTGAGCACTGGGACATTACCCCCGATATCATCGCAACCAGCAAGGGCCTCAGCGCAGGCTACGGGCCGATTGGCGCAATCATCGCAGGCGACACTGTGGTTGAGCCGGTGCTGGAGGCTGGCGGCTTCATGCACGGGCACACCTACTCCGGCAACCCGTTGTCCACCGCGATTGCCCTGGCGGCAATGCAGGAGGTGCTGGAAAAGAAGCTGGTTGAGAATGCCCGAGAAGTCGGCACGTACATGCACGAACGCCTGCACGAGCTGAAGGCCGCGCATCCGATTATCGGGGATATCCGCGGCCGCGGGCTGATCGCGGGAGTTGAGTTCGTGCAAAGCCGCGAGTTGCGCGAGCCGTTTCCAGCCAACTGGTTTGTGGCTTTGCAGGCGACAGAGCTGGCACGCCAGCACGGCCTGCTGATTTATCCGCGTCGCAGCATCAACGGTTTGCGAGGCGATCATGTGCTGGTCGCGCCGCCGCTGATTATCGATCGCAAGGGCGTGGACGAACTGATTGAACGCTTTGACCGCGCGCTGAACGACCTGCAGAAGCTGCTGGTGAAGCACATTCACGAGATTTCGGAGCAGTTCCAGGACCAGACCGTGCAGCGCTACGAGCAATCCGAAGCAGTGCCCGACTATGCGCGTGGCGTGATCGAGAAGGTCGCGCCGATTGCCGACGCGAACGTCACGGCGGCAATGGAAACCGGCCACTTTGACCCGCGCGAATTTGAGTTGCCCATCGACGACGAGCGCAAGGAGCCCGGCGACTGATGCTGCCCCGCGTCACAACTGTAGCCGAGGCGGTTCGCGATTACGTCCGCGCGGGGCAGACAATCATGGTGGGCGGGTTCGGGCGCGGCGGTGTGCCGTTCACGACGCTGAAGTACATGGCGGATCACGCGACTGAGTACAGCGACCTGACGCTGGTGAAGAACGACGCAAGCGAGCCCGGCATCGGCATCGATATGCTGCTTGCCGCGGGACAGGTCCGCAAACTGATTGCCACCCACATCGGCTTGAACCCGGACTTCATTGACCGCATGAACCGCGGCGAGATCGAGTGCGAACTGATCCCGCAGGGAATCTTTGCCGAAAAGATTCGCGCTGGCGGTGCGGGCATCCCGGCGATTCTGACCGACATCGGCATCGGTACCGAAGTGGAGCAGGGAAAGCAGACGGTGCAGTTGAACGGCAAGAGCCTGCTCGTGGAAGAATGCCTGCGCGGCGACGTGGCGCTGCTGCGCGCCGACAGGGCCGACAAAGCCGGCAACTGCTGGTGGCGAGGCAGCAACCGCAACATGAACGTCGTGATGGGCACCGCCTGCCGCCGAGTAATCGTCGAGGCACGCGAGATAACGGAGATCGGTGGGCTGGCACCCGAAGACATTCACCTGCCAGCAGTGTTCGTGGACGCCGTCGTTAAGGCGGAGCAACCGCCGCATCTGGAGGCCAAGGGGTAGCTGTTGGGCAAGCGAGAACTGAAACCCGAGGAAGTCACGCTTCTCGCCCGCGCCGCCCGCGAGGTGAAGCAGGGGATGGTGGTGAATCTCGGCATCGGCTTGCCCCAGTTTCTGCCTGAATACCTGCCGCCCGCCATCGACGTCACTTTTCATTCTGAAAACGGGTTTACCGGCATGGGCGAAGGCGACCCGCACGGTACGCCCGACAGCGACATCATTGACGCCGGCGGCCGCGCCTGCCGCGTGGTGAAGGGGGCCGCATTCTTTGACAGCCTGATGTCGTTCGCCATCGTGCGTGGCGGCAACTTGGATCTGGCTGTGCTGGGCGCGTTTGAGGTCAGCGTCGAGGGTGACCTCGCGAACTGGAAGATCCCCGGCAAGCTGACACCCGGCATGGGCGGCGGCATGGAGCTGGCGCAGAAGGCCAACCACGTGCTCGTCATCAGCCACCACCTCGACAAGCGCGGGCGCGGCAAGCTGGTGCAGCGCTGCAAGCTGCCGCTGACGGCGCCGCGCTGCGTGGGCACGCTGGTCACTGATCGCGCGGTGTTCCGGCGTGTGGATGGCCGCATGCAGCTTGCCAGTGTGCACCCGGACTACGACATCTCCGGCGCGCTGGAAGGGGTTGACGCGGACGTGCCGGTTGCAGAGAGCCTCGAGCCCTGGGAGGCGCAATGACGGCGCAGGTGAAGTTCAGACAGGAGGAAATTTCCTCTGCCGTGCAGGCAAGGCGTGCGTGGGCGATCGGCGCGCTTTCTGAGTTCGTGCGACAGCCCACGGTGCTGGGAAGCGAGTCGCGCGGCCAGGCCTATGCGGCGCGGCTGTTTCGCGAAGTCGGGTACGAAGTGCGCGGAGAAAGCATCAGGTTGCAGGACATTCAGGACAAGCCCGGGTTCAGTCCGGTTGGATGGCCGGTGGACGGCAAGATCAACGTGGTGGGTGTGCATCAGCCGCGAAAGTCGGTGGGTCGGTCGCTGGTGTTCAACGGGCACGTGGATGTCGTAAGCCCTGAGCCGGCAAGCCTGTGGTCTTCACCGCCGTTTGAGCCGCGCCTTGCGCTGGATGAGGAAGACGGCCACGACTGGATGTACGGGCGCGGCGCCGGCGACATGAAGGGCGGCACGATCTGCTTTCTGTGGGCGCTTCACGCGTTGCGTGACCTGGGCGCGGAGCCGGCAGCCAAGGTGATTCTGCAAAGCGTGGTCGAGGAAGAGTGCACCGGCAACGGCGCGCTGGCGATGCTGGAGAAAGGCTACACCGCAGAGGCGGCCATCATCCCCGAGCCGTTCAATGAAACCATCACGCGCGCGCAGGTGGGTGTGCTGTGGTTTCATGTGCGCGTGCTGGGTGCGGCGGGGCACGTGCTGGGCGCGCAACCCGGCGTGAACGCGATCGAAAAGTCGTGGGTGGTGATTCAGGCGCTGCGTGAGCTTGAGGCGGAGGTCAACCGCCCGGGCAACATTCCGGACTTGTTCCGGCATATTGAGCACCCGATCAACCTGAACGTCGGCACGATTCGCGGTGGCGACTGGCAAAGCACGATCGCGGGCGAGTGCATTACCGGCTTTCGCTTTGGCGCGTTTCCCGGCGAGTCGCTGGACGACGTCAAGCGGATGATTGAGTCGCGCATTGCCGATGCCGCGCGGGGCGACCCGTTTCTGCGGGATAACCCGCCGACGGTCGAGTGGACGGGGTTTCAAGCCGAAGGCTGCGAGTTCGACATGGATTGCGACTTTGCGCGCGGCCTTCGGCAAGCGCACCGCCAGTGGCGCGGCAGTGACCCGCAGGAACTGTGCAGCACTGCCACGACGGACATTCGGTTCTTCAATCTTTATTACGGCGTCCCTGCAACCTGTTACGGCCCGCGTGCGGTGCGCATCCACGGCGTGGACGAAAAAGTCAGCATTCAATCCATGCAGAACGTCGCCGAGGTGCTTTGCAGCTTCGTGCAGGACTGGTGCAAGCTGCAGAAGGCTGAGGCGCGGGAAGGTGCATCAACATAAAGCTCAACACACCGGTCGGAATCGTCGCGCCTACACGCACCCCCGGCGGCAAGCTGGGCGGCGTGCTGGCGGATTGGGAGCCGCATGAGCTGCTGGGCGCCGTGCTGGCCAACGTGGCCGGCCGCGTGCTGTCTGCGCCTGACGAAGTCATTGTCGGCAGTGTCCGCAACGCCATCGGCAATGTGGGCCGCGTTGCCGCACTGCAGGCGGGAATCCCCGTGGCCGTGCCGGCCAGCACTGTGGACCGTCAGTGCGCCAGCAGCCTCGACGCACTGATGATCGCGGCGGCGAAGATTGGCGCCGGCCTGGCAAGCCGCGTGCTGGTCGGTGGCGTGGAAAGCGCCTCGCGCTGCCCGTGGTTCATGGAAAAAACAAGCCGGCCCTACGCGTACGCTGAGCCGCGGCCGTACCCGATCCGGCTGAGTACCGACGGCATCGGCGACCCAAGCATGGGCGAGACGGCGGAAATTCTTGCCGATGAGTTTGATATTCAGCGCGACGAGATGGATGCATTTGCCCTCGAGAGCCACGCACGGGCCGATCGCGCGACGCAGGAGGGCATGTTTCGGCAGGAAGTGCTTTCGATGCCGCCCCGGGGCAAGCAGTCGGGACAGGTCGCGACGGACGAGGCGATCCGCCCGGACACGTCGCTGCTGCAACTTGCCAAGTTGCCGCCGGTGTTTCGCAAGGGTGGACGGGTCACCGCGGGCAACAGCAGCCCGTTTACGGATGGCGCCGCCGCCTGCGCTGTCGCCGCGCTGAACGTGCTTGAAGCCGACGGCGTGCAACCAGACGCGGTGTTGCGCGGGATCAACGTCGTGGCACTGGAGCCCCGCCGGATGGGCATGGGCCCGGCGCTTGCAATCCCGCGACTGCTGGATGCGTGCGGATTGAAGGCAAGCGACATCGACCTGTTCGAGATCAACGAAGCGTTTGCGGGTCAGGTGTTGGCTGTGAACCGAGAGCTGAAGCTGCCCACAGATGTGCTGAACGTGCACGGCGGCGCGATCGCGCTGGGGCATCCGTTCGGCGCGACGGGCATCCGGCTTGTCACCACGCTGGTACATGCGCTGAAACAGCGCGGGGGCCGCCGTGGCGTGGCGTCACTGTGCATCGGCGGCGGGCAGGGCATGGCGGCATTGATCGAGGTGTAGCAAGGAAAACGAAATGACGATTAGCCATGACCTGATTCAACGACGCGAGCAAGCCGTGCCGCGCGGGCCGTTTAACATCGCGCCCGTGTTCGCCGCCAAGGCCGAGGGCGCGAAGCTTTTCGACGTGGACGGCAATGAGTACATCGACTTCTGCGGCGGCATCGGGTGTGTCAATGTCGGTCACAACCATCCGCGCGTGGTGGAGGCGATTGAACGCCAGGCGCGGCGGCTTGTTCATTCATGCTGGCACGTGGCGATGTACGAGCCGTACGTCGAACTGGCTGAGAAGCTGAACGCTCTTGTGCCCACGGGCACGTCGAACAAGACGGTACTGTTCAACAGCGGCGCTGAGGCCGGCGAAAACGCGGTCAAAATCGCCCGCAACTGCACCAAGCGCCAGGCTGTCATCTGCTTTGAGCGCGGGTTTCACGGCCGCACGCTGCTGGGCCTGACGATGACCGGCAAGGTCAACCCTTACGCAGCAGGTTTCGGCCCCTTCGCGCCGGAGGTCTATCGCCTTGCCTACCAGCCCTTTTTTGATCCGCCGTCTGGTGCCAGTGACGACGAAGTAAGGGCCGGCGCAGAAGCGGCGCTGGAGCGACTGTTTCAGTATCACGTTGATCCGACAAACGTCGCGTGCGTGCTGGTTGAGCCGGTGCTGGGCGAAGGCGGTTTCTTTCCCATTCACGCGTCAGCCATCAAGGCGCTGCGCGTTGCCTGCACGCGCCACGGCATCGTGTTCATCAGCGATGAGGTACAGACGGGCTTCGGACGTTGCGGCGCCATGCTGGCTTGTGAACGCTACAATGTCGCGCCCGACATGGTCTGCCTTGCCAAGTCGCTTGCGGGTGGCATGCCGCTGAGTGCGGTAACCGGCAAAGCCGAGCTTATGGACGCGCCGCAGGTCGGCGGCCTGGGCGGCACATTCGGCGGCAACCCGGTCGCGTGTGCTGCGGCGCTGGCGGTGCTGGATGTACTGAAAGAAGAAAGTCTTCCGCAACGGGCACAACAGATCGGCGAGCATGTCATGGCCGTGTTCCGCAAGCTGGAAAAGGCACACCGGCACGTGATCAAGGCGCGCGGCCTGGGTGCCATGTGCGCGATCGAGATCATTGACCCCGCAACCGGCGGGCCAGACAAAGATCGCACCACCCGCGTTCTGCAGGTCGCGCGCAGCAACGGCGTGCTGGCGATGGCGGCCAGCGGCAACGTGATCCGCACGCTGATGCCGCTGGTGATCAGCGACGACGATCTTCAGCGCGGGCTGGACATTCTGGCGCAGGCGGTAGTTGCGGCCGCGTAGCCCGGGTTGATCGGGCGCATCGGTCTTTCCAAAAGTCGCGCGGTGTTGTAAGCGACCGGCTTGGCAGTTCAAGGCAGACTGGCTTGCTGAATCGGAACGCTGAAGGAGACTTTCATGCGCAACAAAGTTCCTGTGTTTGCTGCCATCGGCGGCGTAGTGGTGGTTGTACTGATCATCCTGACGACAGCGTGCTTTGAGATCATCGAGCCGGGCCATCGCGGCGTGAAGGTTTCGTTCGGCACCCTGACCGAAGAGTCTGTGCCCGAAGGACTTCACGTGAAAGCGCCATGGGTCCAGATTCATGAGCTCAATGTGCAGGAGTTGATTGTCATCAGCGCCGCGACAGCCGCGTCGTCTGACCTGCAGACCGTCACGACCGAAGTCGCGGTCAATTACCGCGCAGACCCTGAGATGGTCTGGTGGCTTTACCAGTCCATCGGCAAGACGGGCGAGATCTGGAAGACGACCAAACTCAACCCGATCATCCAGGAGTCGGTCAAGGCAGTGACCGCCAAGTACAGCGCCGAAAACCTCATCAAGAACCGCGAAGAGGTAAAGGCCGAGATTGAACGCATCATCACCACGCGCGCCAAGGCGACCAACCTGCTGGTTACTACGGTGAACATCACTGACTTCCGGTTCAGCGCTGCCTTCGACAGCGCGATTGAAGCCAAGGTACAGGCTGAGCAAGACGCGCTGCGTGCCCGCAACGAGCTGGAAAAGGAAAGAATTGAGGCCGAAAAGAAGGTCGTGCAGTCCGAAGCCGAGGCCAAGATGAAGGAGCTGCAGGCGGCGGCTGACCGCATCGCGACCGAAGAGCGCGCGGCAGGCCAGGCTAAGCAGATCGAGCTGATCAGCATTGCCGAAGCCGAGGCGATCAAGCGCACTGCGGATGCAGAGGCCGAGGCCAACCGCAAGCTGCTGGAAACGCTGGACCAGCGCATCCTGCAGAACAAGCGGCTTGAAAAGTGGGACGGCGTGCTGCCGAAAGTCAGCGGCGGTGGTGACCCGTTGTTGCTGATCAACCCGAACGAGTAGCGTGTCGGCCGCAGGGGCGGGGCGAACTCGCCCCTACGGCAGATCAACAGCCGGGCGATCCACGCCGCACTGGCGCAGCATGTCCTTGATCTCGTGCGCGAGGTACGCCGCGGCGCGGTCAATCTCCTGCTCGGTCGTAACGTCAAGCCACTGCACGCGAGGAAAGCCGCGGAAAAACGTCATGCACTTGCGGGCGAACTGGCGGACGTCGCGCTCGGTCTGGTCCACACACTCCTGCCACGTCAGCGCACCGTCAATGTATTCCTGGATGCGGCGGTAGCCGTGGGCCTTGCCTGACGTACTGGAAAATCCGCGCCCTGCGCGGATGGCGTGAACCTCTTCAAGCCACCCCGCCTCAAACATGCGTTGCGCGCGGAGCCTGATGCGCTCGTTCAGCAGTTCGCGGGGCCAGCGGATACCGGTAAACATCCAGCGAAAGTCGCCGCGCGGCTTGCTCCAGAGGTTCTGCTCGCTGGGAAGCTTGTCGCCGAACCTGATGATCTCCAGGGCGCGGATAATCCGCTTGCGGTCCGCGGGGCCGATGCGCGCCGCTGACGCAGGGTCAGCGGCAATCAGTTGCGCGTAGAGGTCCGGCAGCGGCTGGTCCTGCATTTCGGCGCGGAACCGCGGCTGTGGGCCCGGCCCGCGTTCGATGCCATAGACCAGTGCCTTGAGGTAGTACGGCGCGGTCACATCCAGCACAGGCACTTTGCGGCGCTTGACGATGTCGTTCAGCGCGCCTTCAGCGTAGTCAATGAATTCCGCGACCGAAAATTCCTCGTGCGGATCGACGAGGTCCAGGCCGTGGTGGGGGATGCGGGATCGCTCAGCCGGTGTGGGCTTGGCGGTGCCCGCGTTCATGCCACGATAGACCTTGAGCGCATCGACGCTGAGAATTTCTCCGCCGACGCGCTCAGCGACCTGCAAGGCCATGTGCGACTTGCCGCTTGCGGTGGGGCCCAGGATTACCAGCACCGGAAAGCGATTGTCTGCGGGATGATCGTGATCAGGTTCCATGGCGTGGTTGACTGGCGCATGTGCGCAAACCAACCTAGCAGCACAGCCAATGCGGGTCAAAAGGAGAGTTGCATGCGTGCGTTATGCCTAGTGCTGCTGCTGGCACCGGCCCTGGCAGCCGAGACGCCGAAGGAGTCCTTTCTCGCATTTGTCGCGGCGGTGCTGTCAGGAGAGATGACCGAGGCCGAGAAGCGCGCGGCCTTTGAGCGCTACTTTGACTTCGACACCTGGGTTGAAAATGCCCAGCAGAACGAAGGCAGGCGTTACACACAGCAGGAGCGAGCTTCGCTCAAAGAGGAGTGGTTTACGCTGTTTCTGAGCGATGAGTTTTCCAGCAGCTATCGTGCCCGCAACGTGCAAGTTGTCGAAGAACCCGCGCCAGACGGCGACACATCCGAAGTCATCATCACCATGCAGGAGGCGGGCAAGTCTGAACCCGGGAGGTTCCGCGTGCTGATGACGCGTTCCGGCGAGCACTGGAGGTGGCATAGCATCCCTCGCATCGCCGACGCTCAGCCGGAAAAGCCGCTAACCCCCCAGGCCAGGCTGGAAGGGGTGAAAGATGCAATTAGCAAGTTGCGCGAACAGGCGGAACTGATTGCTGCACGAATCGCCGAGCTTGAGGCGGAGCGGCGCAAGCTCGAGTCCGAGATCGTCGAAAAGGACGCGGGCAGTGCACCGCACAGCTCCCCGCTGACCACAGCCGCAACGCTCGGCCGCGCCGTGCAGCGGGCCGACACGGACGCACTGCTGCGCGCGCATCTCCCGGTGCGCCGGGACGTGCCGCGTGAATCATTGCGCCAGAGACTTGCCACGGAATCAGAGCGCGTCGCAAGCTGGGAGCCAATAGACAGCACACTTACCGGCGAAAGCACGGCCGCGGTGCGTGTGCGCGTGACGCTATGGTCCAGCAAGGGGGCCAGCGTCCGCGTGATCACGCTGCCGCTGGCACGCTCGGGCGATGAGTGGCTGGTGGACGACACGCCATGAAGCAGCGCATGGCGGCCGGAATCGTACTGACGATCGATGCCCCGGGCGGCCCGAGGTTTCTGCTGCTGCGCAACGCCAGTCACGGCACGTGGTCGTTTCCCAAGGGGCACGCCGAGGCCGGCGAGACGCCGATGGAAGCCGCACGCCGCGAGACGCTGGAAGAGACGGGCATTCAGGAATTCGAGATGCTCGCCGGGTTTGAATTCGTGATTGAGTACGATGTGGAAGCGCGCAGAGGAAGCTACCGCAAGTGTGTGCACTACTTTCTGGCCAGGGTTCCCACCGACCGCTTCACGCTGAGCACAGAACACGATGCCGCGGGTTGGTATGCGCCCGGCGAGGCGCGGCAACTGCTGCCGCACGAGCAGTTGCGTGAAGTGCTGGATGCCGCAGTGCAGCGCCTGCGCAGCTAGCTGCCTTCGCGTTCGCGCGCGATTGCGTCTGCGAGTTGCGTTAACCAGCGGGCAGACGGACCCTGGCTGAAGCGCTGCATGCGCGACAGCGGCTCCGGCGCGCCCTTTATCGTGCGCAGGAACTCTTCGGCGCACCAGCCGTCCATGATGGGTTTGACCTGGTTCTGCTCCCCCGTCTTTTCAATCATTCCGATCTGGTGTCTGACCACGCGTTCGATGGCAATTTTGTCGCCGACCGCGCGTACGGCCCCGGCAAGTCCGCGCTGCAACTCTGCCTGCTCGGCGGTGTTGATTTCCAGTTCTTTCTCAAAACGGTCGGCGATAGCTTTGCCGGCCTTGGGCACGTCTTCTTCGCCACGGCGCAGCGCGGTTTCTGCCGCAAGGTAGGCCGCGCTGGCAACGATCTGGCGGTTTGGGTTGTCCAGCAGGCGGATGAACATTTCCAGCGCCCGGCTGCTCTGAAATTTCGCCTGGCCGCGCCGCACTTTCTCGGCCAGGCTGCTGACTTCCCGACCCAGCTTGCGCGGATCGCCCTCGGCCGCGTACTTCTCAAGCAGGTCAATGTGCGCGACCTCGGTCGGGTTGAGCATCAGGATGATTTCAGCCAGCAGCGTGCGAAGACGCTGCTGACGTGTCCCCGGCAGGTCTGTGTCCTTAAGGTATTGGGTCAGCCAGCGCACAGCCTCTTCCTGCAGTCGCTGGGCGTCAGAACGTGAAGGGTTGCCGCGCGCCGCGGCAAGCATGGTCATGATGTAGATTTCTGCTTCATTGCCGCGCTTGGCCACGGGCATGTATTGCTGGTCAATCTCTGCTGCGCGTTTGTGATGGCGCAATGTCTCGGCGAGCATGCTTTTGAGGTTGGCGTCGTCAGCGGGGGCGGTGCCGACTTTGCTGCCCCAGTGCGCGGCGCAACTGCGCTGGATGGTGATGGCCATCTCGGGCTCGAGAGCCGGATCAACCTGCTTTTCGAGCTCCAGCATGATCGCGAGTGCGTCTTCCGACTTCTGGTCGGCAAAGTAACGCCCGGCCTTGGTCAGCAGTGCCTGCCTGCGGTGCGTGGCGGGCAGCTTTTCGCGCTTCAAATGCTCATCGACGACGGCATGAAAGGCCTTCTCGTCGGCGGCCCTGGCGTATGCCACCAGCAGCTCTTCGTACTCGTGCTTTAGCGCGGGCAGCTCGCCTTTCATCAGCGGCTCGATCAATTCCAGCGCTTCCGCCTTGCGCTTGGTGTTAATCAGCCATTCGGCCTTCAGCGCGCGCGCCTGCACAAATGACGGCTGTGCCGCCAGTGCGGCATCGAGGTGCTTGAACAAGGGGCGAAGATCGCTGCCGCCCGAGCGCGCAATGCGCATCAACTCCACTTGGGCCAGGTAGTAGTGGGCGTAGGCAAAATCAGGGTGCTGTTCAACCAGCTCGCGCAGGATCTTCTCCGCCTGGGTCAGGTTCTGCATTCCGGGCGGGTATTGCGACAACACCAGTGCATGCAGCACCCGAAAGCTGGGGTTCTCGCCGTGCTTGCCGGTGGCGTAGTGGTCAAACAGCTTGGTCAGTGACCCGCCCATATTCAGGTCAGTGATGTAGATCAGCAGCAGATTCGCCATCTGGCCGGTGTAGCGGTGGCGTTTATCTTTCTCCGAGTAGTTCTTCAGGTCGGCCAGGCTGTGCTCGCCAGCCGGGTCAACGCCAGGCAGTTTGTTGCGCAGGAACTCTGTGAAGTCGTCGGGAATCTCAGCCGACTCAGGAGGCGCATCCGGTGCCGGTTGCTCGGTCGGGGCGGGTTCAGGCTGTTCTGCTTCCTGGGCCGGGAGTTGCCGGGCCGATAGCGGCAGCGCGACCAACAGCAGCAGGCAGAGTCGGTTCATGTCTTCCTTTCAGTCAAGCTCAGTCAAGCCGCGGCCCCCTGCGGCTCAAGCCGGTTGTAGCGTGAGTCGCGCCGGACAGGATTGCGGCCGGCTTCTCGAATCATGCGCCTCAACTCCTCTTCGGAAAGCTGCTGGGGCGTGCTTGAGCCGGCATCGTGAAAAATGCGCTCGTGTTCGTACACGATTCCGTCCAGGTCATCGACGCCATAGCCCAGGGCAACCTGGCTTAGCTTGAGCCCGGCGCTGATCCAGTAACACTTGATGTGAGGAACATTGTCCAGCAGCAGCCGCGAGACAGCATACACCTTCAGGTCAGTCATGCCGGTGGCACGGCGGGCGCGAAGCGCGTTGTTGGCTGGGTGATAGGCCAACGGAATAAACACTTGAAAGCCCGGGTTGCGGTCCTGGTGGTCTCGCACGCGCAGGATGTGATCCACGCGGTCTTCGTCGCTTTCAATGTGGCCGTACAGCATGGTGACCTGGGTCTTCAGGCCCATATCGTGCGCGACACCGTGGATTTCGAAGTAGCGCTGTGCATTGATCTTGTTGGGGCAGATTTGCTTGCGTACATGCTCGGCAAAAATTTCCGCGCCCCCGCCCGTGAGGCTGTCAAGGCCGGCTTCGTGCAGCTCGTGCATAACAGTGGCGACGGGCTTGCGGCTGATGCGCGCGAACCAGTCAACTTCAACGGCAGTGAATCCCTTGAGAGAGGTCTCGGGCAGTACGCCCTTCAGCGCGCGCAGCATGTCGAGGTAGTAGCCATACTTCAGTGAGGGGTGCAAACCGCCGACGATGTGAAGCTCGGCCACGCCCTGGCCCTCGAAGCGCCGGGCCCATTGCGCGATCTCATCGACGCTGCGGGTGAAGCTGCCCGGCTCGCCGGGTTTGCGGTAGAAACTGCAGAACTTGCAGGTGTCCCAGCAGACGTTGCTGTAATGCAGATAGCGGTTGACAATGTAGGTGGTGTTGTCTCCGTGCAGGCGCTCACGCACCAGGTTGGCGGC
>CAZZBH010000084.1:0-16632 GCA_964652605.1 uncultured Planctomycetaceae bacterium
CGCCACGGATCGGCAAGGCATGCGAATCATGCCACGACGCAGGCTTTGATCTCGATAAGCCGATCGAGTGGCGATACAGCAGCCTGCTGCAGTAAGTTGGCGGCAAGCCGCTTATATTGCCCGCGGCAGCAATGGTTCGCCCTGTCTGCGGATGCGTGTGGCGATGCGATCGCCCTTCTATGCCCGGGATTCGCGCAATTTGTGCCTGCGCACGGCACTCGTGAATCTTGCCCTGACACTGCGCGGGTGCGCTCTCAGCGGTTGAAGCGCTGGCTCCAGACATCCAGGCGTGCGTCGGCTACGTGTTGCGGCAAGTACTCAAGCCCCTGGCCCTCAGCGCCGGGCAGCGCGAACAATTGCAGCCGCGCGCCTGATGGCTGCAGCGCCTGCCACTGCAAGGCGAAATCCTTTGCCATCGTTTCCTGTTGCGCCAGGTATCGCTCGTCGTCACGGCCGGATTCAGGGTGCCCGTATGCGCCCGCGCTGTTCGGCCCGTCCGTAAAGAACAACACGGCTGGCGCCGTTGCCCCGGACTCCTGAATCGCACCGGCAATGCCTGAAAGGGCGCCCCACCAGTCACAGTCGGTGCCGTTCGCGCCTGCGCCGGCTGCGTTGCCGGCTGTCTTTTCGAACAGCCGGGAAATCAGCCCCTCATCGCGCGGTCCGCCCTCAAGGTGGCCTGTTTCAACTTCGACGGCCACGGCTGAGTTGAAATCAATGACCACCACGCGCGCCTGGTTCTGCTGACGACCCCAGTACAGCGACATGCTGTGCGCCACGCGCCGGCACAGGTCGCGGCGCTGAAGAGCACTCAACGTTGCCGCAAGGTCGCGCTGGCGCTCGAAGTCGTCCTGCAATTCGCTTTCCAGCCTTTTGTCCACACGCACGCCCGTTGCTGCCGTGAACTCCTCGACGCGGCCGGTCAGTACGGCTTCAATCAGGGCAAGCTTGACCGCGGCGGGCACCTGCTCGCCTGAGCTGCTGTCGCCGCGGTTGAAGGTCAAGGCGCCGGCTTTTTCCAGCGCGAACACCCAGCGCGCAAACGCCGGCCAGTCAAAGCTGGGTACCGCGATGCGTTGTGCCATGGTCTCGCTGCTGTCGATCGCAATCACCAGCAGGTCGTAGTTGGTGTCCAGCGCGGCGGCGCGCGCAGTGTCAAACCCCCTGCGCTGCAACTCCGAGACCACGCCGAACCACCCGGAATCAATCTGGTCTGCATCCCCCGGCGCCCCAGGCGCGCCTGTCAGCGTTGGCGGCAGGATGTCCAGGGCCGATTCGTGCGCGTCGTGGGCAAAGCGCGGGGCGACGGGGTTGCGTGCCGATTTGCGCGCGCGCTCAAGCATGCGCGCGGCTACCTCTTCCAGGTCCAGCCCGCCGAAAGTGCGGGCGAACGCCTGCTCGCGCCCGACGCCCTGCTTCAGCAGGCTCCAGAATTCGTAGTACAGCGGGCGCAGGTCTTCCTCGGTGCGCGCAAAATCCACCCAGCAATAGGCCAGCAGGTAGTGAAGCTGCGGGTTGCGGTAAAATGCCTCCTGGTCAAGCGTCAGAAACTCGCGCAAGTTCAAGCGCAAGCCGCCCTCAATCAGCACCGCAAGATAGCCCCAGGCCGACGCCGCAAACGTTGCGTGCGTGCGCAGCTTTCCGCCGGACGGGGGCGCCTTGTCCAGCCACTCGGCTGTGCCCTCCGCAAACCAGGGCACAAGCAGGCTTTCGGGTGCCAGGCGCGCCTGCACGGCATGAAACATCTCGTGGCGCAACACCTCGGCGACGCACAGCGCCTCGGTGATCGGCATGCACACCACCTGCCATCCTGACGAGAACATGCCCGCCGACCAAGCCGGGACCGCCAGGCGCAGGCGCTGCCGCGTGAACGCCAGGTACTCGGACTGGTTGGCAAGCAGCACGACGTCAAGCGGCAGGTTGCCCACACCGTAAGTTGTCGCACCGAACTCAGCTTCCATGGCCGCGAGCCAGCTTGTTGCCGCCGCGACGTCCACGGTCTCCTGCAGGCGCCGGGTGATGGGGATGTGGGCACCGGCATCGGACAGCGCCTCCGGCGCAGGCAGGCTGGCACCTTGGCGAAGCCACAGCGCCACCCGACGGCCCTGCTGCAACTCAAACGAGTCTGAGGTGACACCCGGGTTACGGAAGGCTGCCAGCACCTCAGCCTCAAAGGCTGCGCGGTCGGCGGCGTTGTCCTCGCCTTCGTACACCATGCGCGCGTGCGGCGCAAAGCGCGAGCGCAACTGCTGAAGAACCGAGTAAGCGTGCCATGCCTCGTCGCTTCGCGGCAGCGGAGGCTCAGTGGCCAGCAGGGCCGAATCGGCCTCAAGCACCAGCGCCCGGAACCGTGTCAGCTCGGGCAGCGCGACCTTGGCTGGCTCGGGCCGCGGCATCTCGGGCTCAGCGGGGGCGGTCGTTTCGGGCGTCGGCGTGCTCGGCGGCGTCGCGGCCTTCTTCCTGGGTACGGCGCGCTTCGGCGGGGCCTGCGAATGATCGATCACGGGTGCCGCGTCTTCCCGCAGCGCCAGCCACGCGCCAGCCACAAAGGCAAGCAGCAGCAGCGCCGCCATGGCGGGCAGCCGGGCGGCATATTTGTTCGCCTCAGTCACTCGTACCTCGCCTGCAATCGCGTCAATTTCCGCGCTACCAAGCCGCGGCATATGGGTTTAACACTTGGTAGGCGTATGCCAGCCGGAAAAAAGCGTGCCTCATGACCCCACCCGTGAACCTGTACGACGAATTCAAGGATGACCTTCCCGCGTTCGCACGCGGCACGCTTGACACTGGCCGCACCCGCGCGCTGCTTGAAGCCGCGAAGCAGGACACACAACTGCAGCGCGCCATTGAGCAGGAACGCGCGCTGGAGCGCTGGCTTGAAGCCTATGAAGTGCCTGGGCCTGCGGCAGATCTGCCGGCACGCTTCTGGAGGCGGTTTCATCAGGGGCGGGTGCAAAGCGGCGGCAGGCTTCTGCGCCTGATCGCGCCGGCTGCGGCAGCGATTCTGGTCGCTGCGGGCCTGTGGTTGTTCATTCAGGAGGATGACAGTCCTGCGCCCGCCGACACTCCCGTCGTCGCAGAAGTTGAAGACGACGCAGTGTTTTTCGAGTACCTGGCCGACCCTGATTCTGGGGCCGACCAGTCAGATCAGCCGACACCTCAACCGACCGAAGAAGAGCTGGCCCTATTGAAGCTGTTGTCAGACCCTGCCTTTGCCGAGCTGGACAAGGTCCCGCACCCGGATGACCTTCTGCTGGTCCAGGACCATGAACTGGTAACTGAGCTTGCGGCCAGAGAGGCGGGTGGCGAATGAAGACGCGCATGAGCACCCATTGCACTCGCGTACTGCTTGCGCCGCTGCTGGCGCTGGCAGCCGTGGTTTGCGCGGCGGGCCTTGGCGCGCAGGCAGCTACCGACGAGCCGGCGGCGCTGCGCGGCTGGTACAACGAGCTGCCCGCCGAGCAAAAACGGCAGTTGCGCCACCGGATGCGCGTTTTCAAGCGCATGAGCCCCGAGCAACAGCAGGCCGCGCGCGAAGCGGCCCGCGCGGGCAAACCGATCTTCACAGCCGAACAGCGTGCGAACATTGAAAGGCTGCGCGCCATGAATCGGCTTGAGCGCCTGCGCCTGTTCACGCTGGCCCACGAGTTGCAGCAGTTGCGGCGCGGCCCCAACGAGCGCGCGCGGCGCCTGCTTGAGGGCGAAGGGCCGGATCGCGTGCGCGAGCTGCACCGCATGCTGCGCATGCGGCGGGCGCAGGAGTTCGGGCGCTCACTGCCGCCCGAGAAGCAGCGTGAACTGAACGCGCTGCCTGAGCGCGAAAGAATTCCCGCGCTGCAGCGCATGTACGAGCAGGACACGCGCGAGCGGCGGCGGCGACTTGAGCAAGCCTTTCCCGCCATCGAGGCCAACCGGCGGCTGGCACGAGAAGGCGACACCGAGGCCCGCGCCTTACTGCGGCGCCAGCTTGCTGACTTGTGGACGCTTGACCTGATGCTGCAGCGCCTGCGCCCGCAAGCGCGCGAGAAGGCCCTGGCAAAGCTGTCCAGCCTGTCGATCGAGCAAGCCGGTGAGATGCTTCACAATGAGCTGCGCCGGCAGTGGCAGCGCGAGATGCCGCCGCGGGGCCCCGGGCGCGACGGCCCCCCGCGCCCCCGCGAGCGCCACCCGCGCGACTGACCTGAATTTCAACCTCGACGCGGCGCCGTGCCTCAGCGATAATCCACACCCCCGCCGAGTCGCCATGGTCCGAGCTTTTGTCGTCTTTTGCGCTGCGCTGTTCGTGCTGGTCACGTTCGAGGTGTCGGCGCGCCGTCATGCCGGCGCGGGGGATGTGCTGCAGCGTGTGCTGCATGTTGCCGCAGGGCAGCAGCGCGTCGGCGCGTACACCTGGCTGGAGGACCGCGGCATGGCAGTGAAGCTCGCGCCCGCGGTGCCCAGGCAGAGTTGGCCCAGGCTGCTGGCCGGCGACGCGCCGGATCGCGGCCCGGTTGCCACCGGTCTGTGGGAACTGGGCGAAACCGGCTTTCGCGGGCTGCGGGAAACCTTGGAGCAGCAGGGGGCTGTCTTTGAGGCCTCAGCGGCGTTTCGTTTTGCGCCGCGCGCATACGGAGAAGACGTCAATGCAAGCTGGACCGTGGTCCGACTTGCCGGTGGCCGCGCAGGCGGCGTGGCTGATTTTTCAGTCAACGACCGCAAGTTCGCCTTCGTGTTCGCAGCCGAGGCTGGTGCTGACGCGCGGCTGCTTGCGCACCGCGATGCCGTGCTGGCTGAGACCGTGATGCTGCCCGGCGCTGTGGCCGGCGCAGTTTGTCCGCTGCTGGTCGAGGGCCGGTTTGCGTTCGTGCTGCCGGGCTGGCGGCGCGTCGGTGAGCGCTTTTACAGTACGGTGGCCGGAAGCTGGCTGGGCCTGCGCATCTTTCAGGTTTCCGAAGTGGACTTCCCGTCGCTGGGTGCGCTGCGCAATGAACTCGAGGCGCAGTTGTCGAACGCAGGGTTCAGGGCAGCCGTGGGCGAGCCAGCCGCGGTCCCCGGTGGCAGCGGCTTTGTGCGCGAGTACTATCGCGACGATGACGGCTACGTGCAGCGCGTGCTGTATGCCAAGCTGGCAAGCGTTTACCTGGTGGCGCTGATGCAGGCACCGACGGCGCAGCGCGACCAGTTGCAGGCACGGGCCGCGCAGTTCATCGCGTCCATCACGCCCGTTGAAATCGGCGGCCAGCCGGTTGTACACCTGCCCTACTTCACTGAGGTGCGGCACGTGCGGTGCGTGGCTTGGCAGAGCGGCCGGCAGCTCGTGTGGGGGGCGCTGTTTGACGACGTCCGCCACGCCGCGGTGACATGGCGGCAGGACGACGTCGAGTGGCACGTCGCCGCGCTGCGCGACGGAGAAGTAATCGCCGAGAAATCCGGCGTAACCAACAGCAGCCGCACGTTGAACCCGCTTGTGAACGCCGACGGGCGTGCGCTGGCACTGAATGGTGACTGGACGGGCACGCTTGAAGTAGAACTGAAGGTCGGCACGCACACGGCGCGTGCGACGGTGAATGTCCGGTAGCAAGCTACCCCGCGATTGCGGCCATGAACTCTTTGGCCCGCGCGGCTTTCGGATTCTCGATAACCTGCTGCGTGGGTCCGCGCTCGACAATCCTGCCTTCGTCCATAAAGCAGACGCGATTGCTGACGCTTCGCGCAAAGTTCAAGTCGTGCGTCACGACGACCATGGTCATGCCTTCGCGCGCCAGGTTGGCAAGCAATTCGTTGATGCCGGCGATCAGCTCAACGTCGAGCGCGCTGGTCACCTCGTCCAGCAGCAAAGCCTTGGGCTCCATGGCCAGTGCCCGCGCGATCGCCACGCGCTGCTTTTGGCCGCCGGACAGTTGTGCGGGCCAGGCCATGGCCTTTTCAGCTAACCCGACGCGATCCAGCAGCATGTGCGCCTTCTCGCGCGCCTCGGCTTTGCCCATGCCCTTGACGCTGATCGGGCCCTCCGTGACGTTGTCGATCACGCGCATGTGCGGAAACAGGTGAAAGTGCTGAAATACCATGCCCATGCGTGCGCGGTGGGCGCAGAGCTGTTGCCGCGACATACCGTGAAAATCGACCGGTTGCCCCTGCCAGCTAAGCTCGCCTTCTTCGGGCGTTTCCATCAGGTTGAGGCAGCGCAGCAGCGTGCTCTTGCCGCTGCCGGAGGGCCCGATCAGCGTGACCACGTCATGCTCAGCCACCTGCAGGTCAATGCCCTTAAGCACGTGCAGGTCGCCGAAGCGTTTGTGGATGTTGCGCGCCTCAATCAGGGTTTCGCTCATGCCGTTGCCTTCCCGCCTGCTGAGCGCATCAGTCGCCTCTCCCACAGCTTCACCAGCTGGTCCAGCCCCGTGATGATCACCAGGTAGAACACAGCCGCCACGATAAACGGCGTGAACGGCTCGCCGGTCTGGAACACAATGTTGCGCGCGGTGAAAGTGATCTCGATCAGCGTAATCACGCCCACCAGCGAGGTGTCCTTGATCAGCACAACCACGTTGTTGCCCAGCGACGCCACGCTGTTGCGGAAGGCCTGCGGCAGGATGACGCGTTGCAGCGTCCGGCGGCGCGACATGCCCAGGCTTGCGGCTGCCTCCCACTGGCCGCGCTCGACGCTGAGGATGCCGCCGCGAATAGTCTCAGCGTTGTATGCGCCGGTGTTCACGACCAGTGCCAGCAAACCCGCACCGAACGCGCCCATGATCTCGACGCCGGCCACGTCATTGAACACGGTCGCGATGCCGTAGTAGGCGATGAACAGCTGCACCAGCAGCGGCGTGCCGCGCACGACGACGATGTAGGCCTGCGCCAGCTTCTGGACCAGAACGCTGCGTGTGATCGACATGACGCCAATCAGCGTGCCGACGAGCATTGCCAGAATTGCAGTCAGCACGCCCAGCTTGAGCGTGATTGCCGCGCCCTGGATGAACAGCTCCAACCACTGGCCGAGGGTTACGGCAAACGCAGGCTTGCCGTCCGCGGCAGCTTCGCCTTGCGGCTCTTTGGCGCCGTGTTGCTGCTGCTCTTCGATTTCGCCCCAGGAAGCCAGCAGCATCCCGACATCGGGCCGCGCGCCGACCCACTTCTGGTAGATGCGCGAGTAGGTGCCGTCGCGGACGATGTCGAACAGTGCGTCGTTGACCTGCGCGATCAGTTGCGGCGAATCCTTGCGCGCGCAGATGCCAATGTTGGCCTTGTAGAGCAAGTCCCCGAAAGGACTCACGTCCGCGTTCTGCTCGCTGATGTACCACTGGCCGACGATCAGGTCTGACACAAAGGCGTCGATCTTGTTCGTCTTGATGGCAGCGATGATCTCGGCTTCGCTGCCGAAGCGAACGACTTCAGCGTCGGGAAACCGCTCGGGGTTCGCGTTGATGTAGTCTTCGTAAGTCGTTGCTTCGGTTACGCCGATGCGCAGGCCGTCCAGCGACTGCGTGTCGGGATGGGCGAAGACCTGCGTGCCGCTTACGTAATACGGCAGGCTGAAGTCCATCGTCTGGTGGCGCTCGTCGGTGATCTCGACCGAGCCGCAGATCAGCTCGTACTTGCCCTGGTCCAGCCCCTGGAAGATGCCGCCCCACTCCGTCTGCACCGGCACGGGCGTGTACCCCATGCGCTCGGAGATCGCGACCGCGATGTCGTGATCAAACCCGGTAAGGTTGCCGTCTTCGTCGGTGGTGCTGAACGGCTGGAACGCGCCGGACATGGCGAGGCGAAGCTCGCTTCTGTCCTGCGCGGCCAGCGTCGTCGCGCACAGTAACAGGACGATCAGGCCCGGCAGGAGTCTGCTCACCCGGTCTCCTTGAGGCCGCGGGCGTCGCGGCACCAGACGTTCATGGATTCATAGCCTTCGGGCATGCGGCAGTTGTTGACCAGGCAGCCGGTGTACGTGTACCCCAGCTTGGCAAAGCTGCAGTTCATGCCGGCCTGGTTGGCGCGGGCGATGGTGTACACATCGGTGATGCCGAACACGTCGGCAAGGTCGCGCTCCAGGTCGCGCAGGATCGCGCTCATCAGACCCTTGCCACGGTGGTCGGGGCGCGTGGCGCAGTCAGTCAGCTCGGCGCTTTTGCGCGAGTGATGCATCTCGGCCGACGCGCTTGCGACCAGGCCGCCGTCGCCGTTGCGCACAAGCCGGAAGTGAAAGATGCCCTCGCGCATGTTCTTGGCCACGTAGTCCGGCGTGATCGGTGTCGGGTAATCCGGGAAGGTCTGGCGCATCAAGTCGGCAATTTCGGGCGCGTCCGCGATGACCGCGGGTGCGCAGTCGTAGCCGGCGGGCAGCAGCGGGTCATTGCACTGCTTGGACCTTGCCAGCTCAAGCACTTGCCTGTTCGTTTCCTCTTCGGGGTCCGTGCTTCGCGGCTTGGCGGGGTACTTCACCCACAGCTCGGCGTTGTCGCCATTGCCGAAGAAGCCCCAGATTACGGCCTCGCGGCGGAAGCCGAGTGCCTCCCATCCTTTGAGATCAGGGCGCGAATACACGATCAGCTTGCTGTACAGCGGCGTAGGAACTTCAGCCAGCACGCAGGATGCAATCTGCGGCGATACCGCCACGTCCTGCGGAGTCATGTCGAAGAACTTGAGCCGGCGGTTGTACGGGTCGAACTGCAATTCGATCGAGCCCGCGCGGTGCGGAAAGGTGTCGCGCGACTGCACGACGTCCTCGCCGAAGGTCTTGATCAGGTCTGTCGCGATGTGGTCCATGGCAGGTGTGGTGTCTTGTGGGTCGTTGGCAATCGAGGGCGGGCCCGCTATCGAGCGGCGGTGAGGCCGCTGAGGTCCGCCTTGTCCAGGGCTTCCTCGACAATGGCCTCGTGCTGCGATTCGTCGGCCCAGCGCTTGCGGCCTTCCTCGGGAAGCAGGTCGATGGGGTCGTAGTAGAGGTAGGCCTTGTTTTCGTCCACGTTGGGGCTGCGGTAAACGCTTACGCCGGTCACTTCGTCGTAGTAGTCAAAGCTGTGCGAATCGCGCTTGCCGCCGCCGCCCGGCACGTCCGTTACGAACACCGGCGTGTTGAAGCCCGCAGTCGCGCCGCGCACGTGGCGCTCAAGCTCAATGGTGTCGCCGATGCGCGTGCGCATCTCCTCAACGCCTTTGACCAGGTCGTGCTGGTACACGTAGTACGGCTGTACGTTCATGTAGCTGAGTTTGCGGACAAGCTGCTGCATCTTTTCGGGCGTATCGTTGACGCCGCGGATCAGCACCGACTGGTTGCGCACCTTGACGCCGTTGCGAAACAGCTCCTGCATGGCGTCTCGGGTGATCTGGGTGATTTCGTTGGCGGTGTTGAAGTGCGTGTGCAGGCAGACTTCCTTGTCCAGCTTGCGGCCCTCATCGACCCACTTGACCAGTGTGCGAAACCACTTGCGGTCGGTCTGGATCTTCATCGGCATCACGGCCGGGCCCTTGCTTGCAAGGCGGATGCGGCGGATGTGCGGGATTGCGAGCAGCGTCTTGAGAATCTCCTTCAAATGCATCGGCGCCAGGTTCCAGGCATCGCCGCCCGAAACGACGATGTCCTCGATTTCGGGGCGAGAGGCGATGTACGCAAACGCGGCCTTCCAGCGCTCGGGGTTGTAGCGATAGCCCACCTTTTCGACCTGGTTGGTGTCGCCGCCGATGGCGTAGCTGCGGGTGCAGAAGCGGCAGTACACCGGGCACACGTCCAGTGGCAGAAACAGCGCCTTGTCCGGGTAGCGGTGCACCAGTCCCGGTGTGGGGGAATCGTCCTGCTCGTGCAGGCTGTCCAGCGTGAGTTGCGGGTGATCCGGCAGGCGCCTGCTTGCGACGGGCAGAAACTGGATGCGGATGGGGTCGTCGTAAGGGTTGTTCCAGTCAATCCGCGACATCAGGTAGGGCGACACGCGCACGTTCATGGGGGCGGCGCGCAAGCCGGCTTCGACATCCCGGATAAAGTCTTCACTGATGATGTCGCCGGCGACTTCGCGCAGCTTGTCCACGCTGTTGACGGTGTGAATGAGCTGAAACTTGTGGTCCATGAACTTTTCATAGGGCACGTCGGCAAACGCCGGCACGTGGCGCCAGAACTCGCCGCCTTCAAATTCGCGGTGGCGCAGAGATTCGGGCGCTACGTCGTCCTTCAGCGGTGCGGGCACCGGCACATCGGCCAGGTGCTCAAGCTCAGGCAGGTTGGCAACCTGCGGAAGGTCGGAGACAGTACTTCGATCGACAACGGTGGTGTCCTTGGTCATGGAGATGGCCCTCGGTGAGAGTTCAATTGGTTGAATCGTCGTGCGGGATGCCCTCGGCATCGTCCTGCATCTCGCCTGTGGTCAGCATGGGCGAGGCATCTATGTCGCGTGCTTCCATCAGCTCGACGACACGTTGCAGCGAAAAGCCGATGGTTGCGCGCTCGAGCTCAGGCAGCTCGTGAAGCCGCCGGGACAGCTTGCCCTGCAATGGCGACGGCGCATTGTAGGCCAGTTTGTAGCCTTCGGGCGTGGCATGCAGCAGCACACGCCTCCTGTCAACGGCGTCGCGTTTGCGCTCGACGTAGCCGCGCTTTTCAAGCCGGTCGATGATGCCGGTGATGGTGCTGGCGCTTACGAACACGCGGCGGGACAGCTCGGCCCCGGTCATTGCGCCGTCGTCGCACAACGTGGCCAGGCAGACCAGTTGCGGGCCCGTGATGCCGTAGCGAACTGCAAGCTCACGGGAATGGATATCGACTGCCCGAATGATGCGCCTGAGTGCCTGTAAAATCTGGATCTCCGGTTTCGGCGGCAGCGGCGGGCCGGTGTACGAGTCGCGCGGCCCCGAGCCTTGGGCTTGGGGAATGCGCTGCGAATCCAGCGAGTGGTCTGCCCCGCTCATCCCTTGGTTCCTGGTATCTGATCCTGACACAAGCAAGGATCATAGTAATAATGATTTCAGGTGAAAGTATATTCCCAAGGCATGCCGGTGGCGATGTAACTGACGACTCACAAGCAAGTTACGATGGATGAGCGGTTGCCCTTCCTGCTACAAGGCGCCGCTATCGGTCGCTGGTTGGCTGCGGCGGATGGCCGGTCGCCGAGCCGCCAGACGAGGTCCCGCTGGACGAGGCCCCGTCGGAGGAAGCGCCGCTGGACGAGACAGCGCGCACACGCACCTTGGTGCCGCCAACTTCCTTCACCTGCCAGCCCTGGCTGGTGCGCTCGAGGTTGTACGAGCTGCTCAAGGTCTCCCACACCGGCGGTGGGACGAGCTGCTTCAATTCTTCGGGCGAGTCGGCTTCGAACTGTTTGCCCATGTAATGAAGGAGAAGCGTATCGCCACCACGGATCTGCAGGTTGAGTGTTGGGGCCATGCGCTCGAAGTGCACGAAACGCTCGAGTTCCGCAAGCGTAGCACGCGCGCGTTGCACCTCGTCAGGATGCTTTAAATGCTGGGCATGCGCCTGCATTTCGCGACGGAGTTGATCCATGCGCTTTCTCATGCCGTCAATCCTGTCCTGGTAGCGCGAGGCCCATTCAAGCGCGACCTCGCCGTCATGCTTGTGCTGCAACAACATCTGTACAGGGCTGGTCGGCACTTCGCCGCCGCTTGCATCGCGAATGCTGATTGAGTTGCGGGTCCAAAAGAACGAATCCCCGCTGACCAGCGGTGCCTGCGTGTACGCCGGGTTCAGCGCGCTCGCCAGCAGGTCTCCGTGCTGGATCTTCGCCTTGACCGTGGCGGCTTGCGCATAGGATGACAGCCAGACCGGTGACAGCTTCCACTTGCCATCCGGCGCCTCACACAGCACTTCAAAATACGAGCCCCCCAATGCCTGCAGGTTGGCTTCGCCTGCCTGTACGGTTACACGGGGGTAGTCGTTGGTCTGCACCCGGCTCGTGCCCGAAAAGACGCGAAAGACGGGCGCGTTGTCGGCGCTCCAGGCCAGCATGAACATGCCGCCCTGATCGACCTCAACTTTCGAGCCGTCGTCAAGCGTCATCGACACGGACGTGTCGCCCGCCTTGTGCCAGACGTTCGCCTGAACGCTGTCGGCGCGCTGCCACTCGCCGTCAGCCGAGGGCATCAGCACTTCGCCGCTGTGAGCGGCAACCGGCGACGGCTGCGAAACGACCGGCCATGGCGCAGGCGCGTCCGGCTTCAGCACCAGGAACAACCCGACGGCCACCACCAGCAGCGCTGCCGCCTGCGTGGCGACGATCCAAATCGGCACGCGCAGCAGGCGGCCAGCCGGCTTGGCCTCTACGGCCTCGGCGGCGCCCAGCATGACAAGCGTGCGTTCAAGGGCCTTGGCTTCGGCCGGGCCGGAGCGCGCGTCGCGGATGATCGCTTCACGCACCAGGGACTGCTCGTCGCGGTAGCCGTCATACAACGTGCGGCAGGTGTCGCACTGCGCCAGGTGCTCAAGCAGCCTTTCACGCTCGCCGCCATCTACCAGGTCATAGGCCAGCGCCGTCAGTGCAGGGGTTTCAGGGTGCTGCATTGCCTTGCTCCGTGGGATGCCTGCCGCCTGTGCCAGCGACCGGACGTCCCTCTTGCCGGGAAAACTTCGCCCGGAGTCCTTCCAGCGCTCGGTGAAGGGCCACGCGCACAGCCGTTTCTTTCATGCCTTCCATTTCAGCGATCTCGCGGCTGGTCAACTGCCCGAAAAAGCGCAGCTCAAGGATGCGGCGGGCGCGGTCGGGCATGCTTTCAAGCTCGCGGCGTATGCTTTCGAGGCTTTCTTCGTGTGCCAGCCTCTCCAGCGCGACGGTGGTGGTGCTGTCGTAGTCGGCGGGATCGGGCAACTGCTCGGTGATCGTGAGTCGCTTGCGCGTGCGTGCGATCTCGACGCACACGTTGTGTGCGATACCGAACAGCCACTTGCGGGCATCGCGAGTGGTGTCGTAGCTGTCGAAGTACTTGTACGCCCGCATGAACGTTTCCTGCAGTGCATCCTCGGCTTCTGCCTCAGTGCCCAGTCGGCGACGGCAATACCCGAACAGGGGGCCGTGGTGCAGCACGGCCAGCTTGCTCAGTAACGAGCGCCTGTCAGGTTTATCACCCATTCAGCCCACCCCAGGCTGTTAATCATACACGCGGTGCAAGGCAGGCGTTACGGAGAATCGTCGGGCAGGCAGGCCGACACGCGTGTGATTTCCGGTGAATCCCGTGACAACCTTTCCGCGTCAGAACGGTTAACATGTAGATCATGCACGAAGGCGACGCCGAAACTGCCATACCCGAATCCGCCCCGGGCTTTCTTGAGCTGGAGTCGATGGCGTCGATGCACCGCATCGGCGATGACGCGGCAGCACGCATAGGCACCGGCAGCACGCTGGCCGACCTCGACGGCCTGGCGACGCGGCAGGCTGAGCAAGCGGCCCGCGACCACCGCGAAGGCATGCAGCGCGGACGCCATGACTCGGAGCGCTATCGCGTGGTCAGCGAGATCGCGCGCGGCGGGATGGGCGCAGTGCTGGAAGTGCACGACAGCGACCTCGACCGGCGCGTGGCGATGAAGGTCCTGCTGCGCGATACACGCCGCGACGAAAGCGACACCGGCACGCCGCTTGATCCCGGCCCCGTCTCGCGCTTCATCGGCGAGGCGCAACTGACGGGCAACCTCGAGCACCCCAACATCGTGCCCGTCCACGAGCTTGGGCTGGATTCGCAGGGGCGCATCTACTTCACCATGAAGCGCGTCAAGGGCCGCAGCCTTCGCCAGGTGATGGACAAGCTGCGGCAAGGCCACGAAGCCACGCTGGCTGAATTCCCGACTGGCAAGCTGCTGACGATCCTGCTCAAGGTCTGCGACGCCATCGATTTCGCGCATTCGCGCGGCATTATTCACCGCGACCTCAAGCCCGAAAACATCATGGTCGGCCAGTTCGGCGAGGTGCTGGTCATGGACTGGGGCCTCGCCAAACAGGTGGAAGGCGACGAGCCAGCCGCCGTGCTGCCGGTGCAAAGCACACGCTTTCGGCTTGATATCGCACTGGGAGCGGCCGACGGCGAAGGCAGCGAACAGACTCGAGAAGGCACGGTAAGCGGTACGCCAGCGTACATGTCGCCCGAGCAGGCGCGCGGCAAGGTCAATGAACTTTCACGCCTGACTGACGTTTATTGCGTCGGCGCGATGCTGTTTGAGATGCTGTGCATGGTCCCGCCCTTTCTGGCAGCGGACGTGCACGATGCGCTTGAGCTCGCGCACGCGCAGAAACTGCTGTCACCACGACAGAAGCTTGAACAGGTGCTGCGCGACCCGCAGCTCAAGCGAGCATTCGGCCCCGCAGGCATCGAGCGCGGGCGCCGCTACCCGCCCGAGCTTGCCAGCATCGCCGCCAAGGCAATGGCTGAGCAGCCGCTGATGCGCTACGGCAGCATCGCCGAATTCCGGCGCGACGTGGAGCGATACCTTTCCGCCCATCCGGTGCGCGCACACCGAGACCGGCCATGGGCTGCTGTTTCCAAGTGGACACGGCGCAACCCTACGCGCGCGGCGGTGCTTGCGCTGGGGTTGTTCTTTGTGCTGCTGGCCGGCGCGGCATTTTCGTTTGCGCGCGCCAGCATCGCCGCCGACCGCGCCGAGCTGGCTGAGGAGGCAAGACTTGCCGTCGAGAGCCAGCGCGAAGAAGTGGAGCGGAGGCTGACGGCCGAGGCCGAGGCCAGGCAACAGGCAGAAAGGGCGCGCGCGCAGGCCGAGGAAGTCGCCAGGCTGCGCGAAGAAAACCTTGAGCGCGAACGCCGCGAGGCCGACGCGCTGGCGGCGCGGGCGGAAGCGTTCGTGCCGTTCAGCGGCGGGGCTGACCTTCGCGCCCGCGCCGCCAGCTTCACAGACTGGCGCGAAAAGGCCCCCGTGTGGCGCGAGGCGGCACGCCAGTTTCGCGCCGCGATCGAGCGCGACCCGACATTCGTCGAGGCGCACCTCGAGCTGGCCAACGTGTACGCCGACCTTGGCTTTGACGACGACGCCCTTCGGCACTACGCGCGCGCCGATGCGCTGACCGCAAGCCGCACCGGCCGCGGCCACGTGGAGGCGCTGATGGCCTATGCCATGTATGACTTCCAGCGAAAGGTGCTGCGCGACGGGCTTTCCGGCGGTCTGGATGAGGTCTTTCAGCGCTTCCGGCCTGTGCGCGACGCTGCCGACGCCGACAGCAGCTATGCGCGTATTGCGCAGATCCTGATTGATCTGGGCGAAGCTTACCGCAACGCACAGGGGGCCGAGTTCATGCGCGCGCGCGACAACGCCGCCGACAGACTTGCCGAGATTGAGCGCGAAGCCGTGCCGCTGTGGGAGGTGTACTCGCTGCTTGCCCTGTTCGGGCCCGACCCGTTGCGCGACGGCAGCGATCACCTGCGCCGGGCGTTTGAGCTCAAGCCCAACCTGCCGCTGCTGGTGCGGCTCGAAGTGCTGCAGGGCAATCGCCATTCCAGTGTGTCGGAGGCGCGGGCGATCGGCGCATGGAGCCGATTCATTGAAAACTTCCCCTATGACCCGCGTGGGTACTACTCGCGCGCTGCACAGCGGTTTCAGTCCGAGTCAAGCCATGACTACGCGGCTGAGGTTGCCGACCTTCGGCAGGCGCTTTCCCTCAACCCGCGCTACGCCGACGCGCACAAGCTGCTGTTGCACGTGCACGTGCGCGAGGGCAGCGACGACGCCATCGCGCACATTGAGTCCATGCGCCGGTCCCCGACCGGGCTGGACAACGCCTCCATCAACCTGATCGAAGCTGAGCTGACAGCGTCCATCGGTCGCTTCGACCGCATGGCCACGCTTGTGATGTCGTCAATGCAGGAAAACTCGGTGGAGGGCACAGAGGTGCTGGCGCACGCCGCGGCTGTGCTGCTGCGCGACCATGAGTACCAGGAAGTCGAGGAGCTGTGCGACATCGTGCAACAGCGCATGCAGGCCACAACGCCCGCGATCGTGCCGATTCTGCAGGGGCGCGCGCTGACCATGCTCGGGCGATTTGAAGAAGCAAGCCGGTTGTTCGAGCCACTGGAGCGAGATCCGGGCTTACTGACCCGCCAGCTTCGCTCAACCCTTGCCGGATGGGCGGACGACGCCCGTGAGTACCCGGTGATGCTGGGTACGCTGAACAGTGTCCCCGGCCCGCGACAGCGCTTTGACCTGGCGAGAATCCTCGCCGTTTCAGGCGCTGATCCCGCCATCTGGGTGCCACTGTTCAATACCGACGGATTGAACCCCAACGAATCTGTGAACTGGGTGTACCCGGGTGATCACGTGCTCAACGCCATCGGCCACGCCATGCTGGCGCAGCGCATGGAGGGCATCAACGCGCGCGGCCTGCGCACCCGCGCGGTGCAGTTGCTGCGCCAGGCGTTTGAAGAAGGCTTCCTGAACCGCGCCCGCATTCGCCGCGATACCAGCCTGCAGATGCTGCTGGGCGAGGCAGAACTGCAACCCTACTTCAAGGTCGAGTAAGCAGGCTGGCCTGCCCAATGAAACGGCATCAGCCGGAAGCCGATGCCACTGCCCCAAGCTGGCGCGACGATCCGAGGGCAATGCAAGCGTCAACCGCACGGGCGACGTTCACGTCGCCCGCGCCCTTGGTGTGCATCCAGGGCGATGCAAGCATCGCCCGTACGGGCGACATTTATGTCGCCCTCAGGCTTGAGGGTGCATCCAGGGCGATG
>CAZZBH010000085.1:0-16320 GCA_964652605.1 uncultured Planctomycetaceae bacterium
CAGCGCAACGTCAAGCGCATGCTGGCGTATTCAAGCATCGCGCACAGCGGTTATCTGTTGATCGGCCTTGCAGCCGCAGGCAGCAATACGCAGGCCTATGCCGGTGTTCTGTACTACCTGTTCGCATACACGCTGATGACAAGCGGCGCCTTTGCGATGCTGGTGTATGCCAGCAGCGGCGGCCGCGATGTCGAGAGCATTGACGACCTGCGCGGCCTGGCATGGAAGAAACCTGCGGTGGGCATCGGCATGGCAGTCTTCATGCTGAGCCTCGCCGGCATCCCGCCGACAGCCGGATTCATGGGCAAGTACTTCGTGTTCACGCACGCTGTGCAGGCGGGCGGGCCGTACCTGACGCTGGGCATTATCGGCATCGCGACCAGTATTGTCGGCGCGTACTACTATCTGCGCGTGATCGCCTACACCTACTTCCGCGAGGCCGACGACCGGCCGGTGGTGGGCAAAGACGACTGGGGCCTGAAATTCGCGCTAAGCCTGACGGTGCTGGGCACCGTAGTGCTCGGCATCATTCCACAGCCCTTCTACAACGCCGCCGAAAAGAGCGTTGAACTGCTGCGCGAAGACAGCGGCAGGGCCGTAGCCGCAGAAGTCGAGCGGTAGCGGTCGGCAGTGGGCAGCCGGTTCCCGGCCGATGATCAATGCCCAGACCCTCACCCCCAAAACCTGACTTCCGATTTCCGATTGCCGCTCTAGTACTTTTGCTCTTCACCCTGCGTTAGGGGCCCGTTCTCGAACCTTACTACTACGCTTGAGGGCGTTACTCGTGTTTCCACCGGTACCGCCGGCGAATCTGCTGAAGCGGCGTATCCGTTGTGCCATGGATGCAGCGCCGAAAACGCGACCATCAGCGCGACGGCGGCTGCGGCTTGGAAGCGCAGTGTTGCATCATTCAGCACCGTCCAGCGAATGCCGGCGGTCAGTGCCGTGCCGCCAAGAATTGCCCAGACCGCGATTTCGATGGCGTCCACGCTGGCGACGGGCCGCAGGTTCCAGCCCCAGAAGGCTACCAGGTCGGTTACCAGGAGAGCCGCCACGCAGGCGAGAAACGCAGCCGGAAGCAAACGCGTGGCCGTTAGTGCTTTGTGCATCAGGTTGGTCATTTCGTCTCCGGGGTTGTCAGGCGGTTACCATCGTGTCGTGGACACTTCCCTGGCCCGCCAGGTCCCCGCACTGCTTGCGGGCTTCCCACTCTTCAAATGTGATCAGAATTTCGCGCTCCTTGCTGCCGCGCGCCGGGCCCAGGATGCCCGCGCGCTCCATCTGGATGATGATGCGCGTCGCGCGCGTGTGCCCCAGCCCCATGGCTGTGCGCAGGAAGCTCGCGCTGCCGCGCCCGGCAGAAAGAATCTGGTCCACGGCGTCGGCAAAATCGGGGTCAAGCTCAGCCAGCGCATCGCCGCCTCCCTGGCCGCTGTTGTCGCCGCCGCCGCTGAACTTGCTTGGATCAATCATGTAGTTGGGCTTGAGCTGCGCGCGCAACGCATCAAGCATGCGCACCATTTCATCGTCGGCGATAAATGCGCTCTGGGCGCGTACCGGTTTCGGGTCGCCGGGCATCACCATCAGCAGGTCGCCCTTGCCCAGCAGGTCTTCGGCCCCGGTCTGGTCAAGCACGATGCGGCTTTCTGTGCCGGTGTTGACGCGCAGGCTGACGCGCGCGGGGATGTTGGCCTTGATCACGCCGGTCAGCACGTCGCTGCGCGGTGACTGCGTAACCAGGATCAGGTGAATGCCGGCTGCCCTCGCCTTTTGCGCGATACGCGCGATCAACTCGTCAATCTTGGTGTCGGCGGCAACCATCATCAGGTCTGCCAGCTCATCGACAATGGTGACGATGTACGGAAGGTGGTCGGGCGCGTCGGCCCCGGCGCCGGATTCTTCAAGCCGCCTGGCGCGCTCGCGCGCTGACAGTTCATTGTACTCGCTGATCTTGCGCACTCCGGTGCCTTTGAACAGCGTGTAGCGGTTTTCCATTTCCTGGACCAGCCACTCAAACACGCTGACGGCGCGGCGGGAATCGTCGATCACAGGCGCAAGCAGGTGCGGCGTGTCGGCGTAGGGAGCGAATTCAACCTGCTTGGGGTCAACCATGACCAGTCGCATGTCGCGAGGGCTGCGTGACATCAGCAGGCTTGCGAGCAGCACGTTCTCGAACACGCTCTTGCCCTGGCCGGTTGCGCCGCCGACCAGCAGGTGCGGCATGCCGGCAAGGTCGCGGATCACGGGCACCCCCAGCGCGTCCTTGCCAAACGCCATCGGCAGCTCAAGCTTCTTGCATGCCTGCTCGAACTCCGGCGTCTCGAGAATTTCGCGGAAGGTGACCATCTCGCGCGATTGGTTGGGCACCTCGATGCCGACGGTGCTTTTGCCCGCCTGCGTCACGAAGCGTACGCCCGATACACGCAGGTTCAGCGCGAGGTTGTCCTTGACGCGCTGGATCTTGCTGAGCATGACATCGGGCGGAATCTCGATGTCGTAGGTTGTCACGGTCGGGCCGGGCACGGCGTCCACCACCCGCACGTCCATGCGGAAGTGCGCGAACGTAGCGCGGATGATCTCGCCCGAGCGTGTGATCTCGGCGCGAGTGCGGTTGTTGTCTCTCTTCTTGGGTGCGTTAAGCATGCCGACTTCCGGCAGCCGGAACGAGTTCAGCGCGGCATCCCACTGCTCCGCGTTGACAGCCTGGATCGGCTCAGGCGCCGGTGCCGGCACTGCCGGGCGGCGCGCGCCGACAGTCTGCGGCTCAGGTTCCGGGGCGCCGGGGATCAGCGACGGATCCGGATCAAAGTCCATGAACTCGTCATCTTCGGCGTCATCGTCCGATTCGTCTTCGACTTCTGCTTCGGCCTTGTCGCGCTTGAACAGTCGTTTCACCCAGTTGCCACCCGGCGCTTGTGCCTGCGATTCGTCTGCCAGGATCGGGTCAGGAATTGCCGGCGGCTGCAACGGACCGGATATGGCATCCTCGTCGTCGCCCAACGGGTGCAGCAGGTCGCGGATGATCGGGTAGAACAGGATGTCCGTCGCCAGCAGGAAGCTCAGCAGCGCGGTAAACGCCAGCACAAGGTACGCGCCGGTCATGCCGAAGCTGCCTTGCAACAGTCCGAAGATCGTGGTGCCGATCACGCCGCCGCGCGACGGCATGATGCCGCTGTCGGCATAGCTGTCCCCGAACAGCGCGCTGAAGGTCATCACCAGCATCACCGTGCCGACAAGCCGCACCGGCCAGTCGGCGGCGCGCCGCCGAAAGAAGATCAACGTGGCATAAACGCCCAGCACCCCCACCAGCAGATACGTGCCGACACCCAGGAATGTGTACCCGACATGCACAGCCACCGCGCCGACAATGCCGCCCAGGTTGTGGGGCTGTTCGTTGACGGGCCACACGGCGCCAGGGATGTCGGCTGGGTCATATGAGACAATGCTCAGAATCATGAAGGCCACGACCAGCAGCAGTGACAGCGCCGCGCACTCCTGCAGCAGCTCTTTGTTCAGCAGTCGCCGCACACTGGTGTAGGCCAGGGAATCACGTGAGCTGAGTGCTTTGCCGGCCATGCCATCTCCTGAGACAACGAACCGTCCGCGCAGGCACGGACCACACCCCGATTCGGCAAAGGAGTAAGCATTACTTGAGACGGATTGAGGTTGCGCGTCTCATCGGCGCGCGGCGCGCTCCACGATGGCGTCGGGCAGACGTCTGCGCATGACTCTTAAAGCTTCCGCGTTGTTGTCGATCAGCAGGTAGTCGCGGCCCAACTCGGCGCAGGCCGCGCCCGTCGTGCCGCTACCGGCGAAAAAGTCCAGCACCGTGTCGCCGGGGTTGCTGCTGGCAGTGACGATGCGGCGCAGGATGCCCAGCGGCTTTTGCGTGGGATAGCCGGTCTTTTCATGGCCCGCCGTCGGCACGATGGTGTGCCACCAGACATCGGTGGGCAGCTTGCCGCGGGCGGCTTTCTCGGGCCCGACCAGGCCCGGCGCCATGTAGGGTTCACGATCGACTTTGTCGCCATTGAAGATGTAGTTGTCGGGATCCTTGGCGTAGAAGTAGATCGTGTCGTGCTTTGCGGGCCAGCGCGACTTTGTTCGCCCGCCGTAGTCGTAGGCCCAGATGATCTCATTGATGAACGACTCGCGCCCGAAGACGCGATCCAGCAGCATGACCTTGCAGTAGTGCGCCTCGCGGTAGTCGATGTGGAAATAGAGCGACCCGTCTGCCGCCAGCACGCGGTAGGCCTCGGTGAGGCGCGGCTCCAGAAACGCGAGGAAGTCTTTGTAAGAGTCGGCGTATCTCTTCTGCGCAACGACCCTTGTCCGGTAGCGTTGCCCCTTGAACCCACTGCGATCGCCCGCCTCGTCGCGTGTCGTCTTGACCGTCGTGCGGGTGCGCGTCTCTCCGGTGTTGAACGGAGGATCAATGTAGATCAGCCGCGCGGACTCATCCGGCAGCTTGCGAAGAACTTTCAGGTTGTCGCCGTGAATAATCCGCCCGCTCATGCGCGCGGATGATAACAAGCGCACCGACTACCGCAGCCGCTCAAGCGCCGCCGCAACTGCGTCGCCCGCGCCGTGCAGACTTACCCAGCGCGCGCCGCTGGCTCTGCCGACGTTTGGAAGCGCGAACCCGGCCAGGTGCACGCCCTCCACCAGCGCGACCGTGCCATGCGGCAACACGCCCTTGAACTCAAGCGCGCTGGCCCGCACCTCACCGGTGTACGCCTTGCCGTCGAAGTCGGCCAGCACTACCGGTTGCCCCTCCGGCAGCTCGCTGGGCCATAGTTGCGCGGCTGTCTCGCGGTACGCCGTGCCACGCACGAGCAGCACCGCAGACTCGCCCTGCCGGTAGAGCACCTCAGCCACCCGCGTGCCCTCGCCGATCATTTCGACGCGTATGGTCCCGGTTACTTCTTCGGCCGCAGGCTCCACCAGCCACGCCGGGCAGAGCACAAGCACGTCGCCGCTGTCGCCCGCGTGGACGACGGCGGCAGCACCCTTGCGCTCGCGCGACTGCAGCAGCTCACCCGTGCGCGTTGACAGCGTCGCACGAACCTCGCAAAGCCAGACAGGGCGAATGTTCAATGGGCGTGGCAGCGGCGGCGGCTTGAGGTCCGGGTCGGGCTCTGGTCGCTCTGCCAGGCCGGCAAAGCGGCTGCCGGGCTGTGCCGCCGCACCCGCTGAGGCCATGCGGTCAAAGTTCAGGATTGCGCTGCCGAGGCGGCTGTCGATCCAGAAACGCGAATTTTCACGCACCAGGGTTGCGTTCTCAGCGGCGATGCGCGCGTGCACGATGACCTCGTCGCCCACGCGCGTGACGTTCTCGACGCGCCCGACGATGCGGTCGCCGTACACCACCGAGTCGCGCGGCGCGATGCCCTTGCCGTCGGCAAACGAGACTTCGATGGGCAATCCACCGCCCGCGTGCTCATACAACACCCAGACGCCGGCGCCGACGCCGCCCGCAATCAGCAGCAAGACAACCACACCAACAAGAATTCGCAAAGTACGCATAGCGCTGCACAGGTTAGTCAAAGGCGTCGCCACGCAAAGGCACGGCTGCCCAACCACGAGCCCGGCGCTTACTTGAGTTCCAAGCCCCGCCGCCACGCGAAGGAGCGCGCATAGCGCTCAGCGACTCGCTGGACGTCAGACTGCGACAGACTTGTTCGCGCCCGGATGATCTGCGTGGCGCGCGGGGCGAAGCCGCGGTGCGCCCAGCGGAAGAACGCCATCACAGCCAGTGCGACAAGAAACAGGATGATCCACAGCGGCAGCGGGTCGATTTCGAGTTGGCCAGTGATCTGCGCGGCGAACTGGAGTTGCAGCACCCATTGCGCCAGAAACGCCACGACAACCGCGAACAGGACGATGCCCGCGCTTGGCGCCATCGCCTTGAATGGTAGATCTCGCATATCCAGCGGTAGTCCCATGTGCATGTTGGCAATTACCTCTCACGCCACCTTCAGCACTGTCGAGCACTTACCCGTCACGTGCGCTTCCGCCTTCGCCGAAGCTGCGGCGCACAAGCCGGGCTGCTGTTTTCATGCCTTGACGCCCATCTTGTTGCCGCAGTTTACGCAGAACTTGGCGTCGGGCAGGTTTTCGTGGTTGCATTCGCTGCACTTGGGCTTGGTGCCCATCTTGAACCCGCACTCGGGGCAGAACTTCGCCTCAGCGTGGATTGCCACACCGCAACTGGGGCAACGCTTTTCGACAAGCATGGCTTCGCCGCAATGGGTGCAGAAGCGCGCGCCCTTCTCATTTACGCCCTGGCACTTGGTGCACGCCACGTAGTCTTCGGGCTTCTTGCCTTCCTGCTTCAGTGCTGCGGCTTGCCCGGCCTGCAACTGGTTGAACATCATGCCCGGCATAATCATGCCCATCATTATGCCGGCACTGTTGCCGGTGCCGGGGTTCTTGGCCATGTCGCGCATCGCGTCTGCCATCTGGAACTGCGCGTACTTGCCCACGTCGCCGATCGCACCCATTTCGGCGCGCTTGTCGATCGCCTTCTGCACGCTTTCAGGCAGGTTGAAGTTGTTGATGAAAAACTCTTCAAGCCGCAGGCCAAACTTCGCCATCGCCTGCTGCAGGTGCGGCTTCATCGCCTCAGCGAATTCTTTGTAGTGGCCGGGCAGGTCGAGGATCGACTTCATGTTCGCGCCAAGCCAGTCGTTGACGTGGCTGACAATCAGGTCGCGCAGGTAGTCCTCGATTTCGTCGGTCCGAAAGCTGTCGTCCTGGCCGACCAGGTTGTTGATGAACACAAGCGGTTCGGCAACGCGGATTGCAAAGCGGCCAAAGCCGCGCACGCGCACCAGGCCGAAGTCGGAGTCGCGCAGGGCAATCGGCTCCTTGGTCCCCCACTTCAGATCCGTGAACATCTTGGTGTTCACGAAATATACCTCGGTGCGGATGGGCGACTTGAACCCCCAGGGCAGGCTAAGCAGCTTGGTGATCAACGGGATGTTGGCGGTGGTCACAGTGTGACGGCCCGGGCCAAACACATCGGCTGCCTTTCCGCCGACGCAGAAGACGGCCACCTGGTTTTCGCGAACGATGCACTGGCCGCCGAGCTTGAACTCAGCACTGCCGCGTTCAGGGATGCGGTGGCTGATCTCGTCAGCGCGTGTCTCCTGGTACTCGATGATCTCAAGGAAGATGCTCATGGATGCTCCTGTCTGTCTGGTCCGCGCAGATAGTAGCAGCGAATGCGCGGCAGTAGGATTCCAAAGGACCGGGAAGAATGGAATGAGGTCAAAGCGTGGATGCGTGCGCGCTTGCGTCTGCTACATAAAATCGACAAACTGTAAAACGCCGGCGACAGGGGAAGCTCGATGACAAGAAAAAAGGGGCGAATCAGCTCAAGAGTCACGGATCGTGCCGCCACCCGACGAGCGCGGGCCGGACACCGGCATCCGGCAATGGACGCGGAAGCCCTTCGCGACTTTCTGGACGCGTACATCGTGTGGCGCGAAACCGCGCCGGTGGGCAATGCAGACCTGGACAAACGTGAACACGAGGCTGTTCGCACCCTCGAATTTCTGACGGGCAAGGGCGCAGTGTTCAATGAGCTGTTCCTGTCTTCGGCAGAAGCGGCGGCTGTGCGCATGCGTGCCATGCTGAAGGAAGTGTACGAGATGGCAAACTGGGACGGCCGCCCTCAGCGGTCTGTGGTCATCCCTACCGACGGGTTGTGGTTTGCCGAGTTGTGCGCCCTGCTGACCGAAAGCAGCGCCACCGGCCGCGTGTACACGCCACCCGCGCAGGACCCAGCCATCGAGCCACTGCCTGACACCCAATAGGATCGGTGGTTTGCAGCTGCCATCGCCAGATTGCACTAATTGTTGTGGTGCACGACGAGACTTGGTGGCATAGTGCGATCATTGTCCGCCCGCTGCTGACGCACTACCGGTAGAAGCCCATGCGCTGTCCTTTTTGCAGTGTTGATAACGACAAGGTTGTGGATTCGCGCTCAAGCTCGGATGGCGGCGTTGTGCGCCGCAGGCGCGAGTGTCTGGCATGCGCAAAGCGCTTCACCACCTATGAGCGGATCGAAGAGACGCCGCTGCGCGCGGTCAAAAAGGACGGCAGCCGTACGGCCTTTGATCGCGAGAAAATCCGGCATGGCATTGAGCGCGCCTGTGAGAAACGCAAGATCGACGCCCGGCAGATTGACGAGATCGTACTCGAGATCGAATCCGAGATCAGTCGAAAGTATGACCGCGAGGTTCCAACACGGGTGATTGGCGAGCTGGTCATGGACCGGCTGAAGAAGCTGGACAAGGTAGCCTACGTGCGCTTTGCCAGCGTGTACCGCGAGTTCAAGGATGTTGAGGACTTCGTGGCCGCAGCCAAGGGCGTTTAGCAGGATTTCAGAAAAGGAAACGGGCGGCGCATGGCCGCCCGTTTGCGTGAACCGGCGCTACTTCTTGCGCTTGTAGGTCAACTCCATGATCTTCATTTCCGGCATGTCGCCGTAGGTGCCGTACATCTCCATGACCTCTTCGTCTTTGCTCTTGGAGGTTGTCACCACGCGCTCTTTGATCTTCATGCCGCCGAAGCCCTTCTCCACCCACTCGCCCGACAGGGTCAATGACTTGCCGTCTTCGCTGCGCTGGCCGCTGAACAGACGCATACCGGTGCCCATGTCGCTGATGTACATGGCCTGGAACTCCTTGTTGCTGTTGTCGTAGCTGATGTAGCCCACCATCTTCATCGTTTCGCCGTCACACTCGGTGGTCATCTCTTCATACATGTAGCGGTCCCACATCATTTTGATTGTGGACGCTCCCTTCATTTCCCTTTCCTGCATCGTGCCGTCCGGGCTCATTTGGAACATCTTGCCCGTGATCTCCCAGTTGCCCGCTGACTCGGCAAGCCACTTCTGGTTTTCGCCCGGCTTGTGCAGTTCCTTCCACATCTGCTCCCAGTCGGCGCCCTCAGAGCCCTTCTCGTCGTCACCACCCATGCCGTCCTGTGACAGGATGGGCACCAAGCCGATCATCAACAGCACCGCGAGACTGCCAGCAAGCATGTATGCGAATCGAAGCATCTCTCTCTCCTTCGCCGGTTTTCCGGCTATCCAGTCATGCGAACCCTAGAAACGAGGCAATGTTCATAGCGCGAAAGCAGTTGCACGTCAAACAATCTTATGGTGAAACTGCCGCACAGCACGCTTTCGATTGTGCGTGTTGTGCGGGTTTTGGGAGTCTTGCGGATGCACTATTCCTTGACGCGGGTGTAGGTAAGCGCCACGACATTGCGCATGGCAGCATCCCCTACCGACTCGGACATCTCCACCAGGGTTTCGTCGGCACCCTTGCGCGTGATCACGACCTTCTGCTTGCGGACCGCTCCGCCAAGCGCCTTCTCAGCCCGCTCGCCGGTCAGTGTCAGCACCGTGCGGTCCTCGTTCAGCTGACCGCTGAGTATCTGCATCCCCGTGCCCGACGTGCCGCAATACAGCGCCTGAAATTCCTCGTTGACGTTGTCATAGCCGACGTAGCCGAACGCGCGGTAGTCACCCAGCGAATACTCTTCGTGCGCGTAGCGGTCAAAGATCATCTTGACCGTGGCATTGCCCTCCACGGGGATGGTCTGGTCCGGCCCCACCCACAACTTGCCCTTGATCTTCCAGTCCCCTACGTCTTGGGCTAGCCACTTGTGCTGCTCGCCGGGTTGCCGCAGACGTTCCCACTTCTCTTGCTGTGTTTCGTCGTCCTGGGACAGCACCGGCACCAAGCCAACCACCAGCGCCACGGTCGCGCCGACCAGCAGTCCTGCCATGAATCGCATCATGCACCTCTCCTTTCACGAGATGGACAGCATGACGCGCTGGCACCTTAAAAAGATACGGGGAAACCGAATCTCTCCGGTTTCCCCGCATGGTCGTGTCGCCTACGGCTTGGGGCGTTGGCCCCGGTGGCTGTTTTCGTCGTATTCCATCTGCCAGGTTTCTTCGAGTGCCTCGACTTCAGTCGGCAGCCAGACACGGGCCTCACCCGTTTCGAGCATCTGCCGCATGTCGCCATCGAAGAAAAACTCATGCTCGCCAAACGCCGGCTTGAGCTGGTCCATCCAGGTGGCTTTCGGATCGTACTTGGCGAAGAACACCCGGTTGGTCCAGGCAGGGTCGCGTGCCTGGATGAACTTCAGGACGAACACTTTCTGGCCGCTCACTTCGGCGATGCCGTCGACCAGAACTTTGCCCGGAGTGCAGCTCATGCTGGGGCCGCGCACGGTGCGCGCCAAGCCGGTGACCTGTCGGTATGCCTCGGTGAAGATCTCATATGCTCTCCACAGAGGAACTTCAAAGTACCCGCGGGCGCCGGTGTCGCGCTCAACGAACATGTAGTAAGGAATCGCGCCCAGCTTCATCTGCAGGCGCCACATCTGCGCCCAGTTGTCCGGGTTGTCGTTCACGTGCCGAATCAGCGGCGCCTGGGTGCGCACCGTGGCACCGGCTTCGATCAGGCGGCGCAGTCCCAGCTGGGCAACGTCGGTTTCCAGTTCGCGCCGGATGCTGAAGTGAGCCATGATGGCGGCGTCCCTGCCGGCTTGGCGAATTTCGCCGATCAGCCGCATCAGGTCGTCGGCGTCTTCGCCGTGCGTGAAGCGGTACGGCCAGTACGCGGGGGCCTTGGTGCCGATGCGGATGCTGGTGACATGCGAAAGTTCCGGGTCAAGCAATGGCTCAATGTACTGGCGCAGCAGCGCAGTGCGCATGATCATCGGGTCGCCGCCGGTAATCAGGACGCTGGTGACTTCCTTGTGCTTCTTGAGGTACTCGACCAAGCCGGAAGCCTCTTTGCTGGCGAACTTCATATCGTCCAAGCCAACGAACTGCGGCCAGCGAAAGCAGTAAGTGCAGTAGGCGTGGCAGGTCTGCCCCGCCATGGGAAAGAACAGCACCGTCTCGCGGTACTTGTGCTGCATGCCCGGCACTACTTCGCCGTCTTCGTGCGGCACATTGAGGCTCTTCTGCCCCGCGGGATGCGGGTTGAGCGAATATTGAATGCGCTTGATCTCGGGTGCCATCTCGGCCGGCGTGGCGCCGCGCTTGATCATGCCGCGCATCAACTCAAAGTCTTCCTTGCGCAGCATGCCCTGCTGCGGGAAGGTAAGCTGAAACATGGGGTCTTCCGGCACGTCGTCCCAGTCAATCAGCTCGTCGAGCACGTAACTGTTGACACGGAACGGTAGCACCGCCGCCACTGTTTTCATGGCAAGGCGCTGCTCGGCGCTAAGCTTCTGCAGTTGCGGAATCGTGTCCAACTGCTGACGGCCAAACACCTGAAACTTGCGGTCTGGGATCATGCTGCCTCCTTTCGCTGACAACCGGTGCGAGCAATACAGTGCAAGGTGCCCAAAGCGACCTTATTCACCGGCGAAACTTGTTGTTCTTCTGGGCGGTCGGTGCAGCCTAAGTGTTGCAAGCGACCGTACGTCAGGGCTGCCGTGCGCAGCCATATGCAAGTGATCAAAGGATACCAGAATTAGACGCACTGATCAACCCGATAGCACGACATATCCATTCCTGGGTACTGTTGGTAACCTTCGATGCTGAAAGGAGTTGCCATGAGCATACCCCCCACCGTGACGTGGAGTGGCGACGCCGCAACGGGCTCGCTGGACATCATTGACCAGACGTTATTGCCTGCCGAGTTGCAGGTGCTGCAGATCCGCACCCTCGACAAGGTGATCGACGCGATCCAGCGCCTGGCTGTGCGCGGCGCGCCCGCCATCGGGGTGGCCGGGGCGTACGGTTGCGTGATCGCGCTTCGCGAAGGGCACGACAGCTCCGGTCTCGACCGCCTTGCCAACGCGCGCCCCACTGCCGTGAATCTGCGATGGGCCGTTGAGCGCGTGCGGGCAGCAGCCAAGGGCGACCCGCAAGGCGCGCTGGATGAGGCCCGCAGAATTCACCAGTCAGATGTCGACACCTGCCGCCGGATCGGCGAGCACGGCGCGGTGCTGATCAAGCCGGGGATGGGCGTACTTACGCACTGCAACGCCGGTGCCCTGGCAACTGCGGGCATGGGTACAGCCCTGGCGCCGATGTACGTCGCGCACGACAATGGCGTGCGCTTTCAGGTCTTTGCCGACGAGACCCGGCCGCTGCTGCAAGGGGCCAGGCTGACCGCATATGAACTCGCTGCGGCGGGCATAGATGTGACGGTGATTGGCGACTCGATGGCTGCAACCCTGATGCGCGACAGCCGCGTGCAACTTGTGATAACAGGCGCAGATCGCATTGCCCGCAACGGAGATGTGGCCAACAAAATCGGGACATACGGCGTAGCGGCATTGGCCAAGGCTCACGGAGTGCCCTTCTACGTGGCAGCGCCGCGCACCACGTTCGACCCAGCCGTTGCAGACGGTTCCGGGATTCCAATAGAGGAACGGTCGGACGACGAAATACGTAAATTGCACAAAATACAACTTGTCCCTAGTACAGCAAAAGTGTATAATCCAGCGTTCGATGTGACCCCGGCTGACATGGTCAGCGGGATCATCACCGAGGACGGAATCTTGAAACCCGCGGAGGTTGCCAACTGGCTCTCCCGGGACTAGGGAGAGGGTCATGACAGACTTCATATATGCAGACGACCGCCGCGCAGCTACGCGCATTCCGGTCAGGACGGCTGTGCGCTACCGTGACTCGCTGTTTTCCGGGTCGTCGGGTTTCTGGAAAAAGGGCGAGCTGATGGACCTCAGCATGTCTGGCGCGCGCTTTTCGTGCTCGGACTCCATCAGGCCGGGCACCGACATCGAGATCCGCGTCGAAATGGAGATCAACGGTGTCCGCAGCGAGCTCGAGCTTCCCGCCGAATGCGTGCGTGTGGAAGAGAACAGTATCGCTGTTCGATTCCTTGAGCTGACCGACCACGCCCGGGATTCGCTTGGGCACCACCTGGCAAGGCTTGCACGAAAAATGCCGGGGCGGCCTACGATCAAGCGCGCACCCAGAATGCCGATGCAGCTCAGCCCGGGGCGCACAACGCACGTGTTGTAGCGCAGGCTGGCTGCCGCGAGCCAACATGCAGCGAAGCTCCCTCGCCTTGACGCTTGGGTGGCTGACCGCTACCTTTCGGGCCTCGGGGCGTAGCGCAGACTGGTAGCGCGCTTGCTTGGGGTGCAAGAGGTCGTGAGTTCAAATCTCATCGCCCCGACCAGTTTCAGGCGCCCGGCCCCAACCGGGCGCTTTTCTTTGCCCGTCCTGGATCTGGCATGCGGTGTCTGCTTAGCCTTCTGGTACTAGCCCTTGCCGCCTGCGGCAGTGAGCCTCCGCCCGAAAAGCCATGGCTGCCGAGCTTTGACACGCCCGAGCACGCCACCGAAGCCTACCTGCGCGGGTATGAAACCGCCAACGTTGAGCTGGGCACCATGGCAACTGTGCCCGCTGAGCGAGAAACGCACGCGCAGTTTCTTCGCGCACGTATCGATCACTCGCGCAAACGCAACCTGCATTGGCGAATCGAAATCGAGGAAGGCTCGGCTGAGCAGGGCCCTGACTACGCCCAGATCAAGGTCTTTTACCGACTTTATGATGAGGACGGCAATCCGGCAGACGTGCTTGCCGATGATGGCCGGGTGATCAAGGATGCATGGTCGTGGCTTGTATTCATCAAGCAACCGGACGGCAGCTGGCGGATGAGCCCGTCGCGCACAGCCGAGTTGATGGAGCTTGACCGCAAGAAGCGGGCAGCAGCCGACTAGGTATTTCGCCCATCGGCTGGCTGCCTATGATCCGGCCCGGGAACAAGGAGATTGTATGCCCTTCATCCGGATCGTATTCGTGCTGATTGTGCTGCTGTGCAGCACGCAGCTCATGGCAGTTGACAAGCTGGAGACCAACGCCGGCGACATTTTTGTTGGCCGCTTTGAGAAGCTTGAAGCCGGCGAAGTTCACTTTACCACCGAGACGGCAGGGCTGGTGAAGGTCGCGACTTCCAACGTCAAGTCAATACACCTGGACGGAGAGCGTGCAGCCAGCTTTCGCACCGGTGGCAACGTGAAGGACCAGCAGAAGGGCAACATCTACAGCCGCAACGGAACGCTGATTATTCGCACATCGGCCGGCGAGCTGCGTGTCGAAGACCTGCCGTCGATCCAGGGCATCAATGAAGCAGTGCCGGATGACAGAGCGAAATGGGATGTGTCAGCACTTGGCACGGTGGCGTGGACCGAGGGCAACACCCGAACGTACTCGCTGGGCTATCGCTTTGACATCAAGCGCACCACTGAGCGCAACTTCATGACGCTGTTCGGGCGCGGCAGCTACTTTCAAGACCGCGAGCTTGAGATTGACCCGGTACGCGAACGCAAGCACCACCTCGGGTACTACTACAGCTACATCTTCGATTTCAAGCTGACCGTGGATGTAACGCAGGATTTGTACTTCAACGAGTTTGCCGGCTACCGGTGGCGCTCAGTGACTGGCATCGGCCCCGGCTACTACATTTTCAAGCAAGACAAGCTGTCGTGGCACGTGGCGGCGCACGCAACCTACACGTTTGAAGACCAGATTGCCGGGGCCGAAGACCGCGGCTATCTGGGCGCGCGCGCCCGCACCGAGATTGACTGGGTCAGTGCGAACGACCGCGCGCACGTCAACTTCAAGTCAGAAGTTCTGTTCGATTTCGACGAAACCAGGAACGTCGTCGTCAACAACGCGCTTCTTGCGGAGTACAAGTTCGGCGGCTACTTCACCGCAGGGCTGTTGCTGGAGCACAGCTTCGACAACCTGCCCCCCGAAGAATTCGCCAAGCACGACTTCCGACTCACGCTTACGCTCGGCATCAGCTGGTCAGGCCGATGGCACTGATGTGCCGGTGAACTAGGCCCCCGCAAGGCTTCCTGTGGGTCTTTCGGTGCTTTTTGCGACCGGCTGGCAGACGCGATTGCGGCCCGTGCGCTTTGCGGTGTACAGCGCTGTGTCGGCGGCTTCGATCAGCTCGTCGGCGCTGCAGACTTCATGGTCGATTGCGGCAACCCCTGCGCTCAGCGTCACCTGGATGTTGCGGCCGCGAAACGAAATCTGCAGCTCTTCGACCTGCCGGCGAATGCGCTCGGCGATGACGACGGCGCTGTCCAGCGTGCACTGTGGCAGGATCAGGCAGATTTCTTCGCCGCCGAAGCGCCCGGCGATGTCAGTCGCGCGCAGGCTGCCCCGCACGACTTCAGCGCACTGTCGCAGTACTTCGTCGCCGGCAAGGTGCCCGTGCACGTCGTTGACACTCTTGAAGTGGTCAAGATCGATCATCACGCACGCCAGCGGTGTCCCGTACCGCTGCGCGCGCTGAACCTCCTCATCGGCCCGTCGGTGCAGGTAGTCTTTGATTACCAGGCCGGTAAGCCCATCCGTCAATGCATCGCGCAACGCCTGGCTGTGGCGGCGCTGCTGACGGTATTCGTTCAGCACAAAGCGCACGCTGTCGTCCAGCGCCGCGGTCATCAGGTCATCCTTGCAAAGATAGTCGCTGCCGCCGCTACGGCGTGATGCGGCCGCCACCCTCTCGTCGCCCTGGCCGGTCAGCAGGATCAGCGGAAAACGGTAGCCGGAAGCGCGCAGACGGCGAATGCCCTCAACGCCGTCATCGGCCCCCAGGCGATAGTCCATGAACACCAGGTCGTAGTGGCTGCCGCCGGCCAGAAGTCCCTCCGCCTCGGCGTACGACGCGGCCCCATGGAAGTCGATGTTCCAGGATGGGGAGCGCTCCAGCGCGCGGCGCAGCAGTACAAGGTCGGTCGGGTTGTCGTCCACCGCCAGCACCGTCAAGGTTTCGGTTGCACCCTTCATTTCACTCCCCCGTTACTTTCCGTGGCGCGGCAGCCTTACGCGCCGCAGCCACAAGCCGCCCAGTTCATTCAGCATGTCGCGAAACTCGTGAAACCCGTCCGGCTTCGGCAGATAGGTGTTGGCGCCGCGCTCGTAGGATTCACGGATGTCATTGGGCGCCTCCGAGGTCGTCAGCACCGCCACCGGGATGCTGCGCAAAGCCGGGTCCGCCTTCACTTCAGACAGCACTTCGAGGCCGCCTTTGCGCGGCATGTTCAGGTCCAGCAGGATCAGGTCCGGCTGATCGTTGCCGTTGGCGCCGGTGCAGCGCGCCAGGTACTCCATGGCCTCAACGCCGTCTGAAACGATGTCCAGCTCCACTTCCAGATCGGTGGCCTGCAGGGCACGCTGCGTAAGTCGCTGGTGAACGACGCTGTCTTCCACCAGCAGGAATCTAAGTTTGCGTGAAGGTCTCTTGATCATCGCGTGCTCTCCATGGCCACTTGGGCGGTGTCGGGTAG
>CAZZBH010000086.1:0-16105 GCA_964652605.1 uncultured Planctomycetaceae bacterium
GCGCCGTCGAGTTGCTGCTGCAGGTTGCACGCGCCATCAACTACTACAAGGATTTCGACATCGTCCACCGCGACATCAAGCCCAGTAACGTGATGGTCACGCGCGCGGGGCTGGTCAAGCTGGGCGACTTCGGGTTTGTCAAAAGCCGGCTGGACAAAGAGCTGGGCTACGAAGGCATGGTTCTGGGCACACCGGACTACATCGCGCCCGAGCAGGCAATGGGCAAGGAAAACGTCGATTACCGTGCCGACGTGTACAGCCTGGGCGCGACCTTCTATCACATGCTTACGGGCCGCCCGATGTACGAGGGCACGCCCAGCAAGGTAATGCTCGCGCACACCCGCCAGCCGATGCCCGACCCGCGCAACTACCGCCCAAGCCTGACTGAGGACGTGGTGCAGGTATTGCAGCGTATGCTGGCCAAAGACCCCAACCAGCGCTACGCCAACATCAACAACCTGTTTGCAGACCTGGAAAGCCTGCGCGAAACGCACACGCCCAAAACGCCGAACAAGTATGAGCTGGGAAAGTCCAGCATCATGCGCGCGCTGAATATCGAGAAGTCTCGCCATGCCGAAATGGAAGGTCGTATCAAGGCCATGGAAGAGCGCGCCAACGCGGCACTGCTGGGCTCACGCGTAGCGTGGGGTGTGGCCGCCGGCGCCACGATTGCGGCAATGACGTTTCTGATCCTGTGGCTGACCCGCTGATGCGTATCCTGTATGTCGAAAACCACGAAGTCTTCTCAAGCATCGTGCGCGCGAAGTTTCTGGCGGCGTATGACGTACGAGTCGTAAAGACGCTCGCTGAGGCCCGGGTGGCGCTCGCCGGACAATCGTGGGATGTGGTGCTGGTGGATCACGACCTCGACGACGGCAAGGGCATGGCTTTGGTCAAGGAGCTCGAAGCCCGGGCCGAGCGCCCATACATCATCGGCGTAAGCGCCTATGACGACCTCAATCGAGATCTGCTCAGCGCCGGTGCCGACGCCGCCTGTGGCAAACTTCAGTTCAGCCAGATCGAGGAAGTGCTGCGCAGTCTTCGAAACTGAAAACAGGAGCCCGGAGCGCAAGCGACGGGTTGGCCTTCATTTCAGTCGCGACCAACATTCCCAGAATGTGGGGAAGCTCTTGCTGACGCATTTCGGGTTCTCGATTGTCAACGGCAACCGCAGGCTGGCAATGGCAAGGCTCATGGCCATGCGATGGTCATTGTAGGTTTGGACGGTAACCCGTCGCTTGCGCTCCGGGCTCTTGTTCCCTGCACCGTCAATTTCCAGCCAATCCGGCCCCGCCCTCACACCAGCGCCAAGTTTCGACAGCTCGGCCCGTAACGCCTCGATGCGGTCCGTCTCCTTCTCGCGCAGCGTGCCCAACCCCGTCAACCGCGAAGTTCCTTCTGCAAACGCGCACACCACGGCGAGCGTCAGGGCGCTGTCCGGCATGGCGGACATGTCTGCGTTGATCGGACGCAGCAGTACACCCGTTGCGTCGATACCCAGGCCATCCGGAAGCTCGATGGCACCGCAGCCCATCTGCTTCAGCAGAGCCACCAGCGCAGCATCGCCCTGCGCATCTTGACGCGTCAACCCATCGATCACGCACTTACTGCCTGTGACCGCCGCCGCACCCCAGAAGTACCCGGCCGCTGTGGCATCGGGCGGGCAGGTGTATGGAGCGCGGGCCTCCGGCCCGCATGCGGCCGGGACGGTTGCTCTCCAAAACCGCCGATACTCATCTCGTTCCACCGCCAGGCCAAACTCCTTCATGACCTCAATGGTCATGTCGGCGTACGGCTTGCTGACAAGGTCGCCGTCAACTTCAATTTCCACACTCGCCCCACGTGTTGGCGCGACCATCAACAGGGCTGAAACGAACTGGCTGCTGATGCCGCCCGGCACAGTGCACTTGCCGCCGCGCAGCGACGCACCCTCAATCTCAACCGGCAGGTGGCCCGAACGCCCTCTATCCTCGATGTTCGCGCCAAGTTGGCGGAGTGCATTCAGCAGCGGACCCATCGGCCGCTCGCGCATGCGCTCGTCGCCGTCCAGCACAAACTGGCCGGGGACGACCGTCAACAGCGCAGCCGCGAAACGCGCCACCGTGCCCGCTGCACCCGCCCAGATCTGGACTGGATGCGGAGGGATAAACGGCTTTGCGGGCGGCATCAGCGTGACGTCCGACGACACAGGATTGGGGCGAGCCGCCTGCCAACCAAGATCGGCAAGCACATTGAGCATCAGCGCGGTGTCGTCCGATGGCGAAATGTTGCGGATTGTGCACCGCGCATTGGTCAGCGCCGCACAGACGATCGCACGGTTGGCGTAGCTCTTGCTGCCCGGCAGTTCGATCCGAAGATCGAAAGGTTTCGAAATCGGCATCGATTCATAGGCCGGCCCGGCAGGGCCGGCTGCCGTTCTTGCCGGAGCAGCCCGTGAACGGCGGTTAGCGGCGCGCCGATTCAACCCAAACCTCGCAGGTTGCGGTAGTTGGCGATGCACAGGTTGGCAAGCCGGTCAACCTGCTCCTGCGTGATGTCCGGGCTGAAACTGATGCGGATGCACCCAATGGCGTCTTCCCAGGACAGGCCCATGGCCGCTAGCACATGGCTGGGGTCGGTCTCACCGGGGGCGCAGGCGCTGCCCAGGCCTACGCAGTAGCCCTGCTCACCCAGTTCAATCGCCATGGCCTGACCTTCAATGTGAAGAAAGCTGATGTTGCTGACATTCGGCAGACGCGGTGCACCGCGGCCGTTGACACGAATGTGATCGGCCAGCGCCTCCAGCAGCGTCTCTTCAAGCCGGTCGCGAAGCTCAGCCACTCGCGGCCATGCCTGTTCGCGCTCGGCGTCGGCTGCCTCCATCGCCGCTGCCAGCCCTGCCATGCCGGACATATCTTCGGTGCCCGCGCGGTAGCCCCACTCCTGCGGCCCGCCGACAATGACTGGCGCGATGCGATTGGTCATCTCGTTGTAGAGCAAACCGGTGCCCTTGGGAGCGCCGAACTTCGCGCCCGCGATGGTCATCATGTCCGCGCCGAACTCTTTCGGGTTCAGCGGCACTTTTCCGAAGGCCTGTACCGCATCGCAATGAAACTTTGCGCCCGCGGCGTGTGCGATGCCGGCGACTTCTGCCACCGGCTGAATCACCCCGGTTTCGTTGTTGGCGTACATGACGCTGATGAGCGCCGTCCGCTCGTTCACCATCAGGCGCAGCGCATCCAAATCAATGACTCCGCGCGGAGTCACCGGCGCGTAGCTGACGGTGGCGCCACGCTGCTCCAGGCGCTGTGCCTCCAACAGCACCGCGTGATGCTCAATTGCGCTGACGACCAGCTCGTTGCGCGGCGGCTCCGCGCTTTCCATGATTCCTCGCAAGGCAAGCACATCGCTTTCGGTGCCGCCGCTGGTGAAGACAACCTCGCGCGGATCGGCTCCGATCACGCGGCCCATGCGCTCGTGCAGTTCCCACAGGTGCTTTTTGGCGATATAGGCCATCGGATGGTGCGCGCCGGGGTTAGCGTAGTGACGCGTGGCGTAGGTGGCGAATGCGTCAAGTGCCTCACGGCGGCAGGGCGCGCCGGCGGCGTAGTCGCAATACACGTACTCCTTGAAGGTCACTTGCTGCCTTTCGCCCGTGCCGGCCGTGGAAGTACCACGATACTTGGGGGCTTGGTCGGGCAAGCCTCCACGCAGAGTCCGCAACCGGTGCAGATGCGGCTGTCAACTTTGGGCACGGTGGCGTCGAAGTCAATGGCGTTGGGCTCAAGCGGGCACGCGTCGTGGCAAACGCGGCAGGACTTTCCGAGGTAGCCGATGCAGGTGTCTGGCTCGACGACGGCAATGCCGATGCGAATCTCCCCCACCGGCGTCGGTTTCAAGGCACCGGTGGGGCAGACTTCCATACAGTCGCCGCACAGAGTGCATGCGCCATGGTTGGGACGCAGCACCGGTGTGCCTTTGGGCGGCCCGTCACCCTCTATTGCGGCATGAATGACTTTTTCGGGGCAGACGTCCACGCACTTGCTACACCGCGAGCAGGTGTCCAAAAACTGCGTCTCGTGCAGCGCCCCGGGCGGGCGAAAGAACTTTCGGCCGTGCATGTCCGTGAATTCGCGGGGCAAGCCGGTGTTGCGCGTGGCCCCGGACTCATACAGTTTGCGAAACAGGTCGGAATCGAAACTGCTGACGATCCGCGACCCCGGCACAAACCGCGTGGCATGCTTGACTGCATCGCCGGCAAAGCGGCGCATCGCAAGCCGTTTGTCAGGATCGGATGGCGCGTCGTTACTCATGGCTTCAGAATACGGCCGATGCCGCGGCCCGAACAGCGACCGATGCGGCTTAGACCCACTCGGGCTCAGCGCTGCTCGTGATGAAACCGCGGTCACGACCCAGTTGCAGCAGCAATCGCGCGGCGCGCATGCCGTCGTCACCGATATCGACGGTGTAGTCATTGACGTACATGCCGACAAACTTATCCGCCCTTGACCGGTCAAGGCCGCGGCCGTAGCTGAGAGCGTAATCCAGAGCCTCGTCGCGGTTATCCAGCGCGTAGCGAATGCTGGCGCTGAAGCACCTGCTGAACTGGGCGATCACTTCGTTTCCCAGGTTTCGACGCGCCACGTTGCAGCCGAGAGGCAGGGGAAGCTCATACTTCGTGTGCCACCACTCGCCCAAGTCAACGACCTTGAACAGGTTGAGATCGTTGTAGGTCACCTGACCCTCGTGGATGATCACGCCGGCATCCACGCGGCCGTCCAGCACCGCGTGCTGCACTTCATTGAAGTTCATGTGCACGGGCTCAACGCTGTCGTTGTAAAGCCGCAGCGCAAGCGTGGCGCTGGTAAGCGGGCCGGGTGTGGCAACCTTGCGGCCATCCAGGTCACGCGGGTTCATGGGCTCGCGGCTGACCAGAATCGGGCCGTAGCGGTCGCCCATGCTGGCGCCTGCGCGCGTAATGACGTACTTGTCGGCAATATACGGGTAGGCGTGAAAGCTGCACGCTGTGACGTCGAGCTCGCCTGTTCTGGCGCGCTGGTTCAAGGTTTCGATGTCGCATAGCTCATGGCGGATCGTCAGCCAACCGGTGTCGATCTTGCTGTTCGCCAGCGCGTGAAACATGAACGCATCGTCTGCGTCCGGCGAGTGCGCTACGGTGATGGTTCTTGGTTCTGTCATGTCGCGTTTCAGGCCTCGGGTTTCAGAACTGTTCGACAGCCGAGAACCCCCACCCGGCGCCGTGTTGAACCTAGTCGCTAACGCGGATTGCGCAATCGCTAGCGGGCAGCCTTTTGCGACTCGCTGGCGTCGGCCATGCGCACCACCTTGAGCTTGAGCTTCTCCCAGACCCGTGTGCGCTGGAACAGCTCGACAACATCGGGGTCCAAGTCGCCTTCGTCGGCCATGGACTGAAGGATCTGCAGCGCGCGCTCCAGCGGAATCGCCGGCTTGTAGGGGCGGTCGCTTGCCGTCAGGCTGTCAAACACGTCGGCCACGGCGATCAGCCTTGAACCCAGAGGTGTCTCGGCCGCTGGCACACCGTTGGGATAGCCGCCGCCCTTCATCTTCTCATGGTGCTGGCCGGCGATCTCGGGCACGCGCGCGAGGTCTTCGGTCCAGGGGATCTGCTTGAGGAACTTCCACGATGCCGCTACGTGGTTCTCGATTTCCTTGCGCTCTTCGGGGTTGAGCGTGCCACGCGGCGTACACAGGCTCTTGTACTCGCTTTCGTCCAGCAAGGGGTACTCGTCACCACCAATGCGCCATGGGTTGCTGTGAATCGTTGCCAGCCGCGACTGCGCTTCTGCCGTAAGAAAAATCGGCTTGATGTGCTTGCGGACGAACTCCAGGTCATCGGCCAGGCGCGCGAGCTTATCGGCAAGCTCTGTCCTTAGTGTGCTGAGCGCTTCTGTGGTGGCGCGCTTTTCGGCAAACAGCCTGGCCTCCTGCTCCAGGCTTTCCAGCCGCAACTCGCGCTGGATGACCTCCGCTCGAAACTGGATCGCCTGCGCCTGCGCGGGGTACAGTTTTTCGGCTTTGGTCAACACGTGCTCACGTACGCCGATCTTGCCGAAATCGTGCAGCAGGGCGGCGTAATGCAACTCAACCAGTTCCGCGTCGCTTAGCGTGGTCCCTTTGAAAGCGCCCGAGCTGTCCCGGTTCACCTCTTCTGCCAGCGACATGGTCAGTCTGTCAACGCGACCCGAATGGCCTGCCGTGGCTGGATCGCGCTGCTCCACAGCCTGGATGCACGCGATGACGAACCGTTCAAACAGGTGCGAAATGGCGTCCATCAGGCGTACGTTCTCGATTGCAACGCCGGCTTGGCTGCCCAGGCTGACGGCGAGCTCAATGTCCTCTTTGCCGAATGGAATGACGTGAGCCACGGCTGCATCGCCCTTAGGCAGCCGCTGCAGCGGGTCTTTCTTCTTGTTGATGAGTTGAACGATGCCGACGACTTCATCCTGCGTGTTCTTCAGGGGCACGGTCAACATGCTGCACGTGCGGTAGCCGTACTTGTCGTCGATGGACTCATTGAAGCGGTACGGGGCGCCAGCCGGCGGATGGCGAACATCGTCAAGGGCAATGATCTCGCCGGTAATCGCCGCGTATCCCGCGATGCTTTCGACATTGGCGGGAAACACCAGTTCTTCAAACGGAATATCCACCGAGTCATTCTGCGCGGCTGCAAAACGCAGTCGGAACCGATCGCCCTCCAGCGCCGCGCGCTTGACCGCTACCGCACGTGTCCTTCGCTCAGCGCGGCCCAGCACCTTGCGCCCGGAAAGGCTTGAACCACCGCCCCGGCCGTGCTCAATGATGTAGATGCTGCCGGCGTCGGCATCCATAATGTGGCGCGCCTCGGTTAGCACTACCGCCAACAGTTCGTGCAATACACGCACGTCCGACAAAGCCGTGCCAATGCGGTTAAGCCGGGCAAGCTTGTCAGCACTGGAGGCGGTTGCGCCTTCACTGAACGCCCGAGACCTCAGCCAGGCAAGCTCTCGCGCGAGCTGCAGCAGGCGCCCGACATCGCGCTCGTCTGCTTCCGCGGCCAAATAGAGGTCCATTTCGTCGTGTGCTTGGCGGTCACCCCATTGCGCCACCACGACGGAGGTCGCCCGGTCACGCAGAATCTGCTCGTCCAGTGGCTCGCCCTGCATATCGATGATCAGCAATGAGCCCTGCCGAAGGCTGAACCGCGCCGCCTGCGATCGATCTGTCACCTCAATGACCTGGTCAGCACCGACATCAAAGTGTGCGCTTGCGTTCAACAGGGCAAGCAGCGACGCACGCCGGGCAACGTCGCTGCTGTACAGCACGATTGTCAGTGCTTGGCGCTGCGGGGTTACGGACAGTCGATTGGATAGTCTGGCAGTGGCTGGACGCATAGCGGCAGTGCTTTCCTCTCGGTCAGGGTCTGGACACGGTGGTGCGCTTGCTCCAGTCAAACTTCAGGCGCAGGGTGTCGAAGTAGCTCCTGCTTGGGTGCGCGACGAGCGTCATGGGCTGGCTAGCGCGCGAGATCGTGACGCTATCACCGCCTGACAGCTCGCGCGTACCCTCACCATCCATTGTGACAGTGACGCGGTCATCCCCGGCAAGCTTCAACTCCAGGCGCCCGTGTGCAGGGATTACAAGCGGTCGCAGACTCAGTGTGTGAGCGCACAGCGGCGTCAGAATCAAGGCATCGAGCTCCGGTTGCAGTAGCGCGCCACCGGCGGCCAGGTTGTATGCCGTCGAGCCGACAGGCGTCGCCACGATCAAGCCGTCGCCAAAGTAGTCAGCAATCGGGGCACCGTCATGGTAGGCAAAGACGTGAACCATGCGTTGCTGAGGCGCGCGCTGCAGTGTCACGTCATTGACGACAACGTGCTCCGCGACTTGGCCGCCAGCTGCTACGCTCACTCGGATCAGCAGGGACTGGCGCGTGGCGAGCCGTCCGTGAACGGCGTCGTCAAGTCGCGCCAGCAGTTCCGGCAGCTCAAACTCTGCAAGAAAACCAAACTTTCCGAAGTTCACGCCAAGCAGCGGAACCTGCCTGTCGCCAAGGCGGCCGGCGATGCGCAGAATGCTGCCGTCGCCGCCGAAGTTGATGACCAGTCTTGGGACACGCGCTGCAAGGTCAAACGACTGGTCAAGGTCAATCTGCACGTCGTCAACCAGCTCGCGCAGCAGGGGCTCAACCTGCGCGATTGCGTGCACTACGTCCGCCCTGTTTCCATCGCCGACGAGGAGGATCATCCGGTCACGCCGCTGCTCGCGGATATGTTGCGCCGCGAGCTTTCGCCCGCACCGCGGCGCAGACCCATCCGGCGCTCGATGGTGGCCGCTATGCCGGCAGGGTCAAGGCCAACTTCCTGCAGTACTTCGACGCGTGCGCCGTGGTCAACAAAACGGTCATCAATGGCAATGACTTCCAGCTTGCCCGCGTCAAGCCTTGCCCGGTTGGCAAACTCCAGGACCGCACTTCCGAAACCACCGCGTCGTACGTGTTCCTCAACAGTAAACACGACTTCGTGTTTCTCAATCAGCCGGGCAAACAATGCCTCGTCAAAGGGCTTGGCAAAACGCGCATTGATCAGGGCCAACCGCTTGCCGTGGCGCTCCTCAATACGCTCAATTGCATCGAGCGCGTGATACACCATCGAGCCGTAGGCGATTACGGCCCCATCTGTGCCATCGCGCAACATCTCGGCCTTGCCAAGCTCAAGCGTTGGGCCCGCCGGCAGCTCCGCATCAGCCTTTGGTGCGTTGGCGCGCGGGAAGCGGATGGCGGCTGGAGAACTGAGCTGGATGCCCCAATCCATCATCGCCTTCATTTCGGACGCGTCGCGCGGCGCCATCAACACCATGTTGGGCAACATTCCAAGGTAAGCAATGTCGAACACGCCGTTGTGTGTCGCTCCGTCTGGGCCCACCAACCCCGCGCGATCGAGTGCCAGCAGCACGGGTGTCTTGATCAGTGCGATCTCCTGGAACAACTGATCCAGTGACCGCTGCAGGAAGGTGCTGTAAACCGCGCAAATCGGCTTCATGCCGCCAAGCTTCAAGCCCTGCGAAAAGCCTACCGCGTGCTGCTCAGCCATGCCGACGTCAAACACCCGGTCTTTGAACTGCTTCTGCACAATCTCAAGACCGGTACCCTGCAGCATGGCAGCCGTGATTGCGATGACCTTTTCATCGCGGCGCATGAGGTCGAGCGTTTTCTCGACGAACACGTCGGTGTAGGAAGGCCCGCCCTGGCGGCTGAACTCGCGGGGAAGATGCGATGTCAACTTCCCGCTTGTCTTTGCAGCGTGATAGGCGTAGTGGTCAGGCAGGTCGTTGTTAAAGCCTTTGCCCTTGCGGGTCATTACGTGGAGCACAACCGGCTTGGGCACACGTGCAATGTTTTCGAAGGCGTCCAGCATCTGGTCGATGTTGTGGCCGTCGATGGGCCCGTAGTAGTGATAGCCAAGCTCTTCAAACAGCACGCCTGGATGTGTGGCCGGCATCAAGCCGTGCAACCCGGTCTTGACGTGATCCACAACGTCCTGGACCGCGCGGCCGAATGAGCCGCCTTGCTCCTCCAGGCGCTTCAGAAGCTTTTTGGCGTCTTTCTTGGCGTTGGTGTATGCGTGGCTTGTACGGAACTTGCTGAAATAGTTTGCCAATGCACCGGTGGCTGGGCCGATACCGTGCTCGTTGTCGTTGAGAATGACAAGGAACCGCAAGTCACGCAGATCACCACCGTGGTTCAGCGCCTCAAGCGCCTGGCCCTCCTGTAGCGCGCCGTCGCCAATCACGGCAATGCTGACACGATCTCGGAACCCCTGCTGCTTGTTGGCAATGGCAATTCCCAGCGCCGTGCTCAACGAGGTGCCGCCGTGGCCGGTCTTTACTTTGTCGTACGGGCTCTCCTTGGGGTCAGGAAAGCCGCTTAGGCCATTGTATTGCCTGAGAGTACTGAACGCTCCGCGCCGGCCGGTAAGCAGCTTGTGCGGGTAGCACTGGTGCCCGACGTCCCAAACGAGACTGTCATGGTCGCGAAGCTGGTAGTGGTAGTGCAGCGCCAGCGACAACTCCACCGTGCCAAGCCCTGAGCCAAGGTGGCCACCTGTGCGCCCGTGCACGCAATCGATGATGAATGCGCGCAATTCCTCGGCAAGCTTTGGCAGCTCCTCCCGCCGAAGCTTCTTGAGGTCATCCGGGTCGTTTACCTGATCGAGCAATTGCGGCATTTGCGCCCATCGTGCCGTGAAACCCGCAGTCTAGCCCTGCCGCGTGGCAACGGCTAGTGCGTGCGGGCGACAAAGTACGCCGCAATTGTGCGCAGCGCTTCGGCTTTGTCGAGCCCCCGCAACTCTGACAGAGCCGCATCTACCAGCTCTTGTGCGTGTAGCCGCGCCACATCGAGCCCCATCACTCGCGGGTAGGTCATCTTATTCGCGGCGCTGTCTTTGCCGGGCGACTTGCCCAACTGTGCAGCCGTTGCCGTTTCATCCAGAATGTCGTCGATCACCTGAAACGCCAGCCCGACATCTCGCCCATAGCGCCGCAGCCGCCCCAGCGTCTCCGCATCTGCGCCGCCGACTATGCCGCCGCACACTACTGCCGCCGTGATCAGCGCGCCCGTCTTGCTGGCATGAATGTAGCGCAGACGCTCAAGATCCGGCGCAGCGCCCTCACTCTCGAGGTCAGCCATTTGGCCCCCCACCATGCCCTCCAGGCCGGAAGCGCGTGCAAGTTCGAGCGCGGCGGCAACGGCACGGTCGGCGCTGCTGACCCCCTCCAGGATCGCCTGGTACGCGTACGTGTTCATGGCGTCGCCTGCCAGTATTGCCGTGGCCTCATCAAACGCCTTGTGGCAGGTGGGCCTTCCGCGACGCAGGTCGTCGTCGTCCATGGCCGGCAGATCGTCGTGAATCAGGCTGTACGTGTGCACAAGCTCAAACGCGCCGGCAACCGCCATGGCGTCGTCCATCGACCCGCCTGCAGCCTCGCACGCAGCAAACACCAGCATTGGCCGCAGGCGCTTGCCGCCCGCGTTCAATGAGTACTCCATAGCCTGCACAAGCCGCCGCGGCGCTGCCGTTTCGCCCCACGCAAAGCGCTTGAGCGCCTGCTCGACCAGTGGCTGCATCCGGTCAAGCAGGCGCTCGAAGTCTGTCCTGGCTTTGCTGCTTTGTGCCACGTCCCGCTTCTCCCGGGCTATCCCGCCGGGTCAACCTCTGCCGCCGTGTTCGGGCGGGCGGCTGGGTTGAAGTGCCTTGGCTTGGGCGTCAGGCCAAGCTTGAAGAACCGGCCAATGCGTATGCCTGCAAGCTTCGCGTCCGCGTCTTCGTACACAACCGGCTGCAGGTCGCGCACGATGTCCAAGCCGCTGCCTTCGTTGCGGTTGCCGTTGGCGTTGACAATTGTCGGGCGCACAAAGAACAACAGGTCGGTCTTGTTCGTCGTCTTGTTGGCTGACTTGAACAGATAGCCCAAAAACGGGATGTCCTTCAAAAACGGAATCCCCGACTCATCCATCCGCTCGCGCTCGCGCATCAATCCGCCCATTACCAGCGTTTCGCCGTCGCGGATAAACACGTCCGTCTTGCTTTGCCGCTTGCTGAGCACCGGCGTGTTGTTGCCCTCGATCGCCACGTTGCCGATCACCTCGCGCACCGTCACGTCAACCTGCAGGCGCAACAGGCCGCCCTCAAGCACCGTCGGCGTCACCAGCATCAGGATCGAAACTTCCTTGAACGACACCGTCACCGTCGTGGCGCCGCCCGTGGCCGCACTGCCCGAAAGGTACGGTATCTCCTGGCCAACCTCGATCCGCGCTTCCTTCTTGTTGCTGGCCATCGTCCAGGGCTTGCTCAGCGTCTTGACCTTGCCCTCGTTGGCCAGCAGCTCAAGCCGGATATCGACGCGCGGGTTGCTGAACGTGCCGAAAAACGGGTCAAAGCCCGTCGGCTGGCCGTACAAGCCACCCACCGTGCCGCCACCGTCCTGGCCGCTTACAACGAATCGCCCGTCATTCAGGTTGGTCGCCGGGTTATCCGAGAAAATCTCAAGGCCATAGCCGATGTATTCGTCCAGTGTCACTTCCACAAGCTGCGAGGTGATCATCACCTGCTGCGGCAGCGTGTCCATCGTGCGCATCAGCTCGTCGAGCATCGGCAGGCGCGACCGCGGCGCCGAGATGATAATCGTGTTGCGCTCGGGGTTCGGGATCACCTTGCCCGCTTCGCCCACCACTTCCCTGATCTGGTCCACCAGTGCCTGGTCTGCCACGTCGCGCACTGTCGGGTATTCGCGGATCACCATCGGGTCAGCCGTCTGCTCGGCTACCAGCACCGCGCGCTCAGCCACCGCGTCCATGTACGCGCTGATGCGTTCCATGTACGGCGTTTCCATGTCGTAGATCACCACGTAGTTCGTCAGGCGGTCAACCACCACCATGCCGCGCGGGCTCATCAGGTTGCGCACTTCGGTGCGCACCTGGTTTACGTCCGCGCCGGGCAGCGTCCATTCGCCGCGCTCAAGCGTCACGTCAGGGTCCTGGATTGCCGGGCCGCCTTCGGTGCCGCCGGCCATGCGCATCGGGCGATACTTGAACTCAAAGCTCACGCGCTGCACAAGCTGGTCGTCCGCGCGCTGCCGAACTTCCACGTCCAGGCCGCCCAGCGCGGCAAGGCGCAACATGATCGCCTCAGCCGTCGCGTCGCGCATGTACATGCTTACCTTGCGCTGCAACACCACATCAACTGTGGCGCCTTCGCCTACGCGGGCGGGCTCGGCCGGGCCGTCGCCTTCGCCCTCGGGCGGCACCGGCCGCTCGACGCCGCGCGGGAATGTCACGCGCATGCCGCCAAGCTCCTGCGGCGGGGCCGACGGGATCAGCGCGTCGGTCTGCGTCACTGAGGCAACTTCCATGATCGCCGGCACAAGGTCATGCGAAAGAAAGTTGACGTTAAAGCGCCCCTCCATTTCGCCCTTCACCACGTTGGCCAGCGATGAATCCTGCGGCCGCGCCTTGATAATGATTGACGTGCCGTCCTCAATGAAATCCAGCTTGTTCGCCTTGCAGATTGAGCGAATCACGTCCCGCGGATCGACGTTGCGGTGGATGATCGTCAGCACCACGTCAATCGTGCCCTCCACGATGATGTCCAGGTTGGCCCGCAACCCGATGTAGTGCATCACCGTGTGGATGTCCTTCTTCACGAAATCGACATCGATCAATCCGTCGCGGCGCGGCTCAGGCGCTTCCTGCGCATGCAACGGCGCGCTGAACAGCGCCGCAAGCAGCAGCAAACAGTACAGCACCACCCTCATCGGTCGCGCGTCGCTGCCAGTCATCGTCATGTATGCCCCCTATGGTCAGCGGGTCATCCCGCCTGCTTGAACCTATCGTGGACGGCGCGCGCCCGGCGCATCGCCATAGCGCGAAGCCGGCGCAAGCTCCATGTCAATCAGGTTGCCCTTGTCGCCGCGCAGCCTGATTACCGCCTTCTGCGTGCCGGCATCCGGCCCGTCGTAAACCCTCTGCGTCAACTGCCGAACCTCTGAACCGTCGTCCTGTATTTCGACACTTGACTCCCAGATCTTGTCACCAAACAGCACCTGCTGAATCACATAGCGCGTGCCCACCAGGCGGTCATCCACCTTGTACGGCGAGCGCTGCCCCGCAAACCACACCTCCACAACGTCCTGCACCACCATCTCTTCAGTTCGCTCACGCGTGCCGTCTTCTCTGGTTACAATCGTTACCTTGCGCACCGGCTGCGGCAGCACCGAAATACCGTCCGGCACCCACTCGGCCTTCAGCCGCTCGATCTCTTCTTTCAACTGCGGGTTCACGATATCGACGTTCTTTACCTTCAGCGGGTCCCACGGCATTTCAATGCCTTCCCGCTGCGCCTCGTGAATGCCGAAACCCGCCCCAAGCGGCGCTGCTACCGGCCACGTCAGCGCGGAAATCCTGGGTGTGGCCTCAGGCGGAATGTCCTCGTCCTTGACCTGTACAACAGGCGCGCTGCCGGCTGGGCCGCCCTTGGCGTCCTTGGCTGTGCCTGCCGGCTGTGCCGGCGTGTCGCCCTGCTTGGCCGTTTTGGTTTTTGCAGTACCGGAAGCAGGGGTGTCCTTGTCGAGTACAAGGACATAAAACGCGACCCCGCCCAAAACCACCAGTGCGATCACCAGAACGATCAACTGTTTTGTCTGCTTCGGCATCCCCGCTCCTTACCTGCCCAGCGTTTCGAGGTTGCGCTTCTCGATCACGTACAACTGCAAAATAAACGTGTGCTCATTGCCGGCGTTGCTGTCGCCGATGCAATCCACTGAGTCCGCTATGATCGTCGCCGATTCAAGCGCCTCAGCCTCGGACAGAAAACGCGCAAAATCGTGAAAGCTGCCCTGCACCTCGACCACAAGCCCGGTCGCCTTCAAGCCGTGCTCAAACTCGATCTGTTTGCCCACCGGATAGACCATCTGCGCGCCTGTCTGCTGCTTGGCGCGCTCGGTGAAGTTCAGGTTGTGCGTCCGGCACAGCGCCCGCAGGTCATCAGACACTTGCGTCACGTCCTGCGTCACAGGGTCAGCGATCGAAAACGGCCCTGACTTGCCGTCGCCTTCAAGCGCCGCAATACGCTCAGCCATGCGATCCGCGTCAGCCTGCTGCCCCTTTACGCGGTTCTGCGCGGCAGTGACTGTGGCTTCGTCAACGCGCAATTCTTCCATGCGCTGCTCGGCGGCGATGCGCTGCGCCTGGCGCGGCTTGTACGCGCCAAAGTAGGCGCCGACCACCAGGCCCACGCCGATCAGCAACGCCGCGACAATCGCGATGATGCCCGCTGTCCAGTCTCCGCCCCCGCTGGCTGCCATCCTGCTCTCCTTACGGCTCGAAGTCCGCGCCGCGGCCGGTAAACGCGCTGGTTGCCGCCTCAACGGTAAACGGCACGTACCGCCCGCCCTCAAGTGCCGCGCCCTCGTTGCGCTGCGACAACTCAATGGCAAAGCGCGGTGCACCCACGAGGTTCACCATGCGCTCCATGCGCGCGGTCATGTCCGCGAGCTCGTTTTCTGTCATCACGTCGCTTTGCTCAATTTCGATGTAGCCGTTGCCGCTGAGGCGCCTTGGGCCCATCAGCGACTTCGCCAGCGCAAACTGGTCTGCCTGCGCGCCCGATGTCGGCGTTGTGCGGATGGCGCGGATCGAAAACTCGTTGTACCAGAAGTCGCCGTTGCGCGGCTTGTACTCGTACAGGTCCCACAGGACGGGCGTGAAGCGTGGGCGGCTTTGCAGCACTTCAAAGTCCTCGTTCCAGGCGTGGATCATGGCGTTGCGGCGCTTGCGCGCCTTCGGCCCTTCCGTCGCAACCCAGCCTTCGATCTCCTTGATGTAGCTGGCCAACTGGTCGATCTCGCGCTCCTGCGTTTGCAGCAGCGTGGTTTCGCGCCAGAACAGACTGCCAATGGCAATCAGCGACAAGCCGCTAAGCAACGCAATCGACACAATGCACAAGAATATCAGGCGCCGGCGCTGCCGCGCCTTGGCCTTATCCTTGATCAGGTTCAGTTCAAACATTGCCCCTCCGGGGGAGTGCTGTCATCGGTGGCATCGGCGTCCCGCCGATGGAGTATTCACGGGCCTCCGGCCCGTGCCAGCGGCGTGACGCCGCTGCAACTCCATGGCCGGGACGGCCATGCCACAACATTAAAGCGCCCTCATCGCCAGCCCAGCCGCAATGCCCATCCCCGGCCCAAGCTCGTCCAGAAAATTCGGCGGGTACTTGCCCTGCACGCCGCTTACGTCAAGCCGCGCAAACGGGTTCCATAACTCGCACGGAACGCCCAGCTGCCCGGCAAAAAACTCTTCAATGTCAGGGAACTTCGCCGTACCGCCGCACAGCCGCACCTTGTCAACGCGCGGAATAATGCGCCGGTTGATGTAGTACTTGAACGTGTCCTGGATTTCACTGATCAGGTCGCCCAGCGCGTCCGCCAGCACCGCGCGGTTGCTTGAAATGCGCTGCGCGGCCGACATGCCGTCCTGTGTAGCCGCGCTGTCTTCAAAGCCTTCTTCGCCGGTCAGCGTGTCTTCAGACTTGAACTCAGACTCGTCGCTGTC
>CAZZBH010000087.1:0-15802 GCA_964652605.1 uncultured Planctomycetaceae bacterium
CGCGGTCATCGCCGGGACGGCGATGAAACTCCTTCGGCAAGATGCCGATGCCACTCCAGCTGCTTAAGACACGAGGTAGAAGCGCTCGAGGCCTTCGCGCAGGTTTTGAATCTGCAGCAGCTTGAAGCCTTCGGGGGCGCGGATGTTCTCTCCCCTCAACTTGGGCATTACCGCCTGCGTGAAACCCAGCTTGGCGGCTTCGTCGAGGCGTTGCTGCATCAGGTTAGCACTGCGTACTTCTCCGCCCAACCCTACCTCCCCTATGAACACCGTTGCCGGCGGCAGCTTTACCTCGTTCGCGCTGCTGGCTACGGCGAAGCAGGCGGCTAAGTCGGCGGCTGGCTCTTCCACAGTCACGCCGCCCACGACGTTCAGATAGACCTCGTCCTGCGAGAGCTTCAGCCCGCCGCGCCTCTCCAGCACCGCCAGCAGCATGTGGGCGCGGTTCTGGTCGAGGCCCGTAAATCTGCGGCGCGGCGAGTTCATGGGGCTGGGGCTTACCAGCGCCTGGACTTCGACCAGCAGTACGCGGGTGCCCTCGGCGGCTGGCAGGATGGCACAGCCGCTGCGGGTGTTGTCGTACTCGTCTAGAAACACCTTGCTGGCGTTCTCGACTTCGACCAGGCCCTCCTGCCGCATCTCGAACACGCCCAGCTCGCCGGTGCTGCCGAAGCGGTTCTTGCTTGCGCGCAAAAGCCTGTACGCTTGGAACTTCTCGCCCTCGAAGTTGAGCACGGTATCGACCATGTGCTCCAGTGTGCGCGGGCCAGCCACCGAGCCTTCCTTGGTGACGTGGCCGACGACGATCACGGGCATGTTGGTGGCTTTGGCCTGCATGATGATACCCGCGCAGCACTCGCGCACCTGGCCCACGCTGCCGGGTGCGCTGGGCAGCTCGCTGTCGTACAGCGTCTGGATGCTGTCGATGATGGTCAGCGCGGGAGCAAGTTCCTTGATGTGGTTGCGAATCGCGTCGAGATTCGTCTCTGCTACCACGAACAGCTCGTTGCCAAGGCAGTTGAGGCGCTCGGCGCGCAGCTTGATCTGCTCCGCCGATTCCTCGCCGGTGACGTAGAGTACGGCTCCGCCGGTGGCCTGCGCGAATCTGTGTGCGGCTTGCAGTGTCAGCGTGCTTTTGCCGATGCCGGGGTCGCCGGCAAGCAGGATGGCCGAGCCGGGCACGAACCCGCCGCCCAGCACGCGGTCAAGCTCGTTAATGCCGGTGCGCAGGCGCGAAGCCTCAAGCGGCGTGACGTCGCGGATGCGCTGCGGCTTGGTGCGTTCGTTGAGCGCGTCCCGGCGCGAAGGGCGCACTTTGGAAGCGTCGAGCTCTTCGACGAAGGTGTTCCAGGCGTTGCAGGACGGGCACTTGCCAAGCCACTTGGGCGAGTTGTAGCCGCACTCGCGGCAGGCAAACACGAGCCTGGATTTCTTGGCCATGGCGGCGTTATAGCAGCGAGGGCCTGCATCGGGGACTGGTTACGGGAGTTGGGAGGTTGGAGTTGGGAGTGTCCGGTCGGACAGAGAGACAGCAGGTTTGGCCAGCTTTGCCTCTCACCTCCCCCCTCCCACCCCCTGTTAAAGCAGACCGCCGGGGTCAACCCCGGCGGCAGCAGCAAACTCTACACGACGCCTATTCGTCGTGTCGGCCGTACAGCGCGATGTTTTCTTCTTCGATGCCCTGTCGTTTGAGCTCCGCGACCATCATCTGCGCGTCGTACAGGCTGGTGTAGTAGAAGCTGTACACGCCCGCTTTGGGCTCAACGTAGCTGACAAAGTAGCGCGGGAGCTCCTTGAGGGATTCTTCAAGCAGGGCGCGCTGGACATCGGTCTTGCGTCGAACCGGGCCGCGACGTTCATCCAGCCGGCGTTCGAGAGTCATTTCCATCATGGGTGTGCTCCTGGGTCCTGCAGGGCGGCACTGTGCCGCCCCGGCATGGCTGACATCGGCGCGACGGGGGGTGTTTCTTTAGGGGAATGGCAATGCGCCCCGCAAACGCCTGCGTGGCATTGCGCCGGTGCGTGCCCGCTGGATAATGGCAGTGACCAACGAACAGGAAACGAATTGACCGACGAAAACGAAACAAATGCCCGTGGCGCGACGCACACCGAAGATGGGCGCAACCTGCGCGAGATCTGGGACAAGTACCGCGACTCAGGCGATGCCGAGTCGCGCAATGCGCTGACGGAATTCTACTTCGACATGGTGCGCGCCAACGCCGAGAATATCGCCGAGATCCTGATGGAGGCGATCCAGGACAACGACCTGGATCAAGCCGGCGCCGTCGCATTCTTCGAGGCCATGAACGACTACGATCCTGCCCGGCACAACAGCTTCGAGGAATACGGCAGCATCGCCATCCGACGCGCCATCGTGGACGAAATCCGCGCGCTGGTCGGTACAGAAGAAGAAGTGTAGCGGGCGGACAGGTGTGCCGCCCGCGGAAAGCAGGTCGTCACATGGCAAAGTTCCTGGCGGTGCTTGTCGTGGTGGGCGCGATGGCGCCCTTGTTCGCGTCCACGGGGTTCAACCTTCCGACGGCGATGCGCCACCCGGTGCCGTTGTTTGCCCAGGAGGATCGCACTACCCGGGATGACGACACGCCCCGCGCCGATCCACCGCGCTCGTCACACCCTGCTTCACGCTTCAGCATCGCGGCATGGGTGACGCCATACCTGCGATTTCCGACCCAGCCGGACGGCATCCTTGGCGGCTTGGGCGCGCAGGGCGCGTACATGTTCCGTCCCGGACTTGGCGTGTGTTTTGGTGTAAGCCTGTGGGAAGGACGAGCCAACTCTCGGGAGGATCGTGAGGGCATCGCGATGATTGAAACCGAGGGCGGGCTGCGGTTTCAGTTTGTCGAGTGGAAAACCGGCGCCCTGTACTTTGATGTTCGAATGCGGCTGGGCCTGTTGGCGGGAAGCGCCCCGGTTGAAACGTCGGTTACGGCTGGCGCGGGGGCTGGATTCGGGTACGAGTTCGGCGGCCCGGAGCTTCGGGGGTTCCTGGAAGTCAACATCGTCTGGCTTGCTGCGATCAACCGCGGCGACGCCGGGTGGATTGAGGTTGGCGACGCCAACGGTCTTGGCGGCCCGCATTTCAACCTGCTGCGCTTCGGGGTGCGTGTGTACCTCTAGGCGGCGCTGACGGGGTTTGCGCCTGTGAAGTGGCAGGCCCGGAGGTGGCGTATGCGTTGGCTGCTTGCGATCGTGGCTGCCTTTGCTGCCGCACCGCTTTGCGCATCCTTTGACGACCTTCCCCGGCGATACGTTCGCCCCAGCCTGTTCGCGCAGGAGGGTGCGGCGCCTGCCGCGCACAAAGAGCATGCGCCGGGCGGCAATTTTTCGCTGTCCATCTGGGGTGCCGTGCTGCGACTGCCTTCGGGCGACCCGGCGCTGTTGAGTGGAGGCACCGGCTTTGGGATTGATTTCGCGTGGTTTTCCAGCCGCCATCTGGCCTTATCTGTCGGCCTGGGGGTGTGGTCGTACGACCCGGAATACGAAACGCCGGACGGGTACGACTATCGCTACGTGGCGGCACTGGAAGTTGAGCCGGGGCTGCGTTTCTATCCCGTGCACTGGAAAAGCGGCTCGCTGTATCTCGAGGCGCGGCTCGTGTACATGCTTGCCGACGGGCGCACCCCGGTGGGGACGACGCATGCGGTGGGTGGCGGCGTGTACTTCGGCACTGAGCTTGGATGGCCCGTATTTCGCTTCGTGATCGAGGGCGGGTTTGCGTCGCGCTTTACGGTAAGCCACCGCGACAAAGGGTGGCTTGCGGTGCACGGGGCCAGCGGCTCAGGCACGATGATCATCGACCTGCTGCGGTTTGGCCTGCGGATTTACGTGTGATGGGTTGCCGCTATCCTCCCGCCGATGCGGCAGAAGCTTTGCACCGTGGAAGAAGCGCCCGGGCCCGGCCAGGGCCGGTCGATCGCCGCCGGCGACAAGGTTGTGGCTCTGTTCAACGTGGGCGGCGAGTTTCACGCGATCGAGGATTCGTGCCCGCACATGTACTTCCCGCTTTCGGACGGTGAGCTGACCGGCAACGTGATTACCTGTGCCTATCACGGCTGGCAGTTTGACCTGACGACGGGCACCAGCCTGATGTCGGATCACATCCGGGTGAAGCGCTGGCCGGTGGTTGTTGAAGAGGGCGCGCTTTGGGTGGAGATGAGTTGAAGCGGGTTTCGCAGGCGCTGGGCAGGACCTTCAACTTCAACTGTCCCAAGGGTGCAAAGGACTAACCGCGCTGCTATCTTTCGCGGTCCGGACTGAAAGGACGCTGTCATGGCTGAAGTCGAGATGCTGATGCCCAAGATGGGTGAATCCATTGCCGAAGCGACGATTGTGCGCTGGGTGAAGAACGTCGGCGACACCGTGAAGAAGGACGAAACGGTGCTCGAGATTTCCACCGACAAGGTCGATAGCGAAGTGCCCGCACCAGCCAGCGGCACACTAACCGAAATCCTGTTCGCAGCCGACGACACCGTTGAAGTGGGCAAGGTCATCGCAAAGATCAGCAGCGAAGCGGGCGCCAAAGCCAAGGCCCCGCCAAAGAAGTCCGACGACGAATCGGCAGCAAAAGCCCCGGCCGGCAGGCCGGGGGGGGCCGAAGGCGCCGAATCTGGCAACGGCGAATCCCAGGATGAAGAAGTCGCAGCGGTCGGCGCAAAGTCTGAATCCAAGGCACAGAAGGGCGGGCCCAGGGGCGACACGCCCGTGCCACGCAGCGACGGCAAGCGCTTCTACAGCCCCGTCGTGCGCGCCATGGCCGACGAGCATGGCATCAGCCTTGAGGAAATCTCGGGCCTCGACGGCAGCGGCAAAGACGGCCGCATCAGCAAGCGCGACCTTGAAGCGTACCTCAGCAACAGAACCAAAGCCCCGGCCGAGAGACCGGGGGCGGCGGCGCCTGCCGCGGAGCGGGCGGAAGCCCCCGCCAAAGCTGCGCCCCAGAAGCGCACGCTGGAACAGCTTGGTCTTGCCGGCAAGAACGTCGAAGTCGTCAAGATGTCCACCGTGCGCAAAGCCATCGTCAAGGCGATGCGCAACACCATCGACACCGCGGCGCACGTCACCCAGGTGCATGAGCTGGATCTCAGCCGCATCGTGAAGTTCCGCGAGGCGATCAAGAAGCGCTTCAAGGCCGAGTATGGTTTCAATCTGACGTACACCAGCTTCTTTATCTGGGCGTCGTGCCGCGCCCTTGAGCGCTACCCGATGGTCAACGCCATCATCAACGGCGACGAGATCATCATGAAGAAGTTCGTGAACTACGGGTTTGCGGTTGCGCTCGACAGCGGCGACCTGATCGTTCCGAACATCAAGAACTGCCAGGACCTCAACCTCGTCGGCATCGCCCGCGCGGTGGATGACCTGGGCAACCGCGCCAAGCAGGGCAAGCTCACGCCCGACGACACCAGCGGCGGGACATTCACCCTGACCAACGTCGGCAGCTTCGGCCCGATTATGGGTATGCCGCTGATCAAGCAGCCGGAGAGCGCTATCATGGGGGCCGGCAAGATCGTCAAGCGCCCCGTGATGGTGACTGAGGATTCGTGGGGCTTCCGCGACATGGTGTATCTGTCGCTGAGCTTCGATCACCGGCTGGTGGACGGCGCGCTTGCCGGCCGCTTCATGATGGCGGTGGAAGAAGAGCTGCAAGGCTTCGACACCGACGCCACGGGGCTGGAGCGGCGTCTGGGATAGCTGCCTGGGAAGCGTTACAATTGGTATCGGAGGGAGCCATGCCCGACGTTACGCTCAAAGGCCGCATCACGCCGGACCACAGGGTTGAGCCCGACGCGCCGGAAGACTGGCCGCAAGGCGAGGTTGAGGTGGTGGTTCGGCGGCCATCACAACCGTCGCTGTCGCGCCTGAAAGAAACGCTCTCTCGAATCGGAGGCGGAATCGCCAGCGGCAGGAGTCGCTCGGAAATCGACGCATACCTGGCGACATTCCGCGACGATCGAGAAGACCGCTACTGCGAGAACCGAGATGCCTGAGGACAAGTCGGACATTCGAGTCAAGGGAAACGTGTCCAGCGACCATACGCTTACGGCCGTGGTACCCGACAACGTTCCGCCCGGCGAGGTCGACGTGGTCATTGAGGTGCGGCGCAGGCAGCTTTCACGTGGCGAGCGGTCCCAAACGCTGCAACAGATCTTCGACGAGATCGACAAACTCGATTTTGCCCGACGAACGAAGGAGGAGATCGACGCCGCGCTGGACGCATTGCGCGAAGATTGAGAGGCCATGGTGCGCGTTTTCCTGGATGCTTGCATCATCATCTACAGCATCGAGGCGGTTACCCAGCATGGCGAGTCTGCCAGGCGCGCCCTTGCCGGCGCGCACGACGCGGTTTTGTGTTCCTCTGAACTCGTCAGATTTGAGGTCTTAGCTGGCGCACCATCTGCCGACAACGCGGCCGTGCGTCAAGGATACTAGGACTTCCTTGGCGTCTGCGAGTTCGTCCCGCTGGATCGCCAGTTCTTTGATCTGGCCATCACCCTCGCGGCCCGCCATCAGCTGAAGGCATTGGACGCAATGCACCTGGCGGCCTGCGTGGCGGCTGGGTGTGATGAGTTCTGGACCAATGACAAGAAGCTTGTGAACATGAAACAGGTTGAGTCAACGCGCATCCGGCGCCTGCCATAGCCATCAGTCGCGAAGCTTTACGCAGATCTCTGTGGCTTCGTCCAGGCCGCGCTTGAAGGCTTCCACCACTGCCGGGTCAAAGTGCCGGCCTGAGCCGCGGTTGATGATCTCCATGCTTTGCTCAATCGTCATTGCCGGCTTGTACACGCGTTGCTGTGTCAGGGCGTCAAACACGTCGCTCAGCGCGACGATGCGCGCCGACAGGGGGATGTCTTCACCGGCAAGACGGCTTGGATAGCCACTGCCGTCCCACTTCTCGTGGTGGTACAGGGCAATGTTGTACGCCTCGCGCAGCATCGGCGAGTTCGCGGACGACAGGATGCGCGCGCCAATGCCCGGGTGACGCTGCATGATGCGGAACTCCTCGGGCGTCAGCTTCCCGGGCTTGAGCAGGATGTCGTCGGGCACGCCGATCTTGCCGATGTCATGCAGCGGCGCAGCGCTTTCGAGCAACTGGGTGTAGCCGTGGTCAAGGTCAAGCCTCTCGGCGATGATGCGTGTGTACTGAGCCATGCGCTTGATGTGCGAGGCGGTATCGTCGTCGCGGTACTCGCAGGCAATGCCCAGCGCCTGGATGGCTTCAGCCCGGGCACCCAGCAGGTCATCCTTGGTGGCGGTAAGCTCGTTCAGCGCGCGCTTCAGCGCCGCGGTGCGAACCGCTACGCGCGCCTCAAGGTCTTCCGTATATCCGGCGACGATGCGTTGTGCCTTGCGGATGCTGGACAGGTTGCGCGCGCGAAGCGCCACTTCGGAAAGGTCAAAGGGTTTGACGACAAAGTCGTTGATGGAGTACTCAAGCGCCTTGCGCCGGAAGTCGCGGCCCGCGTCGGCGGCGAGCAGCAGGACGGGCAGGTCAGCGGCATCGGGCAGCAGGCGCAAAAGGCGCGCCAGTTCAAACGGGTCCGCGCCGCAGTTTGAGGCGTCCACGATGGCTACGTCCGGCGCGGCCTCAGCGCTGGCCAGCATGGCCAGTGCCTCATCGGCGGAAGCGGCTTTGAGCGTGGTGAAGTCGGTCTCGAGGCCGCTTGCCAGTACGGCGCGCAGGGCGGGGTCTGCCTGCAGGATCAGGACGGCGGGCAGGGTAGCGGTCATCTCGGCAAGCATAGCGGCCTCCTTGGCGCATTTCATACTATTTATACTTTTGAGGTTTGATAAGTCCAGTAGAAGTCGAAAAAATCGCGCTGCGATTTGCGCCGATGCCGGTAAAGTCCCCGCCCAATGGAAGCAGAACAATTCAACGACGCCTTTTTGGACACCGAGTACCTCAAGCTTGATGAGGGAGCCCTGGGGTTCATTTTCACGCAGGAGCGGCTGGAAAAGGCACTGGCTGTGCCGCTATCCGAAGTGCAGGCAATGCTGAAGGCGCATCACGCCGAAGTCATTGAGCTGGTGGCGAATACGACGCGGCGCATCCTGCACGAGGCTTTCTACATCAAGCTGTTTGAAGACCTGACGGCACTGCCGGATGAGCTGGCATATCCGTTCATCCATCTCGCGCTGCGCCGTATTGAAGACTCGCAGGTAGAAGCCGCCCGCGTGGCGGTGGTCCGGGCATTTCAGGCAAAGCGCCGCAAGTAAGGAGAGGCACGTGGCATTGATTTTCACCGTGGTTGCGACCAAGCGTGTCGAGGCGATGCCGGGCACGGTGATCCTCAACATCGACCTCAAGGTCTCCTACGCCGAGTTTCTGAGCCTGACCAAGAACCTGGTGAAACCCTACAAGGCGAAGTTTGAGCTGCCGGATGGCACGGTGGTTGAGCACAACGTGGGCTTTGCAAAAGGCGCCGAGGCAACCGCCAACGCGCGCATCACCATGCGCAACTACCCCGACGAAATCCCGGAAGGCACTGTGGTCACGCTGCTTGAGTAGGGGCGACGCTAGCGTCGCCCAGAGCCTGCTGTGAGGCCTGGGGGTTTGAGGGCGACGCAAGCGTCGCCCCTACTCGCGCGACACTACGGCGTGCAGCTTGGCGCGTACCGTTGTTCCGACCACCTGCGCTTCCATCACGCACGGGCCCTCGGTGCCCGGGGCGGTGAAGATGTTGTTGCGGTCCACGACGCCCTGCCCCTTCACCCGTCGCCACTGCACGCGCACCGGCTGCTCGTTGTCTTCGTCGTCGATGCCGATCATCTCAAGCTGCACTTCCTGCAGCGGCTGAACGGCAAGCACCGGCGGCGTGATCTTGAGCTTGACAATCTCCGGCGGTGGCGCGTCGTTGGCAAGCGTCAAGCCGGCGGCTTTGCTCTGGCCGACGTTGCCCGCGGCGTCGAAGGCCAGCGCGGTGGCAAGGTAGTCGCCATCGTCAAACTGGGTCGTGTCGATGTCGCGGGTGTACGGCGGGGTGGTGACAGGCTCGCCGACTTTCTTGCCGTTGAGGCAGAACTGCACTCGCTCCACGCCGTTGCTGTCTTCGGCTGTGGCGACAAACGTAAGCACCCCGCGGGCCTTCTTGCCGTCGCGCGGCTCCTTCAATTCCACGGCAGGCGGAGTGTTGTCCACGCGAAAGACCCGTGGCTTGCTCTGGCGTGTGTGGCCCAGCACGTCGCCGGCTTCGATCACCGCCTCGTGCGGGCCCTCAGCCAACTGGCGCGCGTCCACCTTCCATACCCAGGGGCTTTGCTTCAACTCTTCACCCCAGGGGCGGCCGTCAATCAGCAGGCGTGCGTGCGCCACGCCGATCGGGTCGCCGATGCTGGCCTGCAACCCGAACATGCCGCCCACGAACTGGTTGTCGCGCGGCGTGATGATGCTGCTTTCAGGCCCCGGGCTTTCGTGCTCAAACTCGATCAGGTGGCGACCGGGCTCAAGCGGCTGGCTGATGACGAACACCTTGGCGTCGCCTTCAATCTCCATTTCCGCGCCGTCCACGAACACCTTCTTGAGGCCGGGAAAAGAAACCCGCACATGCGCGCGTGTGGACAGATACAGCACCGCCTGCGGGCCCGAGGCAAACAAGCTGAACTCAACCGGCTTGTCGGGGTCGTCGGGATGACTGGCGCCAAAGCCGATGTGCAGGCCCTCGGACATGTCGTACGCCAGCACACTGGTCGATTTGATGGCGACGTAGCGGCTTGGATAGTCATCGCGCCGATCGACGTAGGCCATCAGCGCGTCGGTCCAGATCCATCCGCACTGCTGGGGCATGCCGCCCTGCCACCCGTTGAACAGCACGGCGCCGTCGCCCATGGTTGTGCGGTACACCCGGCCGCGCTCATCGGTGTTGATGCGCCTGACCGGCGGCATCTGCTCGGGCCGGCCGATGTTGATCAGCCCCGCAAGGTCACCGCGGCCGCGCAGGAACTCAAGGCTCAAGCCGGGCAGGTTTTCACCCTCGCCCTGCTCAACGCCCTGGCTGAAGCCGTTACTGTAGAAGATGAAGCGCGCCTGCCTGCCACTGCCGTCGCTGGCGTTGACGGCCAGTGTGCCGCGGTCAACGGCCTGGGCTTCGTCACTGCCGCCGATGCGCAGGCCGGCGCGTTGCAGTGACCGGCCGTCGCCGATGTCGAAGCGGTCAAACAGCAGCACCGAGCCCTCGGCGCGCAGATACAGCAGGTGGCGCTGCGCCAGGCTGCCCTCGCTGCCCTTGAAGTCGCCGTTCATGTACGCCGCGCCGCCCATGTCGATGTAGTCGCGCACGCGACCGGCCACTTCGCGCCCGCCGATGTTGTTGTACAGCTCGGGCTCAGACAGCAGGCGCAGGTTGACGCCGGCACTGGCGACATGCACGTAGGGCAGCGCGCCAAGCTCCGACTGAAGCGTCACGATGGTGCTGCCCGGGTCCCAGTCGGCGCGGACGACTGCCCGGGTCTCGGACAGCTTGGCGCCCGGCGTCATGCTTTGCTGCGGGCTGGTTGGCGGCAGGCCCGGGTCATAGAAGACCGCCGTCAGCACGGCGTCGATGCCCGCGTTGGCAGGCACCTCCAGACGGTATTTGCTTGATGCGCGGTCGTCCTCGCTGACGCGCTTGGCGGCGTCGGCCACGCTGATCTGCTGCAGCAGCCACTGCGCCACGCCGTGGCGGTAGGTGTCGCCGATCTTGGCCAGCAGCGGCGTCGCGCCCCGAAGGTCGTCCACCTTGAGGCGCCCCGACGAGAACAGCCCGAAGCGATCGGCGCCGAACTGGTGCGCGATCCAGCGCGGCAGGGCGCTGAGGTTGCCGCCCTCACCCATCAGCATGTCGTCGCCGTAATAGCGCTTGAAGGCTTCGCAGAACGGCAGCAGAAAGCGCATCAACTCAGCCAAGCCGTTCAGGTCGCTGGCTGCGGGGCGACCGTTGTCCGCCACCCGGTTGATCAGAAGGGTCTGCGCGCGGGCCTCGGCAGTGTCAACCCAGCGCCGCGCCTGCTGGTAGTACGTGTCGTAGTTCATCAGCGGCAAGCCGACGAGGCCCAGTGCCATCGCCCCGGTCTCGCTGATGCGCGCCGGCGGGTTCTGCGACGGGTCAGTGATAAACGTGGAAAGCCGCCGTCCGTTGTCGAACAGCACCGCCGCTACCTGTGAGCGTTCCGGCTCATGCAGCACTGGCGCCAGCAGGTCAGCCGCCAGGGCCACGTCGCGGATCGACGTGACACAGCCGCGGCCGGGCGGGGCATCCGGGTTGGCGCCCGCGCGGTCAAGAAAACGGCCGCCGTTCTGGCGCGTTTTCAGCAGCAACGCCTCAAGCGCCCATTGCATCAGCGGCTGGTTGCCGGTCACGCGGCCGATGAAAGCAGCTTCAAGCAGGCTTGGGTTCTCAATGATGTACGCCGACGCGCTGACACTGCGCAGGCTGTAGTAGTCGTGGTCAAAGGGGACGCTGGCCCTGGCCTGCGCCACCGCATCAACCCGGTTGAGCATCTGGTAACCGAGGTTGGACAGCAGGCCGCGTTCCATGCGCGTGCGCAGCTCGGCCAGGTCGTCTTCGTTGACGAGCAAGCCGGGGTCCTGCGTGACTTTGCTTTGCGGCAGAACCTTGCGGATCTCGGTGTCGCTGCCGTGGGCGTCGGGAATCTCGGCCACAATGGATTCGATCTCTTCCATTGTGACCTTGGGTGCCGGCGGCGCCTCAGGCTTCGGCGGCAGCGGCAGGCGCTTGGTGAGGATGGCCTGGTTGAGTGTGTTGTCGTCGCTAGCGGGCTCAAGCGCGATCGAGTCGTTTTCCGGCGGCTGTACGAAGGGGGAGACAAAAACATCCGACAGCGGCCGCAGCGCCGGCGTTTCCTGCGTTGGCGTGTCCTGGGGGATGAAGTACGGGTTGCTGGGCGGCGGGGCGCCGAAGTTGTCGGCGGTCTGGCTGGTGTTGCCGGTGGCTTTGCGGCGTTCGTGCTCGCGCTCAAGCTCGCCGGCGATCTGGGTGATCTCGTCGGCGTCGTCGGGGACGTTGCGCGGCGCGCCCTTGGGGCCGGGTGCTCCGTGATCGGTCTTGGGTCGATCGTGCGTCATCGGCGGGACAGACTAAGCGTTTCCGCGAAAAGGTCCAAGGGCATCGGGTGGGGCCGGCCCCTCCAGCCTCACACATACCACGTCAGGGACGCCGGGGACGCAGAAAATGTGTGCCGGGCGTTGCGTCACACGCCGCGCTTGTTGCCCCAGACATATTTGTGCAATTGCAGATTGAGGCGCGCGGGCATGTCGTCCTGCAGCATCCAGGCGACCAGCTCTGCGGGATCTACAATCTTCCAAGCCGGCGAAAACAGCACTGTCGTGCGTTCATGCAGCTGTTCGCGCAGCACCAGGTCGCGCGACCACTCATAGTCCGCGCGCGACGTAAGCACGAACTTGACCTCATCGCCGGGACGCAGGCGCTGCAGGTTGCCGTAGTCGTTGGCGTGTTCCTCGCCGCTGCCGGGTGTCTTGACGTCCAGGATCACGCGCACGCCAGTGGGCACGATCGAGATGTCGTGGCTGCCGCCTGTTTCCACAAGTACCTCGCAGCCGGAATTCAGCAAGCGGCGGCAAAGTTCGGGGAACAGAGGCTGCAGCAAAGGCTCGCCGCCGGTTATCTCTACGAGGTTCGAGGTTCGAGGTTCGGGGTTTGGGGTTGCGGCTCCGGCAGTTTCCGATTCCCGATTCCCGATTGCCGGTTGCCGACTGGACAACGCCCTACGCACCACCTCATCAATATGCACCGCGTCGCCCTGCGTGAACGCGTAGGCCGTATCGCAGTACGAGCAACGCTGGTTGCACACAGCCGTGCGGATGAACGTGCAGGGCCGCCCCGCATGCGTGCTCTCGCCCTGCACGCTGCGATAAATCTCGTTGATCAACAGGTGCGTGGACTCAAGGCCACGCAGGGCCGCAAGCGGCTTCAGACGCTTGACGATGTCGGGTCCTTGTTGCTGGAGCTTGGATTGCGCAGCCATGTGCAGAGAGTTTCCCCGCCCAACCCGGCAACGCAAGGGCAGGACTTGCGCCGGAATTTCATTGGGCCGCCTGCACGGTCGCCTATAGTGATCGGACTATGGCGGTACTGGTGTGGATCACTGTGTTGCTGCTTCCGATTACGTTGCCGGCGTCCGAGTTCTTGCTGACTGCGGGTACGCGACCACCTTTGCGATTGCTGTTTGCACAGGACGCGCCGCCAAATCCCGCGCCCGAAGAAGACCCAAAGGACTTCGCCAACCATGTGCTGGGGTCGCAATACAATGTTTACCCATATCACGCGCCGTTCAACGACCGCAAGGCACAACCATCGCGGAGCAGCCGGAATGCCATGGCAACGCCGGGCCTGCTGGAAGCGCGCATCGCGCCGATCTACTCCTCCGACCGCGGGATGGGACTCTCGGCCGACGCCTACGCAACTTTTCTTTTCTTTGGCGCGGGCGGGGCGGCGCGTTGGTGGGGGCGGGGCGAGGATGGAAATTCTGATGCGAGCAGCGCGTACGGTTGGGTCGGCTTCAACTTCACTGTCCCGCCACTATCGGTCTCTGTCGGCGGTGCGTACGGATACCTTGGGCTTCCGGACGGTGACCTGCACGCTGGTTTCAGCCTTACCGCGCGTGTAACCGCCTATCCGTTGTGGCCGCTGAGTTTCTCGGCGGACGCGTCGTTGGGCTCCATGAGTGGTGTCGTGTTCGACACCGGGGGCTCGGTCGGCGTGATGGTTTATCGCCACCTCTTCGTCGAGGTCGGGTACCGATACGGCGCAGCCTATCAGCACGACTTCGCGGCGCACGGCTTGACGATAGGAATCCAGTTTGCGTGGAATTGGGCCAATACCAGCTTTGGACCGTTTGACTCTCCGCGACACCCCTGGACGTGGTGAGCCAGAGCAAGGCGCAGTCCCCAACAGAACAGCGTGCGGCGATCGCGTGCCTTCGGCAAATGCCCTTGTTCGGCGGTCTTGCCAGTGTCCCCAATCATTCGTAGCTGCGCGAAGCGGCCACGGCTTGAACCGCCAAAACGCCAAAGCGCCAGAAGTATTGAGGCTTTGGCGTCTTGGCGCTTTGGCGGTTCGCCTCTGATGCGCCATCACCTGGTAGCGCGGTGTGACGCAGACCACGCGGCGACCAATCCAAAATCGGAAATCCAAATTCGCGGAACGTCCCTATACTCCGCCCCCGATGCTCAGGGCCGCTTACTTGGTTGTGTTCCTGATTGCGGCCGCTTGCGCGCTGCCGGCGCTTTCGTTTGAGGTCACGCGCGCCGCGGCTGGGCAGGCGGCAGAAAGCGACGAGCTGGCGCCGCCTCAGTTCGAGATTAAGCCGCCGTGGGGCCTGTGGGCCAACCGCGCGCCCTACCCTTACTACGACGGGCCGTTCAGCATTGACGTGCAGGACGACCTGGTGGCCCGCGACATCTGGTTCGACTTTCAGTCCGAGTTGTGGCTGACGCCCAACGGCTACCGCGGAGGCGCCGGGCAGATCCGGGCGCGCTTCGGATTCGTATTCGCCGATGTCAGCTACGCCCAGCTTGCCCGCACCGACAACGACGCGCTGCTTGGCCCGCGCGCGATCAAGGACTGGTCCTACATCACTGATGCGCGCGGCCACCTGGGCTTCACTGTCCCGCTGCCGCATGTCGGCTACATTGACCTTGCCGTCGGACTATCCGGCTTTGATGAAACGCGGGGGATAAGCCGCGTTGGCGCATGCTTCAAGGCCTCGGCCAGCATCTGGCCCATCTGGCCGATCGGGCTTGAGGGCTGGGCCGCGCGCGGGCAGTTCTTTGACGGCACCGGCGCCAACGAGTTCGGCGCGCGCGTGCACGTGCAGGTGTTCCGGCACCTGTTTCTGACGGCGGGCTGGCGCTGGATGAACGTGGACGGCAGCAACTTCAGCACGCACGGGCTCACGTTCGGGCTGAGCTTCCAGTGGTCCAACCTGCGAACGTTCTTCTGGGCGCCATTCCGCGGCCCGGCTTGGTAGGAACGCAAATGTGACCGGACTCTTTCTTGCCGCAATCCGCCGCTTGCCGCCGTGGCACCGTATCGCATAATGCTCAATCCCCCAGCGCCCGTCGAATCTGCCGGGCGTGCCCTTTTATGGGCGCCAGGGGACGCGCAATCGGAGAACTGAATGGCTGTAGCGATGAACCAGTTGCTCGACTTTGTGGTCGCGCAGGGTGCATCCGACCTGCATTTGTCGGTCGGGCGCAAGCCTGTGATCCGCAAGTCGGGGCACTTGAAAGACGTCAACGCACCAGAGCTGACACCAGCAGACACCGTGCGCCTGCTGAAAGAGATCATCCCTGAAAAGAACCTCAAAGAGCTGCAGGAAGCCGGCAGCACCGACTGGGGCCATGCGTTTGGCGACAAGGCGCGCTTTCGGTGCGCGGCGTTCAAGCAGAAGAATGTCGTCGGCGTGGTCATGCGCCAGATTCCGAACAAGCTGCTTACCTTCGAAGAAATCGGGTTGCCGGAAAGCGTCAAGCGCATCCTGGACCGCCCGCGCGGCTTGATCCTCGTGACCGGCCCCACCGGCAGCGGCAAGACCACAACGCTGGCCACGATGATTGACTGGATCAACACAAACGTTGACCACCACATCATCACGATTGAAGACCCGATCGAGTACTACCACGATCACAAGAAGTCGGTCGTCACACAGCGCGAGCTGCACAATGACGTGCCCGGCTTTGCCGAGGGTTTGCGCCGCGCCCTGCGCCAGGACCCCGACGTCATCCTGGTGGGTGAAATGCGCGACCTTGAAACCATCGGCAGCG
>CAZZBH010000088.1:0-15784 GCA_964652605.1 uncultured Planctomycetaceae bacterium
GAGGGCGACATAAATGTCGCCCGTACGGGCGATGCTTGCATCGCCCTCGGATGCATTGCGAGGGCGCGGGCGAGGGCGACATACGTGTTGCCGTTATAGCGCCAGCCCGTTGGCGGTCAGGCGGTACAACTTTCCTGAGATCGCGTAGGGGCGGGTCTCGGCGTCGATCTTCACCTGGCTGCTGACGTCCTGCACAAGCTGCGGGTCGTCGGCGGTCAGGATGATCAGGAAGTCGCGGTTGGGGATGCCAGCCAGCAGGTTCGGCCCCAGCACCGCCGCCAGCTTCTCATAAAACTGCGGCAGCACGACACGCGCGGCATCGTGGCTGTCGTTGGTCGCGATGATCACTGCGCGCGGGTTGCCGTCGGGGCCGGCCAGAGCCTGCAGTTCCATCTGTTCGCTGATGGCCAGCAGGTTTTCGCGCGCGAAGAAGAAGATGTTGTCCTCGCTGACGCCATCCCAGCGTTCCAGGTCGTCGCGTGTCAGAAAGCGCAGTGTGCGGCCGGTATCGACGGCGGCGAACAGCTCCAGTTCTTTGTCCACCAGCGGCCGGCGCAGCACGTTGACCTTGGTGTCGCGCCCGAAGCCCCAGGCGCGCACGACGGGGTAGATCAACCCGCGCACATCCTCAAAGGCACCAAGGTCTTCCTTATGCTCTCCCCACAGGCGCTCAAACCACTCGGTCAGCATCTCGCGCACGTCGGTGTCGGGGTTGTCGTCCCAGGCATGCAGGTAGGCAAAGTATGCGTTGTCGAGGCGCAGCGTGCTCTTGGGCCCGGTGCTCAGCTCAAGCGGCTTTGCGATAGCCGGCTTGGGCGCCTTGAGCGCCTCGGCGTAAACATCGGCGGCTTGTGATGTGAAGTCTTCGACCCCCACGGGCGGCTGCTTTGTGATGCTGATGCCCTGGACGAGCGTGTCCACGAGCTCGCGGGAATCTTCTGCCGCCTCGGGCGAGCCGTTGAACGAGACCACCAATCCGACGGCGCCGCGCTGCAGTGTCCACCAGCGCCAGGCCTCGGGGCGGTTCTGTAACTCGCCCTCGTAGTCGCCGTAGCGCAGTCGCACACCGTCTTCTTCTCGGCGGATGATGTTCTGCATCGACTCGCGGCTTGGAAGCGCGTCGAAAAGGTCGATGTGTTCGGCTTCAAGGCGGTGGCGCAGGCAACTGACAGTCACCGCGCCGTCAATTTCGTCGTGGCGGAACACCAGCGCCTTGGCGCCCTCGTCGCGCTTGAACCCTTGCGGCAGGCGGATCAAGAACAGCCTGCTTGGATCGGTGTAGGTGTCGCTCATGCAGGCACACTATGCAGCCCCGGGCTTATCGCAACGATTCAGTTCGAATGCGCGGCGAGCATGCCGCGCACAAGCTCGGCGCGTACGGTGTCGCGCTCGGTGGGTGTCATCAGGCGGCCCTCGCGCTCCTGCAGGTGGCTTGGCTGGCCGAGGATGAACATCTCGTTGACAGTCTGCATCGGCACGTCGGTGATCAGCCCCAGGTCGATGCCCAGGCGCAGCATCGACAGGTGGCTCATCATTTCCTGCACGTTCAGGCGCCGGGCGTTGCGCAGTACCGCCAGGCTGCGCAGCACGCGGTCTTCAAGAAACGGGCGATCGTCGGCGTACAACGTTCCGCGCGTCTGGCGCTCGGTCTCGAGGATGCGGGGAACGATGGCTTTGACGCTTTCCAGGATCGACTCTTCACTGCGGCCCAGCGTGGTCTGGTTGCTGATCTGGTACATGTCGCCGAACGCCCGGGTGCCCTCGCCGTACAAGCCGCGCACCGCGTGATTCATGCGCTTGGCGGCTTTGAAAACCTTGTCGATCTGCTCTTTCATTGTCAGGGCGGGCAGATGCACCATTACGCTGATGCGCATGCCGGTGCCGACGTTGGTGGGGCAGGCTGTCAGGTAGCCGTATTGCTGCGACACCGCAAACGGCAGCACGGCTTCAAGCGCGCGATCGACCTTGCACAGCGCCTGGTAGGCGCGATCCGGCTCAAACCCGCTTTTGATCCATTGCAGGCGCAGGTGGTCTTCTTCGTTGACCATGATGCTGAGCATTTCGCCTCGCCCGAACGTCACACCTCGCGGGCCGGCAGCGCTGGCAAGCTCGCGCGAGATCAGGTGACGCTCCACCAGCACGTCGCGCTTGACCTCTTCCATCTTGTCCAGCTCAAGCGACACGACGCTGCGCTGCAGATGCACCTTGCGCAGCGCCTCTTCGCATAGCTTCAGCACGTCCGCGCGCTGCGTCTCGGTTGCTTTCAGTGTGAACGGAAACCCCCGGATGTTGCGCGCAAAGCGCACCCGCGTGCTGACCACGATGTCGCTGTCAGGCCCGCGGCCTTTCAGCCACTCGCCCAGCGCGCGCGGAAAGTGCTCGAACGAGTCACTCAAGCCTGCTTCTCCCTTGAGGTGCTGCCAAGCTCATTGATCTGGTCCCGCAGCCGGGCTGCCTCCTCGTAATTCTCTTCTGCCAGCGCTGCATCCAGCCGTGTCTTGAGGCTGGAAAGCCTGCGCGCTTGCGCGACAAGTTCGGGCTCGCCGGATGGTGACTCGGGCAGGCGCCCCTCGTGGCGTGCCGGCTGTACGTCGTGAATGCGCTCAAACAGGGGATCGAGGTGCTCAGCGAAGATTTCGTAGTCGCGCGGGCAGCCGAATCGGCCTCGTGCCTTGAACTCAGACAGGGTCATGCCGCAATCGGGGCAGGCGGGAACGTTTTCGGTACTCGGAACAGCCGCCAGCGCGCCGGAGGCGGCGGGGACGGACAGGGCCTTCTCGTCGGTGCCCAGCAGCATCTGCACCTCGCGGATGATCTCGTCGGTCGGCGCGAGCGGGCGGGCCATGTCGAACAAGTAGCGCTTGATCAGTGCAAAGCAGTCCTGGCAGACGTTGTATTGCTCGGCAATCGAGTTGTCGTCCACGTCGCAGACGCGCACACGGGCGGGCTTCTTGTGGCAGCACTGGCAATCCATGGGTTCACCGCTCAATCATTCTAGCAACGATTTACGCGCGGGCAGTAATCCGAACAGCGCTGGTGGTCCAGGCGGCAGCAACCGCGGTCACTGGGTTACCCGCAGTTGGAACAGCAGGCCAATAGTTGGCACCCCCAAGCCGACACAAGGCCGTCTGCGTTTATCCGTGGTTGTGAATCCTGCGGCTTTGCACCAGCAGCCTCCAGAGAGATCCCCGCCACGTGTATCCGCCGGGTCCTGTGGGTGAGGCTTTTGCCTGCCGGAGACTGCAATGGACCTGTCGAGCGTGCCGTACCTGATTGTCTCGCGCGAGCTTGAGCTCGAGTATTCGACGCAGCGCGTTTATCTCTGCCTTTGCCTGATCGACCACCTTGTGCTTGGCGTGGGCCTCTCGCGCGACGAATCGCTGCGCTGCATGGTGGCTGAACTTGAAGACAAGTACGGCGACGACGGCGACCTGTGCGCCGCGCAATTCACGCGCAACTAACGGTGCCGCCATGACCCACACCGAGTTTGCCGCACGCACATTCGGGCTGCGCTTCACGGAGCCCGCAGCGCCCGAGCCCTTAGCCCTGCCGCTGCCCGCGCCGGGCGAAACACTGGCGGTCACAGGCCCCAGCGGCGCGGGCAAGTCGATCGCGCTCGACGCCCTGGCCCGCGCGCACGGCGGCTTGCACTTGCCTTGCCTGTCGTCTGCCGACCTGCAGTCCCGTGTGCTTGAGCTGTTCCCGCCCGCGGTTCCCGGGCGCATCGTGCTGCGCCAGCTCGCGCGCGCGGGCCTGGCGGACGCGCGCCTGTGGCAGATGCGGGTGCTGCATCTGTCAGCCGGCGAGAGGCAGCGATTGCGCGTCGCGTTGGCGCTGTGCAGTCTGTCTCCCGGGCAATTGCTGGTGGCGGACGAGTTTGACGCGCATCTGGATGAGCTGACTGCCTGCGCCATCGCGCAGACGCTGCGCCGGCTTGGGCTGCGACTTGCGGCCAGCACGCACAATCTGGCGACAATGCCCTATCTTGCGCCGTCGCGGCAGATTGAGATTGGCGCCGCCCCGCGCACGCTGCATCCGCCCGCGCCGCGCGACCTGTGCGACGAGCTTGAGTTCACACCCGGCCGGGCACTGGACTGGCAGCGCTTCAAACGCTGGCACTACCTGGGCGAGTCGCGGCCGGGGCCGGTAAGCGACGTCTGGATTGCGCGGCTGCGTGGGCAAGAGGCGGGCATTGTGATGCTGGGCTACCCGCACCTCTATCTGTCCGCGCGCGAAAGGGCGTTGCCAAGCCGCTTTCATGTTGCGCACGTGCGCGAACACGGCGCTGACGCGCTGAACGCCGAGCTGCGGCTGTTGCAGCGCGTGGTGGTCGATCCGCGCCTGCGCGGGCTGGGCGTCGCGGGGCGGCTTATCCGGCATGCGCTGGGGCAGGCGCGCGTGTCCTATGTCGAGTGCATTGCCCAGATGGGCGTTTTCAGCGACTTTCTGCTTCGTGCCGGGTTCAGGCGTATCTGCGCGCTCAAGCCGCCGCGGCAAGCCGCCGCATTGCTTCGCTTTTGCTCGCGCCGGGATATTCCGGCTGAAACGCTGGCTGACCCGGTAGCGCGCGACGCGATCCTGGCGGCACTGCCGCAGGCAGATCGTGAGGCCTTGCAGCGTCACTTGCGCGCGCTGGCCGAGTCGCGTGTGAACACCGGGCACGGAAGCGGGCGCCGGCGCCTCGGCCCGCCTGACGCAGCGCTGGATCGCGCGCTGGCGCGCATCCATGCGCGGCCGGACTACTTTCTGTGGACACGCTAGGCGATGCAGCTTCCGATCCCATTCCACGCGACGGGGTACGACCCGCACGCCGGGCAGTTGCGCTTTCACGAATCCTCGGCGCGCTTCAAGGTGCTGATCGCGGGGGCGCGCTTCGGCAAGTCGCTGGCCGCGGCCAAGGACATTCTGCCCGACCTGCTGGCCGGCCCGGTGCGCGGATGGCTGGTCGCGCCGACCTACGCGCTGGCACAGCCGGAGTTTCGGTACATCGTCGAGGATCTGCGCGATCGGCTTGGCTTGCCGGTAGAGGTCAAGGACGGCGGCCGCACCGGCCCTTCCATGCTGCGCCTGCCCTGGGGCGCAGAGGTGCACTGTCTGTCGGCGCAACGCCCCGAAACATTGCTGGGCGAAGAGATCGACTGGCTGATCCTGTGCGAAGCCGCGCACCTCGACAGCGAGGCGTTCACGCGCTACCTGCGCGGGCGCTTGACAACGCGCCGGGGCAGGCTGCTGGTGCCGACAACGCCGCGCGGGTTCAACTGGATTCACCGGTTGTACGACCTTGGCTTGAAGGATGACGGCGAGTGGCAGAGCTTTCGCTACCCGACCTGGGCCAACCCGCTGATCGCCCCCGAAGAGATTGAATCCGCCCGCAAGACGCTGCCGCCCGAAGTATTCGACGAGCAATTCGGCGGCGCGTTTACCAGCCCTGCCGGCGCCGTGTACCGCGAGTTTCAGCCGGCGGTCCACGTACTGCCTGAGCTTGCCCTGCCGCCGGGATCGATCATCTGCAAGTCCATCGACTTCGGGTTCACAAACCCGCTGTGCTGCCTGTGGGCTGCACGCGACGGCGACGGCCGCCTGCTGGTGCTGCGTGAGCACTATCTTGACCGCCAGGTTCTTGATACGCACATGCAGGCGATACGCGCCATTGACGACGAGTTCATGCGCCAGGGCCACCTGATGGGGCCGGTGATCGCCGACCCGTCGGGGTCGCTCGAGCGGCGGATGCTGGCGGCTGGCGGCATCACCACTCAGCCGGCCATCAATGATGTCCCCGGCGGCATAGCAGCGGTGCGCCGCATGCTGGCCATACGCGAAGACGGCACGCCGGGCATGTACATTGACGCGCGCTGCGTGAATCTGGTGCGCGAATTCGGCTTGTACGAGTGGCAGGAGTCGTCGCGACCGGGCGAGCGCGTGCCGCGCAAGGACAACGACCACGCACTGGATGCGCTGCGCTATCTGTGCACGTGGCTGCTGCGCGGTGTGGACTGGAAGAAACATGGCGCTGCGTGGTAGAATCACGGGATGATCAAGGAGTTTCGACCAATCACCTGGGTCATGCTGCTGGTATTGATGGCAATGATCGTCGTGCCGGCCTATTTTCTGTTCAAGCTGCCTGAAGAGCCGATCGAGCGCATAGATCCCATGGCGCCGCCGGACATCCCCACCGCAAAGCCTCGCCCCAACGACAAGCCGGCGGCAAACAACCCTGCCCCGGTCGAATCGGACGAAGGCCGTGAGGAAACCGATGGGGACGGCGACGAGAAGAACAGGGCTACGGAGTAGTCGGCTGGTGTTCGGAAAGCCCATGGCCGGTTGAAGTTGAAGTTGAAGTGGGATTGAAGGGTGGCGGATCGCAATAGCGGCAACCACTAACCACTGCCGACCGCCGCCTGACCCACCACGTCTGCCGTTGCGTGTCTTGGCTCACTAAGGCAGCATGATTCCGGGTGGCCCTGTGCTTGATCACGGCCCTGAGCGCTGTGCGTTCCGGGCGTTCCCGATTTGCGGGTTGGGAAGTCTATGCTCGGCAAGGCATCAGAAACCAGGCAACTCACCGAAAAGCTTGAGCTGCTGCAAGGCGAGAACGACCAGCTTCGCCGCAAGCTGATGTTGCTTGCCGGCGGGCAGTCGCAGGGCTCATTGACGCTTGGCAATCTCACCAGCATCGGCCAGACCCGAGCACCCGCACAGCACACCATTGCCGGCTTGACCGTCGCCTACCTGATTGTCGATTCGAAATGGCGCGTCATCCGCATGAACACGCGCATGGCCGAGTTTCTGAGCGTGAGCAAAGACGTGGCGGCTTCGCGCCCCCACGTCGAGACGCTGGATCACATTGAGTGGGCGCCCGGCGTCTTCCAGACCCTCCTGCAGGACTCGCTTGAATCCGTCAGCGAACAGACCTTTGAAGCCGAAAGGCCCAACCCCACTACCGGGCGCACCGATTACTTCCAGTTCAAAGCGGTGTGGTCGGCAAGCCAGGGCACGGTCACGGTTGAAGACATCAGCCGCCTGCGCACGACGCGGCAGTTCTTTGAACGACTTGTAAGCCCGCGTATTGTTGAGCGACTGCTGGACGCGCAAGACGATCCGTTTCTGTCGCACAAGCGTACGCTGTCGGTGCTGTTTGCCGACCTGCGCGACTTCACGCCATTCTGTGAGGCCGTTGAGGCGCCGACGGTGCAAACCGTGTTCAATGAGTTCTTTGACGTGTGCATGAACTCGCTTGAGGCCAACGACGCGACTCTGGACAAGTTCGTCGGCGACCAGGTGATGGCGCTGTTCGGCGCGCCGCTGCCCAACCCCGGCCACGCTTACAATGCAGTCAAGGTGGCTGTGGATCTGCAGCAGTCAATGCAGCGAACCCGCAAGCGCTGGATTGAGCAGAAGCTGGTGCCCGAGTCGCTGCTTGAGACGCACCCGGACATCCTGACGCTGGGCGTGGGCATCAACAGCGGCGAGATGCTGCTGGGCATGTTCGGCAACCAGAAGGCCAACCAGTACACGGTGCTGGGCCATCACGTGAACCTGGCGGCGCGGCTTTGCAGCTTTGCGGCAGGCAACGAGGTGCTGGCCTCGATCTCAACGGTGCAGGAAATCAGCAACTACGCCCGCGAAAACCCTGCCCGCATCGCCATCCCCATCAAGTTCCGCACCAAGGCGCAAATCGAAGTCAAAGGCATCGCTGAGCCGGTGACGATAGCAACACTGGCGTACGACCAGGCATGAACGGGACAGGCATGGCCGGCACCCCCAACTTTCAACCCAACCGCCGCGGCCCCTTGCGCGCGCGCGCGCCCGGCCAGCGCCCCGGCACACGCACCCAGCGCCAAAGGCCGCCCGCCGACGCGCCCGCGCGCAACACCACCAACCCGCAGCCGGTCACCGTTGAGGCCCCGCGCCCGCGCAAAGAACCAGCCACGATCGAAGAGCTGATCCCCGTGCTGGTGCGGCACGCTACGCGCAGCGACGAGGGCATCACCATCGCGCGCTTCAACGAGCGGTTTATGCCGCGCGTGCAGGCGATGGTGCCGGACGCGCTGCAGCGCATGCGCGACGAGGTGCTGCGTGAATACTGCATCGATATCTCTCATGCTCTGTACATCGCAATTGCCGTTGGCCAGTTTCTGAAGCGGCCGGTGCTGTGCGGCGTGCGCGCAGCCGAGCTCGCGGCGGATCTGGCTGAGCGTGTGCTGACCGGCATCCAGGACGCCGAAGACAAGCGCGTGACCGCCATCCGCTGCCGCAACCTGCTGGCGGGGCTGACGCTGTTCAGTGTTCGGCAGCTTGAGACCACGTCACTGGCCAGCCAGGCGCTGGAAGGGTTCACCGAGAACTTTGAGCGCGCGGTGGTCACCACCTACGGCTTGAAGACGCAGGCTGAAGCGGCTGGCAACGCGCCTTGGGCCATCGAGAAGGGCAACCCGCTTGATCGCCGTATCGGCCGCGCGATCAACCAGATGAGCAACGTGTTCGGCGATTACATCGGCGATCACGGCCATCAGATGGATGACGCCCAGTACGACAGCATGATGCGCGAGTTCGACAGTTTCATGGACCGCTTTGCGCCCTACATCGAGGGCCGCGACATGCAAGCCGCCAACGCGCGGCTGAAACAGGCCCGCGCCGATGCCCGCCGCGATGCCCGCAAGGTTGAGCCGCTGACCATCGAAAAGCTGCGCACGCGCCCCGCAGGCGTCGAGATCCTGCTGGCCGACGGCCGCGCCCTGTTTGTCAGCACCCACGACGCGCGCCGTATCGGCAAAGCCGCCGACGAAGACGTCGATAACACAGCCAGGCGCGGCCGCGCCGAGCTAGAAGCGCGCAAACGGGCACGCAAGAAGGAATAGCGTCGGTTGTCAGTCTGGGGCAGGAAAGATGTCGCGCAGGGACCTTCTACTGGGGCAGTCAAGGGTCTAACCAGCACTTCGACCTTCAACTCTTGACCTTCACCGCCACTCGCCAGCTACATGCCGCCGCGCAGGACGAAGTACCACAGTGCCGCGCCGCCGCCGCCGATCAGCGCCACCACGACCACCAGCAGCACGATGGTCTGTCTGCGCGCTGAGGCCTGCTGGGCTTCCCACTCATCGCTGCGGTCAACGACCTGAAGCATGCTGGGGTCCCACGGGTTGTCCTTGAAACCCTTGGCGTACTCTTCGCTGTCGGCGACGATTTCGGACAAATTGGTGATGCCGGAGCTGCTGATGATCTTGCCATGCAGCGGGATCGCCAGCTTCGGCACGTCCGACTTGCGCTTGTTCATGTACGGGTCTTCAATCGTGCCCCGGCACACCAGGCAAACCCATGCGGAATGCAGGCGCCGAGTCGGGATCGACTGGTTGCGCTTGCAGTGTGGGCAGACGACTTCGACCTTGGCCATTGGCTGCGAAGTTTAGAAGAATCTCAAGCGGATAAACCAGAGGCGAGGCAAAAAAACCCGTCCTATTGGCCCGCAGCCGTCGCTTCCGGCGCGAGCAGCTTGTATGGGTCTGCCATACGATGCTCGGCTGTGTCCGGCACCACGTAGCGGGGGTGTGAGCGCGCAAGCAGCACGGCGTCCCCCTGGCCGGGCTCGGGCACTGTCAGCGGGATGCCGCGCTGGCGCAGGTTGTGGATTTCGTTGTCGCGGTTGTCGTAGAAGCGCAGCTCAACCTCATGCTGCCCCGGCGGCAGCTTGGCGAGCATCAGGTGTGTTTCACCGGGCAGCAGCACGTTGCCGCGCGTGTCGGCTTCCGCGTTGCCCAGCAACCCTGCAATCAGCAGCCCGGCACCTACCAGGCCCGTGATCGCGCCTGCGGTCTTGTTGCCCGACTTGTGCAGCACGCGCCCCACGTGCATGGCGCTGGCACCCACGGCGATGCTGGCGGTCTTGGCGATTGCCTTGCCCTCAAGGATTTCGTCCATCACACGGCCGCCGCGCGTGATGGCTTGAAAAAACGTATCGCCGATCTTGTAGGCACTGCCCAGCTTCTCGCCGTTGATGTACACATCCACGCGCGATTCGCGGTACTCGCCCTGGTTGATTACGCGCGTGCTGCCGTGGTGGCCTTCGGCTGTGTAGTGCGGGCCAACGCCCAGTTCAAGCATCATTACGGTGTTGACGTCGCGCTGCCCTTCCATCGTCAGCCACTCGCGCACGGCGGGGTCGAAGTTGGCTGGCTCATCGGGCAGGCGCGCAAGCTCTTCCAGTACGCCGCGGGCGGCGTCTTCGTCCTGCCGGGCCAGAAAGGCGCGCACGCGCATCACGTGGGCCGGAAGCCAGTCGGCGATGTACTGGCCGGCTTCGATGTCGCCGGTATCGACGTACACGGAGTTCTTGAAGGCGGCGGGCGCGTTGACCACGTCGCCAAGCTGGTAGTACAGCATGCCCAGGTACCAGGAGTTGTAGGCGCGCTCAAAGGGGTCGCCCATCCAGAACTTCTGGCGCTCAGAAAAGAACAGCGCGTTGCCCACGCCGCCGCCTTCGCTGAGATTCATCGCGTTCCAGGCCTGCAGGTAGTCGTGCCGGGCGCTTTCAAGATAGCCCAGCCCCATCTTGGCGTGGCCGCGGTAGTTCAAAATCAGCGTCACGTCACGGTCGGGGAACTGTGTGATGTCCTGCGTGTCCAGCAGCACCTGCTGGTAGCCGCCCTTGCGCATCGCTTCGCGCGCGTCGTACACGGACGAACAGCCGGCCAGAAAGGCCAGCGCAATCACGGTTGACAGGATTGGCGTTTTCATGATCGGCCTGCACGCGGCCAATGCCCGCACCACAGAAAAGGCAGGCGGGCCGCGGTGCAACCCGCGGCCCGCGCCCGACTAGCGGTAAATGACCTTTCTGTCCGAGACACGACGGATGTCGTACGACGACCGGAACAGAACCTCCGACGTTTCGGTATCGATGAACTGGTAAGTGTACTTGACGGCGTCGTCTTCTTCGCGGCCGTCCGTGCGCGACAGCGCGACGAACTCGGCACGCAGGAAGAAGTCGGCGCCCAGGCGTGTGCGGCGGCCGGTGCGGTCAGTGACCTCGCCTGCCTCTTTGTCGAGCTTCTCTTTTTCGATCTCAGACAGCGTTTCGGAGTCGCGCTGCACGAAGCGCATTTCGCTGCGCGGGAACGTCTCACTGAGCGCTGTCATCAGGTCCGCCACAAAGAAATCCGTGACCTCGACAAAGCGCGTCTTGTTGACCGGGCGAATCACCCAGACGATCGGGGCCTCGTTGTACTGCGCCTTGAAGTCTTCGATCACGCGCTGCCGCTTGACTTCGCGCACGATGTTTTCGGTCACTTCCTTGGCGTCGCCCGCGTACGGGCCGGAGCCCGCGGGGCCCACTTCGTCATCGCGCACGTCCTCGCGCGTCGATTGCTGGCACCCCGTGCCGTAGCCGCTTGCAAGCACCATCACGCCGGTCAAAACCATCATTGTCACAATGCTTCGCATGTTCTTTTCCTCGAAAGGGACCCCAAGAAAGCGCGAGATAGAGTACCCCATACAATCGCCCGCGCAAGCCAACTCGCCGCGATGAAGTGTCGTTTCGACACAGACGTGGACATACGACGAAAAGGCAACTGCGGGCCTCACGCAAAGCCGCGAAGCGCCGCATCTATGCCGCTCGCTACCCGCCAGCAGGGGCACTTGGCGTCAGACTAATTGTTTCCCAAGCAGGAGTGTTTATGGGTGAAGGTCGAAGATTGCCGCAAATCTCGGCTTTCAGCCTTCGAACGCCTTCAGGCAATCGACTTCCCTGGCGACCCTTGGCGTCTTGGCGGCCAAAGCCGCTCGCACGCTACCGCCTTGCGCCATGCGCGCGGGTGTTGTTCAACAGTCGCCGGAGCACCGGCTTGCCATGGATCCCGTCCCCGACTTCAAGCAACTGACTGTCCATGAACTCACCGTTCCGGCTGACGCTGGTGGCCGGCGGCTTGACCAGTTTCTGGCGGCGCGATGGCCGGATTATTCGCGCACGCTGCTGTCCCAGCTGATCAAGGACGGCCATGTTCACATCGAGGGACTGTCGCCCACCAAGGTGAAACCTGCCCTCAAGCTGGAGCCTGACTGGCAGATCACCGTCGAGCGCCCTGAGCTGGCCGAGCTTGAACTTGAGCCCGAAGACATCCCTCTGCAGATCCTGTTCGAAGACGACGCGATTGTCGTGATCAACAAGCCGGCGGGTCTGGCTGTCCATCCGCCACGGACCGGGCGCGGCGGCACGCTGGCCAATGCGCTGCTGTTTCACTTCAAGCAGCTTTCGCGGCCTGATCCGATCCGCCCGGGCATCGTGCACCGGCTTGATGCCGACACCAGCGGCGTGATTGTGTGCGCCAAAGATGAATCGGCGCACTTCAAGCTGGCAAGCCAGTTCGAGCGGCGGACGGTCAGCAAAGTGTATCTGGCAATCGTGCGCGGACGCATGAAAGAAGACCAAGGCGTGATCGACAAGCCGATCGCGCGCCACCCGGACCACTACGAGATGCAGCGCGTGCATCCTTCGGGCAAGTCTGCCGTCACGGAGTGGTTTGTGCTGGAGGCGTTCAAGCGCTTCGCGTATTTGCGGCTTGCGCCGCGCACGGGCCGCACGCACCAGTTGCGTGTGCACCTGGCTGCGATCAATCACCCGATTGTGGGCGACCGCCTGTATTCGCGGCGGCCGGCGCTGACACGCAGCGAGGTGCAGGGCCGTGAGCCTGAGGCTGGCGAGGCACCGCTGATCGCGCGCCAGGCGCTGCATGCGTCGATGCTTGCGTTTGAGCACCCACGCAGCGGCGAGCACATGACGTTTGAAGCGCCGCTGCCGCAGGACATGCAGCGCACACTGGATGCGCTGCGCGAGCCGCCGGCAGCGCCACAGGACGAATGAACGGGAAGCGCCGGGCGCTGCCGTCTGTTAGATTTTTCGAGGAGACACCCATGCGAATTCTTCCACTTCTTGCCCTGCCGCTTCTGCTTGTCGCCTGCGCCAAACCCGCGCCGCCTGTGCAGCAGGCGCCCGCGAACGGTATTGAGTTCGGCACGCTGTTTGACGGCACGCGGCTTGTGGTCGGCGAAGGTGACCTGGCTGGCAAGGGCGTGGTGGTGAACTTCTTCGGCGTCGGCTGAGGTGCCTGCGCGCGCGAGATGCCCGGGTTGGCATCAGTGGCCGAAGAGTACAAGAGCAAGGGCGTGCGCTTCTTCGCGCTGACAGTATGGAACGACGATCAGCCGAAGGTCACCGAGTGGATGAACAAGTACAAGGCACCGGGCGTGGCGGCTGGCACGGCATCCGATGCCGGCGCGGCGGAGCTGCACAGCCGGGCGGGGCGCGAGCTGCGCAGCATTCCGTCCACGGTGGTGATCAGCCCGGACGGGACGATCAAGCAGATTCTAGGAGCAGCCAGTCGGTCGGAGTTTGATAAGGCCTTTGCGCTGGCAGCCACAGACGGGTAACATTCTTTTACACTCGTGTCTCATTCTGTATGAAGTGTGCGTGGATAGGCTGTCGCGACAAGCTGGTGCAAATCTTTTTATGCACAAGACTTATGCGCCGTAGCCCGATGTCGTGCACGATTGGCACGCATGGCGCATAGTACGGTCAGCAGTGCTCGGAACTTAAAACCAACATTCGACAGGAGTTAGGTTATGACGAAGTACGCTCTGTTTGTTCTCGCTCTTGCTTTCGGTGGCCTGATGATCAGCGGTTGCCCCAGCAACGCGCCGGCCAACAACAAGGCTCCGGCGAATGCCCCGGCGGCCAATGACGCGCCGGCCAACAACGACGCAGCCAAGTAAATTGCCAGGTCGGTTACGATTGAACAGATTGCCGATTACCGGCAGGCATCAGCCTGCCGGTTTTCTTTTTCGCCGTGAGTTTGGCGCTATACTGGCGACTACACCCGACCTCATACCACGGAGAATCCATGTACCGCATCTACTCGCTGGCCGCTTTGGTGCTGGCTTTAGCCGCAACCACCGGCGTAGCACAACAAGCCGATGAGCCGGTCGAGAAGCCGGCCGACGCGAAGGAAAGCAAGACCGCATCCGACGTCAGCAAAGCCGAAAAGCTGCTCAAGCGCGCCTACACCCGCGTGCACAGCGCGGAATCGGAAGGGCTGACGAAGCTGTTCGCGATCGCTGACATTGAGGTGGATGCCAGCGCCTTCGGGTTCGGCAAACTGGCGTTCCCTGGCGAGCTGTCCTGGAAAAGCGGCGGCACTGCCGCCTGGGAAAGCACCGCAGAAGAAGAAGAGGGCGGTGCCCGCAACCCGCTAAGCCGCGTAACCGACACGGCGCGCCAGTTGTTTGAGCCGTACCTGGCCTATGTGGCAGGGTTTGAGGCCTGGGACGTGCGCTTCAAGGATGCAAAGTTCAAACTGCTTGAGCCGGAGGCTGCCGACAAGACGGACGCGGAAACCGACGCGGAAACTGACGCTGAAACCGAAGCGGAAACCGGTAAGGTTGAGCTTATTGAGGTCACCTATAAGGACGGACGCATCGAGCATTTCCGGGTAGCCAAGAACTCCGTGCTGAGCTTCACCAAGGACGGGGTGATCGACATGGGTACGCAAGAGCAGAAGGTCAAGGTAACCTTCGGCTTTGAGTACGAAGACCTGGGCAAGACACTGCGGCCGAAGAAGGTCACCGGCAGCACCGAGATCGAGATGCCGGAGATGCCCGGCGACAACGATCCCAAGAACCCGGGCAAGGCGCCCGTGGGCGGAGGCAAGGACACCTTGACCGGCAGCATCACGGTTGAGAAGTGGGGCAAAGCCGGCACCTACGACATCGCGGTTGAGTTGAAGGGCAGCGTTGCACTGAAAAGCCTGGGTGTGGAGTTTCCGGCCACACTGAAGCTGAGCGAGGTAAAGGTCAACGAAGGCGTGAAAGACGTCGAGGCCGACAAGCCCGAAGCAGACGCACCCGAAGCGCCGGACGTCCCGAAAAAGACGCCGGAATCAGAAGACGAAAAGTTCTAGCCAGGGAACCCACGCCCAGGCTGGAAACCGGGGACCGACGCCTTGGGGGCCGGTCCCCAACTTCTTAAGCGGCACGGCGCAACGCGCTTGCTGTCTTCGCCGACAGCCCCGAAAAGGCGAATTGGGTTGGACCCTCCCGCACAGCCGCTATGATCACGTGACACGCGAAAGCGTGCAGTAGCCAGTTGGCGAGGAGTACCCAGAAGTTCGGCTGGGAAGGGCCTGGCGCATTATTGAGCGGCAGTTGTCCCAAGAACGTGCCTGACCCCCTCCCCCTTTGGGCGCGTCGGCGGGTCGTGAGCCGGCGTCGAACCCGAGAGCCGCAGGGAAGCCCGCTTGCCGGCCACCCGCGTGCGGTCGGCATTTCTGTGGTTTTAGGTGGGGCTGGGGGCGCTGGCGGCTATGTTGGCCGGTAGACGGCAGACCGGCCGCGGAAGGCCGCCATCAAGCTGGTAACGACCGAACCCGGGGGTGTCGGTGGTGAAGCCCGCCCGGAAAAAGGGAGGCAGAAAAAGTCGCGGCCCCCCACTTTAGTTCCAGTGTGCATTATATGCATTTGCTCAACCGGTATCCCCTTTCGCTTTTCCAAATTTCTTGACTACACGTATCGTTTTAGCTAGCGTGGCGACATGCCGTTGGTAACGGGAGTTGTGATGCAAGAATTGCTCACTGTTCGTTTCATCTCTAGCAGAGCACGCGAGCCGCCCTGCACTCCAATGCATGCATCTTCATTTGATCACATATTACGCAGGATCGTGCTTCCTACCGCCTTCTAACCCCGCTTGGCCCTGGTTCCTCGCTGTTTCATGTGGATTTGGGTCTGGCGGGGGCGAGTTGCTGGG
>CAZZBH010000089.1:0-15750 GCA_964652605.1 uncultured Planctomycetaceae bacterium
CGTGGCGCTTGACGATGCTGTTGGTGCCCGGCGTATCGACAATGTTGATATTGCGCAGCGCGTCAAACGGAAGTTGCTTCTCGACCAGGAACTCCTCGAGAATCCGCTCCCTCTCGACATCCCCATACTTCAGGATGTGGATCCGGTCAGTCGTCGGGATGGCGCCCACCTTGCACACTTCCGAATTCAGCAGGCTGTTGATGAACGTGCTTTTACCGGCTTTGACCTCGCCCACGATCACCAGCAGAAACAGTTCGTCCAGGTGCTGCGCCAAGCCGCTTACCAACTCAACCTGCTGGTCGTCGAACTGCTGGCGCACAAGCAGGTCACGCAGGCGACGCAGCAGCCCGCGCTCTTCGGTCAGGCCCTCGGCGATGCGCTCCTCAAGCCGCCGGGTCAGCGTGTTGGGCTGGTTGTCCGGGTCGTCGGTGGGAAAGTCGTCATCGCCCGAAGCTTCAGCGGGCTGATCAGGCTCTTCGATGTTGTCGTTATCTTGCATTGTCGGATAATCCCGAAGGTTGGTATCCTGCCGCGCCGATACCTGTCAAGGCGGAACGACATGTCTCGAAAACAGTTGCTGATCCTGCTACCCGCGATGGCTGCCCTGTTGTTGGCGGCCGCATCGCAGATCTTGCTGCCGTCGGACTCTCCCTTTGTCATTATCGGACATTCCCGGCCGGATTCCTCGCCACAAATTGAGGTTTCTACGCCCGATTCTTTTGATCAGCCGGCGGCACGGACGGATCGGGCTCAAACCAGTCAACCGACATCCGACGAGGACGCCATCCAGCGCGAGGTTGATCGCGTGATCGCTGAGCGCGAGCGGCTGCGTGCGCAGGAGGCTCGTGACGCTAAAGCGGCCCGGGACGTCGGAGAAAGTACCGGAGAAGAAGCCAAGCCGATCCAGTCCGCACAGCAGGACAAGCTGGACGCCGAGCGCCAGCGGCGGCTTGACGCGCTGCGGTCCATCAAGGCACCACCGAACCAGACGCTGGGCAACGCGCGGCCGGGCACGCGGCGGCTTGCCAAGGGGCCAAGCAAGAAACTGGAAGAAGTCAGCACAAAGCTGCGGCAGGACCGGCGCGGCTTGTACGCCAAGTACTACGCGTTCAATGACAACCCCTTCGGCGTACTGATGAACCCCGAGGAGCCGATGCTGGAGCAGCGCGCGCCCGCGGTCACGCGCATCGACCGCCAAGTGCAGTTCCCGAGCAAAGAGGCGTGGTCTGACCTGCCCTTCGACCTGACCAACTTCATGGCGGTGTGGGAAGGCTTCCTGGTGATCGACAAGCCGGGCGACTACTGGCTGTTCACGGGCGCGGATTTCCAAAGCAACGTGATGCTGGACGGCGAGATGGTGCTGCTCAACACCATGCGCGACTACACGGAAGTAAGCACTGTGCTGACGCTGGACGCCGGCCTGCACCCGCTGAAGATCACCTACATGGAAGCCAAGCACGGCAGCCCGATCGACCCGCTCGGCTCCTGCAACTTCATGTACGTGCCGGAAGGAGCCAGCAAACCGGTGCCTGTGCCGCCGTCGATGCTGATGCTGCCCGAAGCGCTTTGGAGCAACGACGCGCCAATCGTTACGCGATTGAGCAAGACCAGCGGCGAGATTGGCGATGAGGTCACCATCTATGGTCAAAGCTTGGTTGGTTCGCCAGACGACCCGGAAGCGGGCACGCAACTGAGCGACCTCCAAGAGCAGACCCGCGTGGAGTTCAGTGGTCAACCCGCAACGATTCTGGGCGGAAACAGCCAGTCGATCCGGGTTCGCGTGCCGATCGGTGCAAAAACGGGAAAAGTCGTGGTCAACGTCTATGGGACTCCGTCGAATTCATTCGATTTCACGGTCACCACGCAGTTCGGGTTGATCGCCACCTGGCACAACCTTGAAGGCTGGTCGAACTATGACTTTGTTGAGCCGGGGACGCGCGAGCCCGAAGTTGTTCGCTTGGAGAAAGACTTCACGTTCGAGTCGCGCGACGAGTTGGACTTGGCATTCCGCAACAATCCCCTTGCCGCCCACTGGGACGGCGAGCTTGGGTTTCCGGGCGGAGTCATGGCGGCAGACCAGTCGTCAGCGCTCCGTTTCCGCGCTAGTGGGCGCTTGCGAGTGACGCTGGATGGCGAAACCAAAACCACCGGCGCGCCCGGAGCAGACGGCACCGCGTTTGTTGATTTTGACCTTCATGGCGGCGAAGAGCGGCGCATGGCGCTGACCATTGAATGGGCAAGCCAAGGGGCGCCGCCGCTGCTGCGCATCACCGAGGTCGAACACATCTCCTACGAGTTCCCCGACGGGCCGAACGGCCAGAAGGGCGCACTGGTGTACCGCGACCTGCGGACATGGCCATCTCACCTGTTCTTTCCGCCGGTCGTGCCGCCCAAGCCGCCGGAGATCAGCGCCATCAAACCGGTCAACGCGAGTGGTGAGCCGCAGCAGTTGCCCTTCACTGTCACAAACAGCGGGCCCTCGATCCGCGAGGGGCAAGACTTCACGTTCAGCCTGACCGTGTACGGCGACGTCGAAACCAGGGCCAAGCCGGTGTACGTCACGGTTGACGGCGTGCCGGTTGAGTACGTGGTGGCCGGCAAGCGCAACGGCAACGACGGCGGGGAGATTCGCAACTGCCGGGGCACTTTACCGAGCGGCTTGGGCGAAGGCGAAATGCGCGCGCGGCACAGTGTGGTCACCGGCGAGCCCGTTTACATCGACGTGCAGAACAAGGGCCTGATCGCCTACCTTTACGACCTGCCCAACCCAGGCGGCTACAGCAAGATGCCTGACCTGGGGCCGCTGCATTGCTTTCTTGTCCGTAAGTACCCCGCCATCAACTTCGAGAATGCGCACGACTTCGATCTGCCGTTTCCCGCCGAAACCTTTGCCGTGGAATGGTACGGCGCGCTGATTGTCGAGACCGAGGGCGACTACGTTTTCACAGGCCGCAGCGACGATGGAATTCTGGTGTGGCTTGACGGAAACCTGGTGCTCGCCGACGACAACCTGCACTACCAGCGCGAAAAGAGCAGCGCGCCGATCCGCCTGGCGCCGGGCACCTACCCGTTCAAGATGGAGTTCTTCGAGAACAACGTGCACGAGGTTTGCGTGCTGTACTGGCAGTGCAAGCAAGGCAACGAGACGGTGATCCCCAAGCAGGTCATCCCCAAGCGCAACTGGACATGGGACGTGCATCCGCCGCTACCCGGCAAAGTCAGCACGGGCAAACGAACCGACGGTAGCGATCCGCAGTAATCGTACTCTCGCTTGCTGAGTCTCGGGCGCTGGATCAACTGCACCGTTGAGCGTTTCACTCAAGACCCGAGACTCGTAACCCCGACGCCTTAGTCCGTCCACCAGCTAAGCCGGTATTCGGCTGCGAACGGCCAGTCGCTTACGCCGCCATCTTCCTTCTGCTGCTTGGCGAGGTCCTGGTAGATCTTCTTGGCCTCTTCGCGCTTGCCCTCCAGCTCAAGCTTTACCGCCTTCAGCAACAGCTGCTTTCGCTCCTCGTCGCGCACAGCCGGCCCGAAGGTCTTCAACGCCTCCAGCGTTTCCGCGTACTTTTTGCTCTGCACCCAGCGCTCATCCTTGTACGCCCGGTACAGGGCCTTGAGGCGGGAGTGGTGCACGTGGTGAGGCCACATGTCGGCTTGCACGCTGGCTTCGACCGACTTGTGGCAGCGGTCCATTTCCATCTTGATGTACTTGTCGAGGTCTTTCTCGAAGGCCTTGATCGGGCGCTTGTCCTTGGAAGTGATCGTGCGGCTGTCCAGCATGGTCTTGATGCGCTCGCGCAGGCTTTCCCACTGCTCCTGCTGTGCGAGGTTGTACAGGTCGCGAAGGTTGCCGTCAGTTGCGGTGTCGGGATTGAAGGGCACCTTGTCGCTTTCGGTGATCACGCCCGGCATCGGGCGCTCTTTGGGGTAGTCGGGCACGCCAGGCCCGCCCAGCGTGGCAATGGCATCGCGCAGGATGAACATGCGTCGCGGCGCAGTGCCGGTGTGTGAGCCACGGTACTCGTGGTACTGCGCCGGAATGCCTGAGGCGATCAGCTCATTCATGAAGCGCCGCGTGCCGTCAGACCACGACGAGTTGCGGCTGACAAACAATGTGTCAGTGGAAATGATGTGCGCAACCGGCGGCGGAGAGGCGGAATGCGAGCCAATCACATGCCCATCCAGCAGCACAGCCCGAAACGGATAGGTGTCCGGGTCCTGCACCCACAGCTCCTGTGAGAGCTCCATCGCTTCGCCGTGGCCGCCCTGGGTGCCCAGCAGAAAGATACGGTCAAGATCAACGGGATACTCGGCTTTCACTTTGTCCATCAGCGCCACGTATCCACCGTTCAGCGCGCCGGGTTCAATCAGGTACTCGTAGGTGTAAGAGGAATCCGTGATCTTCTTCCAGTGCGCGTAGGTCATGCCGCAGAACAGCAGGGGGTCTTTGCCGCCTGCGATCTTGGCGACGTCGCGCAGCCCCTTTTCGGTCTCTTCCCCGTCGGTGAAGGTGACGACCAGCGCGTGCTTGCGGTTGCGGTCCATGCCCGCGGGAAACGCGACCCAGGCTTTGCCCTTCTCGCAGCCTTCGACCTCGAGCTTGATTTCCTTGACCACCGGCTCAAGCGATTCAAGCGGCAGCTTGTCCGTGCCGCCGACACCGTTCTGCGGCAGCAGCAGCTCAAGATCGCGAGCTGTTCGCTCGCGGATCTTGTCGCCAGGCTCCTGCGCGGCCAGCGCGCCGGCAATGGCCAATGTTACCAGCCAGGCAGTCAACATCGTGCGCATCGGAATCTCCGCAGCCCTCAAAACCGGGTCGCATTATTGCCTCGATGGCAACGTGTGACCAACAACATTCGCGGATTCTTTGCGGATGGGCAATGCTCAGTTACGTTGTCCCAACGACTGTTGCAGCCGGTCATTCGGATAATCGCCAAGCCACGCCGTCAGTTGCTCCGGCGAGGGCTGATTGCCCCTGCGGATGAGCTGCACCCACGCCAGCACCGCGACGGGCAGAATGATGAACGCGCCGGCGATGAACATCTTGCGTGTCTCGGCCACAAAGGCCGCTTTCTCGGCGGCGGGGACAAGTTCAAGCTCCGCCCCCCAGCCAAGCCAGGCGGTCACACCCAGCACAAACGCGGCGATGCCGAACCAGAAGATCGGCGCAAAGAGACCCTTGCAGGGCACGTGGCGCAGCAGCACGGGGCGGTCGCGCAACAGCTCGCGCCGCGCCAGCCAAGCGTCAACGCGCTGGTTGATGAAGATGATGACCCAGCCAACTACTAACCACCCGGCATAGTTGGCCAGCGTGACATCGAAATGCCAGCCAGGCTCAGGGTAATGGTAGATGTCGCCAAGAAACCAGTGCTTGCCGAGGTGCGCGACAGGATCAGTCACTGTGTCGAGCAGCATCATGAAGAAAGCGCCGACAAACAACACAGCGCCGGAGTTGCGCACGTTGCGCGGCGTGATGCGCTGCACGTCAAGGCCCTTGCGCCACAGCGGCGACAGCATGAACTGCGCAAACGAAAAACTGACGTAACTGAGAAACGCAAACGACAGCGAATCGAAGAACGGCACTCCGGCGATCACCAGGTCGTTCTCGAGCGCGTCGTAATGGTACGTGTAGTAGCCGAACGGTATGCCGTGATTGATGCTCCCCCACTCAGCGGCCAACGCCACCAGATAGCCGGTCACCAGCCAGATCACCGTGCGCAGCCAGCCCTGTTCAAGCCAGCCAAGCACCAGAAAACCCAGCAGGAACGCGGTAACGTACGGGCGAAAGATCAGGCTTTGGAACAGTTCAAGCATGCTTCACTTCAATGCCGAGCTCTTTCAGCAGGGCTGGCTCAACTTCATTGGGTGTGTCGATCATCAGGTCGCGCCCTGTGGCGGACTTCGGAAACGCGATCACATCCTGGATGTTGTCCAAGCCAAGCAGCAACATGATCAGCCTGTCCACGCCGCTGGCGATGCCGCCGTGGGGCGGTGCGCCGTGCGCGAGCGCGCTTAGCAGGAAGCCGAACTTGTTTTCGGCTTCTTCTTTGGTGATGCCGATCAGTTCAAACACGTCGGCTTGCCAGTCGGTGCGGTGCATACGAATGCTGCCGCCCGCGACTTCAATGCCGTTTACGACCAGGTCGTACTGGTTGTTGCGCAGCGCGAGCACGTCGTCCAGTTTCACGCCGCCGTGTAACAGGCGCGCGACGGGGTGTGGCTCACGGCCCTTGCGACTGATTTCGGCCATTTCGCTGACGCTCGCGACATCCTGGGGTAGTGTGAACGGGTGGTGGCTTGCAAAGAGCTTCTCGTCCTCTTCGCGGTACTCGAACAGCGGAAAATCCACGACCCAACATATTGCGAACTTGTCGGGGTCGCTGAGCCCCAGCTTCTCGGCGATCATGACGCGCATATTGTGCATGACCGCGTGCACGACCTTGTGCTTCTCGTGCGCGCAGATCAGAAGCAGGTCGCCCGGCTGCGCGCCGAAGGCGGCGATCAGCGCCCTTTGCTCCTCGGCTGGAATAAACTTCGCGATACCGCCATCGAGGCCGTCGGCGCTCACCTTCAGATTTGCGAGGCCGGTGGCGCCCATGCCCTTGGCATCGCGTTCGAGGTTCTTGAGCTGGCCGATGCTGAACTGATCCGCCATTTCGGGGCAGCGCAGGCCCTTGACCAGTCCGCCGTTTTGCGCCACGTCCTTGAAGGCGTTGAAGCTGCAGCCTTTGGCCCACTCGGTCAAGTCAGTCAACTTCAGGTCGCGTGAGCGCAGGTCGGGGCGGTCGATGCTGTAATCGCGCATGGCCTGCTCGTAGGTCATACGCTCAAAGGGCGGGGACAGGGTGCCGGCTTTCAGCACCGGCCAATCCTGGTCGCGCAGGCGCGGGTCACCCTGCAGCGCGTGGAACACCGCGCCTACGACTTTCTCAAACAGCGCCATCACGTCGTCGCGCGTCACAAAGCTCATCTCGATGTCAATCTGCGTGAATTCGGGCTGGCGGTCGGCGCGCTTGTCTTCGTCGCGAAAGCAACGGGCGATCTGATAGTAGCGATCAAGCCCGGCGATCATGCAAAGCTGCTTGAACAACTGCGGGCTTTGCGGCAGCGCGTAAAATTGCCCCTGGTGGGCGCGCGACGGTACGATGAAATCCCGCGCGCCCTCGGGTGTGCGCTTGTACAGGATCGGCGTTTCGACGTCGAGAAAGCCCTCGCCCTCCAGCACGCCACGCGCCGCCGAAATCATCCTGGCCCGTGCCTGCAACATGGCCTGCATCGGGCGGCGGCGCAGGTCAATGAAGCGATGCTTCAGGCGCAATTCGGGGTCTGTTTTCAAATCATCGCGCACTTCGATCGCCGGAGTCACAGCCGTATTGAGCAACTCGAACTCGTGGACGACGATCTCGACGTCGCCCGTGGCCATCTTGTCGTTTTTGTTTTCTCGGGTGCGCTCGCGCACTGTGCCGCTCGCACGAAGCACGCACTCGTGTCGCGCATCGCGAGTGCGTTCCATGAGCGACTTGTCGATTTCTTCGGCGAACGTCAGCTGTACTTTGCCACTGACATCACGCAGCAGGATAAACACAACGCCGCCGCGGTCGCGTTTGGTATCCACCCAGCCGCAAACCGTCACGGCCTGCCCGACGTGTTCATTGCGTAGTTCACCGCAGCGGTGTGTTCTTCCGGACATGCCTGCTCCTGCCGAAGTCAAACGCGGATTGTGGTTTGTGCGAGGCGGAATAGAAGGCCACGTGCTTACTCAACCAGCGTGTCCGGTTCATCCTGCCCCGAAACCCGTTTGCTGGGCGGCAGCTTGTCGAGGTCGCCGAGAATGTCTGTCGGCTTGCCACCGGCATGTTTCTTCGGACCGGGCGGCAGTTCGCGCCGAAGGTCGTGAAGCATTTTCCCCGGCAGCGCTACCGTGTCGCCTCCCGGGCCGTCGGCGAGTTCATCCAGCGATTTGCTTTCGATGTTCTCGCCCAGCCTGCCGGCTTGGGCGGTTTCATCCTCGGTATCATCGACGGCGTCATGCATGCCGCTTTGCACGCGTGCCAGCATGGCGTCGTCGGGCCGCGGCACGAACACGGTCTTCGCGCCTGCCTCGTAATCCGGCTCCGGTGGCGGAGACTTGTCCAGACCACCTGTCCGACGCTTCATCAGCTTGCGCGTCTTTCGTGGCTTGAAGGCCTGCTCGCTCGACACACCGTGGCGAGGTGCGGGCGCGCGTGCCGAATCGGAGTCAATGTCGATTTCATCGTCGCCCTGCAGGGAAGCGCTTGCCGCGCCGAACACCGCCTCTCCCTCGTCGTCGTCCTGCGCGTCGCCGGGGCTGCCAAAGTTGACATCGCGCGAGCTCGCTTCGGCGCCGAGGCTCTTCACAACTTCCTCGCCGCTCAGGCTGTCGTCCGATGCGCTTTCAGCCAACCCGGTGTCGTCGTCAAAGTCCAAGTCATTGAGAATGTCTGACGGCTTCGTACCCGGCGAAATTCCAATCTTCGGCTCGATCTCCGGCTCGTCGACAATGGTCTGTGGACCGTCCTTGAGGCCCGCCGCAGGGATGCTTGGCGACGCGGCTTCGTCTTCTGCTTCACGCTGCCGCTGACGCTCCTCGATCTCGCCGCGGTCCAGCTTCACGGTCGGCATCTTGGGCGCGCGGCCTGACTCTTCTTCGTCCATCGGCATCTCGCCCTGTATGGGCGGTGGAGGGCGAAACGCTTCAGGCGCAGGTGCCGGAGTCGGCACCGGGATTGGCGAAACCTTGCGGCCGGGGCCACCGCGCGGCGGCTCAATGTATCGGCCCTGCTCGTCAAACTCGGCCGACGGCATGGGCGCCGCTGATGCGCCCTGGTTGCGCGTGACCCGCACCGTTGGCTTGCGCGTTGTCTGCTTAAGTCTGCCGCTTTCGCGCTTTTCCCATGGCGCCTCAACGATTCCGCTGTCCCGGCGCTTGCGCGTGCCGGCCACAGCCTCCTGCCGGTTGGTCTGGTCACTGGCATCGCCCGTGAAGTCGTCCAGCTTCACTTCCGGCGGGGGCTCGGCAGGGCCCTCCCCCACCGGCACCGCGGTTTCAAAGTCAACGACCGTGGGCTCAGTCGCCGCACGGCGCTTGCGCACATTGGTGCGTACCAGCCCGCGCGGCTGGCTTGAGCCCGGTGGATCGACGGCTTCCGGCGGTGCATCATCGTCGCAGTAGGTGATGGAGGCATCGCCGATGCGCAGCCGCGTGCCGTCAAGCAGGGGCGAAAACACCTGCGGTTTGGCGCGCTGATTGTTGACATAGGTGCCGGAGCTGCTGCCCAGATCGCGGCACCAGGCAAAACCCTTGCTGTCAATGAAAAGCTGCGCGTGAAGGCGTGAAACCTTCATGTCACGAAGCTGTACGTCGCTGCGCGGAAGGCGCCCGAAGACATAGTCGATCCGGCCGACAAACCGCAGCAACAGCAAGTCTGGGCCGAGCTTGATCTCGAGGTAGGGCATTCGTTGCAGCCCGGCGGGCAATGCCCGCGCGGGGTTTCAGCCGGAACAGCTACGATTTAACCCCTTTGCCGCCAATGCACAAGACTACTGTGCCGCAATGCTGAACGGAGCGGATTGAGACAATCCCTGCGTGTCCGGCCGGTGATGCACCCGCACAATGTACGTCCCCGGCGCCAGGGCAAGCTGGGCTGTCTTGTTCTGGGCGTCGCCAAAGTCAAAGAAGTGGACAAGCCGATCCAGGCTGTGCACCGTAAGCTCCAGTCGATGGCTGGCCGCTGCATATCCTGCCACGAGATTCTGCACATTGATCTGCACCGGCTGGGCAGCCGCAACTTCAAGCCGAAACACGGCGTTAGCCTGTGGCCCCAGCACCGGGTTGGGGTTCATGCCGGACCAGGCATCTAGCGCGCCTGTCTCGGTCGGGCCGCCAATCACAAGCGGCAGAGGAAACTCATCCGTGCCGCCCGGCGGTGGAAAGGCTCCGCCCGCCGCGGCCGCAAGCTGGTCAGCTTCTGCCGGCGTGAGGCGCGTGTCATCGATCAATTGCTGCAGCAGGCTGGCAAGCCACGCGACCGCGTAGTCGCCCGTGCGGGTGCGCAGCGCGGTGAACGAATCAAAGAAGTCCGCAAGATCAACCGCCACCGGGTCGCCGTCGATGTCGGGTGGGCTGCCCGTGCCGCCATCCAGAATGTCCCAGACGACGCGGGTAACGCGAAACTCGCTGCGGTATGGATCCGGCGGGCCGAAGATCAGGCCTGATTCACAATCAAACTCAAACTGCACGCTGGTTGCGCCGCCGGGGAAACCCAGCGTGTCACGGTAAAGACTCGTCCCCAGCAGCGCGCACCCGATGGCGGTGACCACCCCCTCGCTGTACGCGGCCGTCGGGATCAACTCTTCGCCGGCATGCGGGCCGCCGAAGTTGTTGTCGCGGCTTTGCGTGAGTTGAAGGATGCTTGCCCACTCATGCGCGATGACTGTCTCGTCATATTCATCGTGGTCGGTATTGAGCGGGTCGTCGTTGCTACCGCCGCGCAGAAAGATGGCCGGCCGGTTGTTGGGGCCGTCTGCGGTCGCGCCGGTGGTGTTTGTGGCGGGCATCATGTTCCAGCCGTCAAGCCGTGGATCCCCGTTGGCCCAGAACACGTCAATCGGGCCCAGCGTGGGGAACGATGTCGCGGCTGCGGCGCGCAGGCGCTGCATGGTCTCCAGCGCGGCGAACGCCCCGGCCGGGTTGTGCCTGGCCGTTGCGCTTGCATGCAGGTCGATGGTCTGCACGGAAGGAGTGCGGGCGTGTCGCGGGCTGCTGACGCCCATGATGAAGCTGTCCTGCGCCTCAGGAAAGTACACCCGGTCGTCGCCAGACGCGGACCTTGCCCGCACGTAGTAGGAAATATCGGTGTTGAACGTGACTGTGTAGTTGCCGTTCGCGTCGGTTGTCGTGGACGCCAGCACCCAGTCAACGAAGTAGTAACGCACGACTTCAATCGTCACGAATGCCGCAGGACGCACCACCGGCGTGGCTTCCAGGCCGTTTGGGCCAACGGGCAGACGGTCAAATGTAACGCGGCCCGAGACAGTCACCGACACTTCGGGCCCTGTGTCGGTTGAGCTGCCGCCCGGCGCGGGCCCGAGCAAGGCGGCTTGCGGTGTCAAAGGGCCGGGTTGAGAGTTGCCGCCTCCCCCATCGCCGCCGATCGGGCACCCGGCCAACAACCAGGACAGAAGGATGCAGAACAATGCTCGCGAGGCGCGCATGGACAGGGCCCGGGGGCTTGCAGGGGGTTCCAGCGTATCACTCGCCCTTGGGCGCGTCACGTGGCGGCTTGGCAAGCTCCTTGATCCGGTCGTCGATCTGCTTTAGCCCTTCCGGCCACCAGTTGCGGATGCCCGCCTTCACCAGCAATGGGCGCGCCTTGCGGTACTCATCCAGGGCCTCTGCAGGCTTGCCCTCGTCTGCCAGCAGGTCCGCTGAGTACTTGTGCGCCCAGCCCATCCACTCGGTCCGCTCTTTGTCTTGCGGCTGGTCCTGGTAGCGCTGCCGCGCCTTGGAGACGGCCTCGTCAAGCCGCTTTCGAGCCTCGTCCAGTTTGCCAACACGGCGGTATGCGTGCGCCAGGCCAAAGTCCGCCACCAGCTTGCGGTGATCGTCGCTGACTTCGTGATGATACTTGTGGGCCTTCTCCAGCGCGTCGAAGGCCAGCTCCACTTCGTTTCGCTCGTCGTAAGTCCAGCCGAGGTTGTTCCAGAGAATCGCCAGCGCACCTTTGTTGCCTGCGCCCTCTGCCGCTTTGATCCCCTTGAGCGCCCAGTCGATTTTCTGCTTTTCGTCGCCGGTGATCGCGACCATATGCGCCGCATCTAGCGCCCGCGCGAACAGCTCGTGCTTCATGCAGTAGTCGTACTGCTCGATGAAGGTCTTGGTCGCCTTGGGATTGTCCTTCTCGTCCTGCCATTCGAAGCGCCCCCGCACGCCGAGATAGCGTGACCACCCCAGCTTCTGCTCCGGCTTGGCCAGCTCCTTGGCTTTGGCAAGCCATTCGCGGCCCTTCTCCAAATTCTGCCCCAGCGCGTACATGCGCGCGACCTGGGCTGTGGCTTCGGTCTGCGTCTCTGTTTCGCCGGCGGTTTGGGCGGCTGTGGCGGCTGCTTCGTAGCGCTGGCGCGCCTCTTCGTACTTGCGCTCGCCGAAGAGTCTTTCGGCTTCACGCATGATGGCGGCGGTGTCAGGTGCGTCCTGCGCGTGCAGTGGCGCGGCGCACAGCAGCAACAGGATCAGGTTTCGCATGGCAGCCTCCGGGTGTCTTCCACTATTGCAGTACGGACAGGCGACTGACAACCGGCCACATGCATCCTAGAAACAGGCCCCATGCGGCGCTGGTTGTTCAATCTGGGGTACCTGTGGGCTGCGGCGTTGATCTGGCCGTGGTTCGTGTACAAGTACGCTACCACCGGCAAGTATCGCGCCGGCATCGGCCAGCGGCTTGGCGGGTTGCCGGCGCGGGACAGTGCACAGCAAAGCATCTGGGTGCACGCGGTGAGCGTGGGCGAGCTGTTGCAGATCCGCCCGTTGCTAAAAGCGCTGCGCGAGCGGCACCCGCAGCACGACGTCGTGGTTACGTACACAACGAAGACAGCCGCCGAGATTGCCGCGAAAGAGCTGCCCGACTACTATCACTGCTATTCGCCGCTGGACATGTCGTGGGTAGTCGCCAAGTTCTTTCGTGTCCTGAACCCCGCGCTGATCGTGCTGGTTGAGCTTGAGCTGTGGCCGAATTGGCTGATGCACGCCAGCCGCAAGGGTGTGCCGGTGCTGTTAGCGAACGGCCGCATCAGCGAGAAGAGCTTTGCCAACTACCGACGCTTCAAGTGGCTGCTGCAACCGGCCTACGACGCAATCACCGTCTGGGCGATGCAGGATGAAGCGTACGCCGAGCGGGCACGCGCACTGGCAGGGGCAGGAGCCCGGAGCGCCAGCGACGGGTTGACAAACAATCGCGTCGTGACGGTCGGAAACCTGAAGTACGACTCTCTGAAGTCCGAGCCGGACCCGGACAAGGTCGCCTACTTTCGAAGAGCCTTCAATATCGGCGCTGACCAGCGTGTGCTGGTCTGCGGCAGCACCCATCCCGGTGAGCACGAGGCACTGGTCGCGATGCTGCCGCGGCTGGAGTGCCGCACGGTGATCGTCCCGCGCCACCCTGAGCGCTACGAAAGCGTGCGAGAAATGCTTACCCGGGCGAACATCTCATGGCGCAACCGCAGCGAGCTATCGCCGGAGCAACCGTCGGGCCCCAACGACGTGATCCTGCTGGATACGGTAGGCGAACTGGCGGGCGTGTACGGCATAGCCGACGTTGTCTTCATCGGCGGGTCGCTGATCCCCCACGGCGGCCAGAACATGATGGAGCCGGTCGCGCTCGGCAAACCCACCCTGTTCGGGCCACACACCCACAACTTCAAAACCTCCGTCCGCGATCTCAAGGAGTGCAAAGGCGCGCTGGAAGTACAAAACGCGAACGAACTGGAGCGCGAACTCACCCGTTTGTTGAATAGTGAAGTTGCACGCCGCCAACTGGGCCAAACCGGGCAGCAGCGATTGCTGGCCGGGCGTGGCGCGCTGGATCGGCATCTGGAACTTATCAAGGAACTGCTTCATGAAAGCTCGACCGACAACACCGGCTAAGTCAGTTGTCAGTCGTTCGCCCGAGGAGCAGCTTGCGCGAACTGACACAGAGATTGGTGCAACTACCGCCGCCCTGAACCGGGCAAAACGAATGGCACCGTTGGCACTGCTTGGCGGCTTGGGACTCACCGCCTTGATCATGGGCGTGACTTGGGCATTGACCGGGTGGATTGTGCTATGCGCGCTCCCGGTGGTCTTGATCGGCGGTGGTATCTCGGCGATGGGCTACCGGACGATTGCAGCATCCGGACAAAAGCTCGCGGTTCTGAATCGAGAACGACGAGCAGTTGAGAAGCAATTGCCAAACCAACCCTACGGCCATTCGCGGCCCGAAGTCTGATGAACGAGCTCGCACCAGAAACATGGGAAGAACTCGACGCGAAGCTTCGCTCCGAATTGGAGCAGGCTGAGGCGCGAGTGAAGTCGGTGTCCGGGCGTTCACTTCGATACGCCGTCGCGTCGGCTTCCGTGATTGTGGCGACGATCGTGCTTGCGTTCATCTTCAAGCCGTCTGACGAGCAGGCTGTCTATTTCATGCCGGCCGGCGCGGTGTTTGCCGTAGCTGTGTGGCTTTACCTGCGGGCATCGCGCCTGCACGGTATCGCTCATCGCGACGTGGAGCGCATCCAGCGCGACATTCGCCAATGGAAGAAGCGGAAGCCCGGAAAACAGGAGCCCGGAGCGCGAGCGACGGGTTGACGATCCATCACGGAACGCACGACTACCGGTCGCTGGCGCTCCCGGCTCCTGCTCACAGTACCGCTTGCCCACTCTCGATTCGGGTGTGCTTGTTTGCCAGCGCAGGTTCGTGGTCCGGGCAATCGGTGCGGTAGTGTACGCCTCGGGATTCGCGGCGTGCCAGCGCACTCTCGGTCATTGCGATCGCCACGATCAGCATGTTCTCGAGCTGCCATTCGGTCGGGTAGCGGCGCTCCTGCTCGCCTACCATGCGCTGCCACCCCTTCAACTGGCGCAGCAGTTCAACCATGCCGCGCTCGTCGCGCTCGACACCCATCCAGCGCCACATTGCGCCCTTGACCGAGTTGATCATGTCCCATGTGTCGATGCGCCGAGTGTTGCGCATCGGGCGCTCGCCCGATAACTGCGGATGCTTGCCGTCGTTGGCGCCGCGCTTGCCCGCCAACATGCCCGCGCGCTCTCCGCACACTAACCCTTCCAGCAGGCTGTTGCTTGCAAGTCGGTTTGCGCCATGCAGGCCCGTGCTGCTTACTTCGCCGATTGCCAGCAGGCCTTCAATGCTGGTGGCGCCGTCCAGGTCAGCCGCTACGCCGCCGATCATGTAGTGCGGGCCGGGGCGCACCGGCACCCACGACTTGGCTGGGTCAACACCGGCGTCATCGCACGACTGCATAAAGGTCGGGAACTTGATTCGCAGCTCATTCTGGTCCAGGTGCGTGACATCCAAAAACGCCGCAGGGTCGCCCGTGCGCCGCAACTCGCGGTTGATGGCGCGGCTGACGATGTCGCGCGGCGCGAGCTCAGCCAGCTCGTGCTGCCCCACCATGAAGCGCTCGCCCATCGAGTTGCGCAGGTACGCGCCATGTCCGCGCAGCGCCTCGGTTATCAGGCGCCGCTCAAGGCCTGCTACATACAGCAGCGTCGGGTGAAACTGCACCATCTCCATGTCGCGCATGGCTGCCCCGGCGCGCAAAGCCATCGCGTGGCCGTCGGCTGTGGCGACGGCTGGGTTGCTCGATTCGCGGTAGAGTTGCCCCGCGCCGCCAGACGCGAGAATCACAGTGCGCGCCCAGACTACGTGCGGCTCGTTGTGGCGCATCATAATCGCGCCGACGCAAGCACCTTCGTGCGTCAGCAGGTCAAGCACGAACGTGTTCTTGTAGGCACGCAGCCCCGGCGTACCCCTGCAAGCCGCCAGCAGCGCGCGCGTGACCTCGGCGCCGGTCGCGTCGCCGCCCGCGTGCAGGATGCGGTGGCCGGAGTGCCCGCCCTCGCGCCCGAGATCGACTTCGCCGTCTGTTCTGGCGTCAAATCGCGCGCCGCACGAGCGCAGGAACTCCACCGCGTGCGGCGCAGCCTGCACGATCTCGCGCACTACCGGCTCA
>CAZZBH010000090.1:0-15709 GCA_964652605.1 uncultured Planctomycetaceae bacterium
TTGAAGGCTGAGCGCCGCGAACACAGCGGCACCAAGGCCATGCGCAAGGCGCGCGCACAGGGACAACTGCCCGGCGTGCTGTACGGCAAGGGCAGAGACAACGTCAACCTGCTTTTCAAGCTGAAGGACATTGAAGGCCTGATCAAGGCCGAAGATCATGTCGTACAGCTTGAGCTCGATGGTTCGCAGGAGTATGCGCTGGTTCGCGCGCTGCAACGCGACTTTCTGGGCGACGCGATTCACCACATTGACTTCGTGCGCGTGGAGCTTTCCGAGAAGGTGCGCGTAAGCATCCCGCTGACCTTCCTGGGCACGCCTCGCGGCGCCGGCCACGGCGGCATGCTTGAGGTCAGCCACGGCGACATCGCGGTGCATTGCCCGGTGGATCGCATCCCCAAACACATTGAAGTCGAAGTCGCCCACCTTGAACTGGACGAGTCGATCGCGGTCAAGGACCTGCAACTGCCAGAGGGCGCCGAGCCACTGCTGCGCCCCGAAGTCGTCGTCGTCAAGTGCGCACAGGCCAGGCGCGCGGACGTTGACACCGAAGCTGCTGCTCCCGGCACCGCCGCGGCGACTGATGCCGCTGCTGCCGCCGCCGTGCCTTCTGCCAAGGGTGGCCCGCCTGCCAAGGCTGAGGCACCCGCCGGCAAGGGCGGCAAGGAAGGCAAGAAGTAAAGCCGACCCGAATTCAAACCCCTCCCGGCGCGCAACCCGGAAGCGCCGGGCGCAAAGACCAGGGGGGTTACCAGGTTGCCGGGAAAGGAAACCAAAATGTCGTCTGACGAAGCGCAGAGCCTTTATGAAGGCCTGTTTCTGCTTGACTCCGGGTTTGCGAACAAGGACCCGGAAGGAGCAATCGAGTTGTGCACCGGCGTTCTGAGCAAGCACAAGGCGTCGGTCATCCGCTGTGAATTGTGGGGTGAGCAGCGCCTGGCGTACGAAGTACGCAAAAACAAGCGCGGCGCCTACGTGCTTGCGGCTTTCCGGGCCGACCGGCTGAAGGTGCAGGAAATTGAGCTCGAGTGCCGCCTGACTGAGCGCATTCTGCGCTACCTGTTCATCAACCGCGACGGCGTGCCTCTCGAGAAGTGGTTCCAGACCTATGAGTCACCGCGCGGCGGCCGCAAGGAAGCCGAAGAGACCGAAACGGACACTGAACTTGAGGCCGTGGAAGACAAGGCCGTCGCACTCGACTAGATGCAGCGGCCGGAGAGAAACGGCCGGAAAGAAGCAGCCGATGATTACGCTGAACAAGGTATTTCTGGTGGGCAACCTGGCGCGCGATCCTGATCTGCGCCATACGCCTTCCGGCACGCCTGTAACCGAGTTTCGCCTGGCGGTGAGCGACAGCTACACCACCAGCGCGGGCGAAAAGCATGACCGCACGTGCTTCATTGATGTCGTGAGCTGGCGCAAGCTGGCTGAAAGCTGCGCCGAGTACCTGAAGAAGGGCTCGCCCGTGTTTGTCGAAGGGCGGCTGGAGCAGGACACCTGGACCACCGGCGAGGGCCAGCGGCGCTCGCGCATCCGGGTTGTGGCGTACTCTGTGCAGTTCATCCGGCGCGAGGTTGAGCGCAGCGCGTCGGGCCGGCACCTGCATGTGGTTGAGCGGGGCGGCAACACCGTGCGCGACTTTGATGATGGCGACAGCAGCAACGAAAGCCGCTCCGACCTGTCTGACCCGCCTGAGCGTGACGACTCGGACAACGGGGTCGAGGATGTCGGGGACGACGTAACGCTGTAGCGTCGCAAAACCAAACAAAGAGCGGGGCCGGCGACCGGCCCTGAAAAGGAAAGAAGCCATGGGCAACATCCGCATCAACAAGGCCAAGCTCAAGAAGAAGAAGAAGCGGGCGCGCAACATCACGCCGACGCAAAGCAAGCTGACCAAGGCACAGAAAGTGTTCCTGGACTACAAGGACGTGGACACGCTGAGCAAGTTTGTGTCCGGCATGGGCAAGATTCTGCCGCGCAAGCGCACCGGCGCCACACACGCCGAGCAGAAGCTGATCCGGGACGCGATCAAGCTGGCGCGCTTCATGGCGTTGCTGCCCTTCGTGAACAAGTAACAGGCAAGAAGCCAAGGCACGCAACGGTGCCGGGAGAACGATGATGAAATTGCTGCTCAGGGAATCCATCCGCGGCGTCGGCAAACGCGGCGACGTGGTCGAGGTGGCGGAAGGCTACGCCCGGAACTACCTGCTGCCCAAAAATCTGGCGCTGCAGGCAAGCGAAGAAAACATGCGCCGGCTTGCCGGTGAAAAGCGCGCCTACGAGGCACGCGTCGCCCGTGAAAAGGAAGACGCGCAGGAGATTGCTGAAGCCATCGGCAAGATCCAGCTGACGGTGCCGATGAACGCCAGCCCCGAAGGCCATCTGTTCGGAAGCGTCACGCCCAAGATCATCGTGGACGCCTTCAAGCAGGAAGGCATCACGCTCAAGCCGGCGCAGGTAGAGCTGGAAGCCGACCACATCCGTGAGCTTGGCACATACAGCTTCAACATCCGCCTGCACGACGATGTCGAAGTGCAAAGCCGCGTGTGGGTAGTCGCGGCCTCTCAGCAGGCATAGCAGAAGTCAGCCCCAGCGCCCCCGCCCCGGCGGGGGCGTTTTCGTTGGCAGGTTGATGCCGGCACGAAACAGGTTCAACCTGCTTCGGCAGGTTGCGCGGTGCTGCCGACGGGGGCAATCAAGGATCGGAGCAGCACTTCGAATTTCAACCTTTGACCTTTGGGTGGTGTCTCAGTTTGAAGTGGCGGCGGGGTCCATGAAGCTCAACGCAGAGGCGCGAAGGCGCAGAGAACTACAGTGTCAACAGAACGGGCAGGACAGTTCCCCTCCTTTCCGTCGTGTTCCGCGAGTGTTCAAGGTGGCTTTGTGTCGTTGTTTCAGACCGTGAACTGTCGCGTCGCCCGCCAGCATGCCTGCCATTGGCCATCTCTGCGCCCCTGCGCCTCTGCGGTCTGCCTTTTTTGAGGTGACGAGAGATAGAAGGGGGTTCAACCTGAGACAGTGCCGACCTTTGACGCCGTCCCCGACCTGTCATTGAGCCGTAAACCTGCGCCAAATGAGCGAGCCTCCCCGTTGGCGGACGGAGAGGCTCAAGAGTGTGTGCGGGTTAGTTACTGCCTTGCATCGAGTTTGCTTCGGTATTGCCTGTCTTGCTGCCTCACTTGCTGCCTGACTTACTGCAACTGACTTGCCCTGCTTGGCCGTAACCCCGGCCCGGGTCTGCCTGCCCGCCTGGGGCAGGAAGAAGTTACTTCTTCTTCTTGGCGGTCTTCTTCTTCGCAGCCTTCTTGGCTGGCTTTTTCTTGGCCGCCTTCTTGGCGGGCTTCTTCTTCTTCGCGGTCGTTGCCATGCTCCCCTCCTTAGAACTTTCGAATGCACACACTCGATGAGTCAAAAGTATCCTGTACACGCAGGCCCGTCAAAGAAAAATCATGCCCCGACATGCTGCTCTTGACCCGTCAATACACCCTCCGCGGCCGGTTTCTGCGGCGACTGTTGACGTGTCAAGCCTGATCCGGAGGTCGCCCTGAACCACTCTGTCGCCTTGCTTGCCTTGACTGGCGCGGGTTTGCTGGCGGTCGCCTGCGCAACCTCGCCACGGCCCGTGCTGCAGGACCCGCATGTCGCCGTCATGACCATGCGCGACGCCTGGGAAAAAGATGATGTTGGACTTTTTCTCCACACACTATCCCAACCTGTGAAGAACGAGGTCAGTGAGCACGCGATCCGCATCGGGTGGTCCGACATCCGCCCGCACGTCGGCAACTTCATCCGCGACGCTCGAGTCATCGACACCACCGACTACCGTGCCGCGCCGCGCGATGCCGCCGTGCCCCGCGAGTTTGTCTGGCCCGGCGACGGCGCGCGGCTGAGGCGAGTGCGGCTTGAAGTGGGCAGCCTGCAGGAGGACTTTCTGTTTCAGCAGGAGGTCGATCCGCCCGAGCAGGGCAGCCGCCAGGCGTCAGGGTTTTATGTCGGCGACAAGTACTACGTCCGCGGCGAGCATCGCTCGCCTGAAACGTATCTGGTTGACGACTCGCCCGAGGAAGGTCGCACGCACTGGCGCCTGGTGTTTCCTTACTATCCGTTTCAGCAGGCCGGCCCGCTGACCCACAAGCTGCAACAGCAACTCGCCGGTGAGCAGGGAAGCTGACGCCGCCGGATCCGCGATGCTCCCATTGAACGGCACACCGCCAAGAAACGAAGGCGCGGAGAACTGCCGGGGCATTTCACGCGAAGCCGCAAAGCGCCGCATCTACGCTGCCCGCGACCCGCACGGAGGGGGCGCTTAGCGGCTTCGCGTGAGACAGCAGTTTGCTCTTGGATGCACGACCCGGCGCGTGCGTTCAAACTGATGCGCTACCAAACCGTCGGCCTTTGCTTGTTGACCTGCTGCGCCCTGCTATAAACAGGGAAGAAGTGGGAAGCGCCGCCTGTTGAACGGTCAACCATGAGCCTGAAAGTCATCGCCGTGATTCTGCTGTTTGCCGCCTCGCTGGGCGGTGCCGTATCGATGGCACTGCTGGAGGGCGGCATCGAGTACCGCAGCGTCGGCCATTTGACCAGCGACGCCTACGGCGGGCAGAGGGTCAAGGTAAAGGGCGAGGTGCAGGACATCGAGAAGGGCTTCAAGCCGGCCTTGTTCGTGTGCACCGACATTCCAGCCGAAGGCGAGCAGCTTGCGCCCAACGCGCCCCGCATGCGGGTGATCTACGAAGGCGACGACGTTCCACAAAACTTGAAGCGCAAGGCGCACGTGACACTGGAAGGCCGCTTCGACCCTGAGCGCGGGATGTTTGTCGCCACGCTGGTCCAGACCCAGTGCCCGTCACGCTATGAAGGCAAAGAACTGACCACGGCGGACGGCGGCACCGCCAGCGTCGGCCAACCGTAACATCCGTCGCACCCCGGGCCGCCCATGCTTGGCCGTATCGAGACCATTGAGCAGTTCACCACGGCGGTTCGCGTCGTGCAAACCGGCCAGGCCGCGCTGTATGTCGGCTTGTTCACTACGCTCACGCTGGCCGCACTGGCAGTTGCCGCGGTCTGGCGCAAGGACGAGCGCCTGGCTCACGCGGCGCGCCGGGGCCAGTATGCGCTGTTCGGGCTGACGGCCCTGTGCTGCGGCCTGCTGTACGTCGGTATCTTTGACGGCTATTACTTCGTCAACTACATCGAGCGCGTCACCGAAAACAACGAAGAGTTCACCTTCAAACTGGCGGCACTTTGGGCAAGCCAGCAGGGCAGCCTGCTGTTCTGGTGTTTCATCCTGACGTTTTTTGGCGCGGTCTTTGCATTCACACAGCGCCACAACCGCACGGACCGGCGCCTGCCCTGGACGTTGCTGGTGCTGGCCGTCGTGCAGTTCTTTTTCTTCTTCATTATGACGTCGCCCACCGACAGCGAAGCGGCCCAGCGCTCAAGCCCGTTTTCGATGATGTTTCACTGGCTTGGCACGTCAGTGAACTCGGGCCACACGATCCAGGCCGCTCTGCACAACGGCGTTGTCAAGGCGCCGGAGCAAGGCTGGGAGCTGTTGCGGATGCTGTTTCAGTCCGGCCACGGCGACATGACGCTGGGCGAGGTGCAGAGGACTATTCTCAACAGCCCGGACAAGCTGCCACCCGAAGCCCAGAAGCTGCTGCTGGAGCAGATCAGCGACGGCAACGGCATGAACCCGCAACTGCACAACTACTGGATCGCAATCCACCCGCCCATGCTGTACCTCGGGTTTGTCGGGTTCACCATCCCGTTTGCCTATGCTGTCGGCAGCCTGCTGGCCGGCGAGGTCGGTGAGGGCTGGCTCAAGCCGATCCGTCTTTGGACGATGGCGGCCTGGGGCTTCCTGACTGTCGGCATCGCGCTGGGCGGGCTCTGGGCCTACGAGATTCTCGGCTGGGGCGGCTACTGGGCGTGGGACCCTGTCGAGAATGCAAGCCTGATACCGTGGCTGACAGGGACAGCCTTCATCCACAGCGTGATCGTGACTGAGCGGCGGGGCATGCTGCGCCTGTGGTCGTTTGCGCTGATCATCATCACCTACTGCATGACGGTGATCGGCACGTTTCTGGTGCGCACGGGCATCATCAACAGCGTGCACGCCTTCGGCGCGACGGGCGACGTGGACGTGTGGTTTTACGGCTTTCTGGGCATTGTCTTTCTGGGCAGCCTGCTGGTGCTGGTATGGCGCGCGCCGCTGCTCAAGCCTGACCGGCAACTGGACACGCTGATAAGCCGCGAGGGCAGCTTTCTGCTGAACAACCTGGCGTTCGTGGCGATTGCACTGGTCACGCTGCTGATCACGTTCTGGCCCTTCATCACCGGCCAGCTTCTTGGCGAAGAGGGCAAGCACGAGTTCGGCCAGGACGCCTACGTGATGATCAACGTGCCGCTGTTCCTGTTTCTGCTGCTGCTGATGGGCATCGGGCCGGCACTGGCCTGGCAGCGAAACACACTGCGCCAGATGGGACGTGCCTTCGCCGCCCCAGCCGCAGCGGCTGTGGTCGTCGGGGCACTGAACCTTTGGTGGCTGGCAAGCAATGACCTGCTGATCGACACTGAGCGCGCCGACCGCATCGCCTCGTTCGCCGCTTGGGTGCGCTACGCGGTGCAGGTGACGTTGTGGCCGATCTGCGCGTTCACGCTGGTGTGCATCCTGATGGAGTATGCCGCCGGGGCGCGGGCGCGCATGCGTTCAACGGGCGAGAAGCTGATGTCTGCGCTGGGCCGCCTGACAATCGCCAACCGGCGCCGCTACGGCGGCTACATCGTGCACATTGGCGTGCTGCTGATCGCGCTGGGCATCTACTACAGCAGTTTCTATGAGTCCGAGGGCACAGTGGTGACGGCGCCCGGCGGGTACTCGATTCTCGAGAACAAGCTGACCGGCGACAGCCTGCTGGTCGTATATGAGCGCGACGAGCGCAGCGAAAGCTGGGATGACCTGCACGCCAGGTTCGGGCAGGACCCCGAGATGGCAGATCGCTACAAAAACACCCTGCGCACAGCACGCATGAACCCGGACAAGACCGCCGAGGAAATCTTCGAGATGGTCGTCGCCGACATGCGCGCGGCATTCGGCGAAGACTTGCCGCCGCAGATGGCCGCCGCGCTGCCCCGCATGCGCTCAGCCGTTGACTGGGCGGTGATGCAGCGCGGGCGCGAAGTCGTGTACGAAACGTTCGAGACCACCCTGCGCGTGTACCCCTACGCCGCGCCGGAGTCGGTAAACGACGCCGATTACCGCAAGGCGCACGACGCGGTGGCTGAGCGCGTGTTCGCCGGCGGCGACGACGGCGGCGCGATCCTGTACGGCTTGCTGATCCGCGATGCACTGGCACAAGGCGACGGCCTGCGCCACCACTTTGTCGAGGCGCGCCGCTCGATCAACAGCATCACGCCCGAGGAATTCATGCGGCGATCGGGCCTGTCCCGTGCCGAGGAAGGCACCACTGACCCAGCCGCGCACGCCATCATGGCCGAGCTGAATCGACGGATCGACGCCACGGTTCAGGCACTGGACGATGCTGTGGCGCAAGCTGTCCTGCTGGGCACAGCGTTGCCCGCGCTGCATAACACGATCAGCGACGACCTGGCAACCCGCGCGCAGGCCGCAATGCCGGCATGGCTCGCGGCGGACGCGGGCGAAGACTTCAATACGCGGCGTTTTGAGGATCTCAAGCTGCTGGCACTGCTTCACGCCGCGATTGAAGCCGACACCATCAAGCGACGCAACGAAGACGTCGCCGCGCTGGCGCTGAAGCTGCCCGATGAGCGCGCAGCCGCAACACTGCAATCCATGCGGCCCCTGACACTGACCGGCCTGAACGCCGCGCTAAAGGCCGCCGGCGACGGCGCTACCGCAGACGCCATTCGCGCCGAGATTACGCAAGCCCGCAGCGGGGCCGTGGCGCTGTACCCGGGCATGCGCATCTTTTACGACAAGCGCTCCGGCGCGCCCAAGGTCAACGAGCCGATCAAAGACCCGGTGTATCACCGCACACTGGGGCGCGATGCCTACTTCATCCTGCAGGACGCGCGCGCCGACGGCACGGCAACCTTCCGCTTCTTCATCAAGCCGCAGATGGTGCTCGGCCTGGCCGGCCTGGCCATCATCACAGCCGGCACCGCGCTGGCACTGTTGCCGGCTGTTCGCCGCAGGAGGGTCGCGGCATGAACGCACTGCGGACAGGGTTGCTTGTATTCACCGCGTTGCTGCTGGCCGGAGCGCTGAATGCGCGCACGCCTGACGAGTCCGACCGGCTTTACCACGAAATTGGCAGCCAGTTGTTCTGCGTGTGCAACGGTTGCCGCGAGGGGCTGCTGGTGTGCAGCATGAACAACTGCCGGGCCAAGGATGTGCAGACGGATTATCTGCGCAGCTTATGCGAAAACGCGTCACTGAAGGCGCCGGCAATCAAGGATGCCATGGTTGATCGCTTCGGCACCCGCGTGCTGCAGGTGCCGTCGGACAGCCAACTGTTCCCGATCCTGGCTATTGCGGTGCTTGTGCTGGGTGCTGCGTTTGTGATGGGCTTTCGTGCCGTAACTCGACGTGGCGGTGCACCGACGCAACTGCCTGAGCCGGGCCGAAACGACGAGCTGGATGAACGCATCCGCCGCGATCTGAAAGACCTGGATTGAGGCAGTCAGGTTGAAGGAATCGAAATGAAGCGCAACTGGCACCTGGTTCTGCTTGGCTCCGCCGGCGCGGCTGCACTGACCGCCGCAGCCAGCGTGCTGCTTGCCCCGTTTGTATTCGGCATGGCGCTGTTGACGCTGTGGCCGTTCGCGCGTGCAAAACGGCTGTGGTTCGTGGGCGACGTCGAAAGCGAGTTTCGCGTGATATCCCGCCGGCGCGAAGAAGCGTTGCGCGCGCTGAAAGACGTCGAAGAAGACCTGCTGGCGGGCAAAGCCACCCGCGAAGAAGCAGACCGCATGCGGCCGGAACTGCTGCAGTCGGCCCGCGACCTCACCGCCAAACTCGATGCACTGCAGCAACGCCGCGCCGAAGCGCGCCGAAAGATCGAGGCGGAACTGGCCCGAACCGCGGGCAAGTCGTCACGCGGGCAGACCACATGAGCACCTTCCACGGCCAGACTTCCGCGCGCGGGCCGCTTGTGTGGCTCGTGTGCGTATTGCTGCTGCCGGCTGCGCCACTGTTCGCACAGGGCAGCATCAGCGGCGAGCTGAAAGACCCAGCCGGAACCACCCGCGAGTTCTTGCAAGCCCCGCTGGTGGCGGCGCTGGTGTTACCCGACGATTCCCATCCCTTCAACGAGATCTGCGCTGGGCCCTGGCAGCAGGCGATGACCGACCTTTCCGAAGGCCGAGAGCCCGAAACGCCGCTGGGCGGCCTGCTGGAAGGCATCACACCGGAAAGCCACGTGTTCGTGCGCGCCGACACGAACGGCCGCTTTGCACTGACCGATCTGCCGTTTGAGCGCCGCATTGCGCTCGCCGCGCGGGTGGGCGGCATCTGGTGGCCCGCCGCGCGCGAGTACTGGCTTACCGCCGATCAGCCGCAGGCGACGCTGGAGATTGCCTTCTTCACGCTGGACGAAACGCTCACGCCCACGTTGCAGTCGCACCGCCTCGAAGCCGTATTGACGATGCGGCAGGACCTGAAGTACGCCGGCATCTCGTTTCGCGAGACCATTCGGTTTGAAAACACGGATCCTGCCCGCGCCGCGATTGTCGAGCTGCGCCTGCCCGTGCACATGCCGCCGAACATTTTGGCCCGGCAACTCCCGTTAATGTACGGCTCACAGTTGATGTTCATGCAGGGCACCGACGCTCTGCCGGCGCAGCAGGGCGACGCGTCGTCGCCGCTGGCGCAGCAGGCCTGGCGATTCGGCAGCGGCGACCCGATGCACGGCATCACACCGGTTTACAACAAGGGCCCGCAACGCAGCGCCGACAGTTGGCACATGCTGAACGCCGAGAACCTTCACATGCTGGGCGCCGGTGAAACGCTGTACCTGCCGGGTGATTCGCCATCCGGCCGCGGCGCTGAGCTGGTGTTCCGGCGCCCGGTGCCGCCTGCGCTGCACGGCACGCCCGGTTTGCTGTTGCTGCGCGTGTTGCATCGAGACGGTGTCCCGATGGCTGACCCGGGGACAAAGATACGCCTTGTGCGCTCATTTCCGGTGGACCTGCAGCGGGCCGAGGCACAGGGCTATCAGGGTCTGACGTTGCAGGCGCTTGTCCCCGACGGTCACCGCAGCCTGTACCCCACCGCCGACGGCCAGGCGTTTGCGTCAACCCAGGTCCCTGCGCTGGCAGCCGGGCAGCAGGCTGAGATCATCCTGGGCCTCGACGACAGCGCCCGCGCCTTCCTTAACGAGATGGCTGGCGCACAGCCGGCAACGGGGGCACAGCCGGAAGAAGAGCGCCGCCTGCGCTGGAACGTTTTGTTTCTGACCCTGGCAGTGGCATTCGGCGTTGCGTTTGCGGCTGCGCTGGTTGCCTCGCTTCGTGCACCACGCGAGCAGCAGTTGGAGAAGCTGGCCGCGTTGCCCGGCTCACGCCGCCAGTTGGTTGACTCGCTTGCAGCCCTTGAGTCGGAATACAAGCGCGGCAAACTGCCCGCCAGTGCATATGTCGTTGAGCGGCAGCGGCTGATAACCCGCCTGATCGAGTTCGACGCAGCCGATCAGTCGGGCAAGTGATTCGCGGCGAAGAAAGCGCGGCAGGAACCCGCAGCCATGGAACTTGCCTGCACCGGCCTCACACGCAACTTCGGCACCACCCGGGCGCTGCGCGACGTCAGCCTGCAATTGTCTCCCGGTGTCCTGGCTGCCGTGGTTGGCCCCAACGGCGCCGGCAAGAGCACGCTGGTCCGAATCCTGGCCACGTTGATCCTGCCCGACAGCGGCACATTTCGGCTTGGTGAGCTGGATTCGCGCAAGCAGGCATTGCGGCTGCGGCGGCACATCGGGTATCTCGGGCACGAAAGCATGCTGGACGGCGCGCTGACGGTGCACGAAAACCTGCGGCTGTTCGCCGGCTTGTACGGCGCGCCGCGCACACGGGTTGACGAGCTGCTGGCACGATTCGATGCGCAAGCGCTTGGCGATAAGCCGGTTTCGTCGCTGTCGCGCGGGCAGGAACAGACGGCGGGGTTGTGCCGCGCGCTGCTGCACGACCCGGCACTGCTGCTTCTGGATGAGCCGTCCACGGGCCTGGATGAGAACGCACAGGCAAGGCTGTGGGCCGCCGCGCGTGAGCACGCCGCGGCAGGCAACATCGTGATCTTCACCACTCATGATGCCACCGCAGCAGCGGCAGCGCCCCGACTCATCGAGTTAAAGGAAGGCTGCATAGTGCGGCAGGCAGGGTGACCGGTCGTTACCCGCAGGATACCCGCCTTGCAAGCAAAAGCGGCCGGGTTAACATGATGTTCCCCCATCCAGGCGCGGAAGTAGCGGCGAGCAGGGCATTTGCGCGCGCCCGTCCGTGCCGGGCACGCAACTGGCGTGCACTTTGCGAGAAAGTCAAGCGACAGGCGCTGGAGGTCCAATGAAACGCAGCCGCAGATCAGGCTTTACCCTGATCGAGATTCTCATTGTCATCGGCATCATCGGCTTGCTGGTCACGATTCTCGTGGCGGCGCTGCTTTCCGCGACCGGGGCTGGGCAGGAAGGCCGTGCCAGGCACTTTGTCAACAACGTCATCCCCGAGGCCATGCTTCAGTGGCAGGATTACAACGGCAAGGGCAGCAACGATTATCCCCGCAGCCCCAACCTGCGCGAAGGCCAGGCCTACATCGACGGCAACATTGAGCTGTACAACGAGCTCGTGACCAAGCCCGACGCCGCCGGCAAGGGCGCCTTCGTGATGGCAGAGCACTACGACAAGGGCGAAAGCAAGGGCAAGCCGCTGTTCAACGATCCCTGGGGCACGCCCTACATCTACCGCAACTACACGCAGAAACTAAGCCGGGGCGGCGGCACACAACAGGTGTACCGCGGCAAGACCCACAGCCAGACCTATGATGTAATCTCGTGCGGGCCGGACATGGTGCTGGACACCGAAGACGACATTTTCAGGGGAAAGTAATGCGCCTGCAGGCAAGATCAAACACCCGGGGCTTCACGCTGATCGAGTTGCTGATCGTGGTCGGCATTGTGTCGCTGCTGCTCGTCGTGCTGGTGGTTGCGGTGTTGCCCTGGATCTCCAAGTCCCGGGTCAACCAGACCAAGACTTTGCTGAACACCATCTACACGGGCCTGCCCATTGATTCGGGCATCCTTACGCCGCAGCGCTTCAAGAACGATGCCGGGTCGATGGCAAACCAGATCCACTCGGACGAAAAGATTGCCTCAAGCCAGATGATTCTGTTCTACCTCGCGCCAAGCCGCGATGTGTGGGTCAACTCCAAGCTTTATGCCGGCCGCAACTACGACCCGCCCAACCCGCCGGAATCATTCGGCGATTCATTGCGGACTGAGGCCAACCGCATGCCCTGGCTGATCGATGCGTGGGACAAAGAGCTGTGGTACCGCCACGACAAGAACGTCAACCTGGCCTACGTTCAGTCAGCCGGCCCGGATGGTATCTGGGACAACGATGACGACCTCGTGTACGACCCGCGCTCGCAAAGCGTCAAGGAATTCGCCGAAATGGCAAGGAGATAGCGCCATGCACAAGGTTTTGATCCGGCGGGGCAACCGCGGCTTCACGCTGATGGAGCTGCTGGTGGTGATTGCGCTGGTGGCGCTGCTGGTGACGGTCATGGTGCCGGTGATGCTGAACTTCCTGCGCGGGCGCGGCCTGGGCATGGCGGGCAATAACATCGCGGGCTTCTTTGCCTACGCGCGCGGCGAGGCGATGAACCGCCGCATGCCACACGCAGTGGTGTACTACTTTGAAGAAGACACGCTTCCCACCGGCGGCATTTTTGAAGACCGCGTGGGGCCGGGCATGGTGCTGTTCCGCATCAACCCGCGTCCCCGGCTTGGCGAGCCTGAGATCACCTATGTGCGGCAGCTTTCGTTCGCCGGCGGCATAGGCGGCACGATCGATTTCGCCGGAAGCTGGAAGGCGCGCGCGCAGACCACGCCTGTATCGCGCAACGAAACCGACGCCTCAAAGTCAGCCTTCCGCGGCAAGTACCGCGTGTGGCTTGAAACCGACGGCCGCATGCAGATCCCGGACGACCAGCCGGGGTACGTGCTGGACACCGACCAGACCCGCAACATCCGCACCGACCTGGTGATTACCGACGGCGAGCGCTTTGTGTTCATGGATCTGAACGGCGCCACGGGCGGCATCAAGCGCTCCGGCATTATCAACGCGGAAGACACAACAGAAACGCCATAGCAGGAGAGGCCATGAAGACACAACGTCGCGCGCGCAGGGGTTTCACGCTCACGGAAATTCTCGTGGCGCTTGCGATTTTCGCGCTGGGCGGCACGGCAATCATGGCCTTGTTCATCACCAACGTCAGGCTTTCGCGCGACGCCATGAATTACACCCGCGCCGCCGAAATCACCCGCAACGCGCGCTCGTTGATGACACAGGCGGTCAGCCGTCCCATCCCCTACGGCGAATCGGAAAACCTTTACGCCTTCTACTACCCCGGCACTTCGCTGGAATTCCGGCCTGATCACTACATTCGCGACATCGAAAGCCGCGAGACTGCAAGCGTGCCCAACGAAGCCGCGATCGGCGGCGACGCGCTTTCCAACACGCTGTTTTTCCGCCTGCCCACGCTGGCATTCATCGCCGGCGGCGACATGACCGGCGACCAGATGGTCACGGACCTTCCCGGCGATGCCAGGACGTCTTCGGGCGCCCCGCGGACATGGGCGCAGGGCGGCAACCCGCGCGTGTTTCGTTTCAAGCCTGACCGCCTTCGTATGGCCGGGGCCACCGATGGCCTGGACGAAGACGACCGCATGTCTTACCAGTTTGACCTGCAGATCCGCCGCAGCGTGCTGCGCTCCGGCGTCGAAGAGGCCACCGGCCGGGGCGGAAAGCAGCCGATGGACGACCTGTTTGTCGTGCACATCCGCGTGTACCGGGGGTTTGAGTTCGACGGTGACGTGATTACTGACCCGTTCTTTGAGTGGGACTTCTACGTAACCGCGACGCGCTGAACGGAGCAACAGCATGAGGCACATCCGCTATCACAATCGCGCTTTCACGCTGCTTGAGCTGATGATCGCCATCGCCCTGATGCTGATCGTGATGCTGATGCTGCGGTCGATGTTCGTAAACGCGCAGGAGCTGTACATGCAAGCCGCGCGCCGCGTTGAAGTGTACACACAGGCCCGCGCCGCGCTGGATTTGATCGAGCAGGACATGCTGCGAATCGTCAAGGATGAGGGCGCACAGCCGCTGGCCGTTCGCAGCCTCACGCCGGCAGACTGGGCCCGGCCCGATTCGGTGCGCACCAGCGACATCTACAGCAACCTGACCACCTGGGACCGCCCGGACCCGAATGAGACAGTCAAGGTCCGTGACTTTCTGTCATTCCCCAGCACCGTGACCTGGCAGGACGACGAGCGCAACGACCATACCGACCAGTGCGTCGTAACCTACTTTCTGCGTCGCAGGCCCGCGGGCGCACAGACTGACCAGGACGGCGCATACCTCGTGCGCCGCGTGATCCCGCAGTTCACGCTGGCCGACGTGTTCGCCGTCGCCCGTGGCGGCAAGCCGCGACCCATGCAGGTTACGGAAGATGAACTTGCCAGCTTCGTCTATGCGGTGCGTGTGTATGTGGACGACCAGTCGGCGTTTCGCTACGGCGCGCACACCCGGAATTTCAGGCTGGACATCATGCCCGAAGCATCCAAGTCGCACCCGAACGGCAAGTGGCTTTGGGTGGACACCTCCGCCCTCGGCCAACAGTCGGCGCAGCCGGGCGGAACCGGCGCGTTGCAGCCACTTCCACTGCCCAACGACTACGACCGGGCCGAGTTCGGCGGTATCTGGACCGGCATGACCTCGGCGCCGGTTTCCTCGGGGCAGCCTGGTGGCGGACAAAGCCGTGGATTTACTACGGGGCGCTGGAACTACCCTTCTGTGGTGATGGTGGAAATTACAGTCATCGACCGCCAGTTCTCACGCTACGACAGCGAAAGCGGCGATGGCACGTATCGAACTTTCTCGCGCGCCATGCAGTTGCCGGTATCAGATCCGTTGATGCAGCTCGACGATGAGGATCTCAGCATCTTGGGCAGATAAGCGGCCAAAGCCGCTACCCTGGCTCTTGAGCGCAATCGCTTGTGTAGTGCCTCGGTTTGAAGCCTGTTCGGAAACCCGTCGCGCCAGACAGCAAACCGCCGAGGCGGTGTGCAGTTTTGAAGTGGCAATCAGGTAGTCGGGTAAACTGAAACACTACCATCGCTTGGGGGCAGGGATGATCAACCGTTCTCAGGCCGGCCCTCCGCGCATTGCAGCGCGGCCCGCAAACAGCCATCCAACCGCCGTTCCGTTGGCCCTTGCCAATCGCGATTGAATCGCCGATTATGCATTTGTCAGGATGCACGGGGGGAGGACCCCGCGCCGGTTAGGGCTTCTGAAGCGGGGAAGGCACGCAGTGCGTATCGCCATCGTCTCGGATATTCACAGCAACATCGAGGCGCTGAACGCCGTGCTGAAGGATATTGAGTCCGCCGGTTGCGACCGCATCTACTGCCTGGGCGACCTGATCGGCTACGGGCCGAGCCCCAACGAGGTGATC
>CAZZBH010000091.1:0-15513 GCA_964652605.1 uncultured Planctomycetaceae bacterium
TGCCGGACAGGCTTTCTCGGCGTCTCTGCGCCTCGGCGGTTTGCCGTTTGGTCGCTCAATGACACTGATGCCCGCAAACTGAAACACTACCCCGGCTGGATGGTTCGTGCATTCTGTGAAGGCTATCACTATGCTGGTGACATGCCCGACAAAGCCGTCCAAGCGGCTGCCCTGTTGCGCGCCAAGCGCGCGGGGAACTGGTTTGACCGCGGCTTGAACTTTCGCTGCCTGCACCCGGAGTGTTCGCAATGCTGTTCGGGCTCGCGCGGGCCGGGCTATGTCTGGGTGAATCTGGGTGAGATGCACGCCATCGCTGATCACCTGGGGCTGGCATTTGACAAGTTCACGCGCAAGTACATCCGCCTTGTCGATGGCCGCTACAGCCTGATTGAGCGCGCCAACCAGGACTGCATCTTCCTGCTGGACGGCCGCTGCCTTGTCTATGCCGTGCGGCCGACGCAGTGCCGCACCTATCCTTTCTGGCCCGAAAACCTGACTTCGCCGCAGCGCTGGAATCGCGAGGGCACGCAGTGCCCGGGCATCGGCGCCGACGAGACACTTGTCGCCGGCAGCGAAATCGAGCGACAGCTTGCGCAGGACGCGGCATCGCGTGCAAAGTGCGGTCGATGAACTGCACCGGGCCGACATGTCGCTGCTGACTCGCAAACTTGTGCTTGCTTCCGCGTCACCTTATCGCGCGCAGATTCTGCGCGATGCGGGCGTTGACTTCAGCGTGCTGATCAGCGCCGTCGATGAAAGCGCGCACCCGCCCGCCGCGCCCACGCTGTACGCGCAATCACTGGCGCAGCGCAAGGCGCAGGCCGTCGCCCCGCGTGTCGAGACGGGCGCACTGGTCGTCGCCGCCGACACCATCTGCGCCATTGACCACGACATCGTGGGCAAGCCCGCAGACGAGCACGATGCCCGGCGCATGATCGCGCGCTCGTGCGCTGCCGGGTTGCAGCGCGTGATCACCGGCGTGTGCGTCATCGACACGCTGGGCGGGCAGTGGGCGTTTCACGAGACCAGCCTGGTCGAAATGAACAGCGCCGATGAGGCCCAGATCGCGGATTACGTGGCAAGCGGCGAGCCGATGGGCAAGTGCGGCGCGCTGTGCATCGAAAGCGGCCGCAGCTTCGTGAAATCCTGGCGCGGCAGCTACGCCAACATCATGGGCCTGCCGATTGAGCGCCTGTTGCCGCTGCTGCTGAAGCTGGACGTGGCCTGAGGCGCAAACAACGCGACACCTTACCCTGCGCGGGTTTGCCTGAAACGCCACTGACCTTCACACCGCCGAGGGCGGCGGGACCTGCGGGGCTGCAAGGCGCTGGCTGATGCGCTTTTTCTCGGCGCGTGCCAGCAGGTCGCCGGGCAGCATGCGCCGGGCGTCCAGCACCTCGATCCCGATCAGTTCGCCACCGGTGCTGAAGTCGAGGTTGATTTCGCCGTTCACGCCCAGTGGATCACAGGCGTGCGTGCGCGATTTCTCGCCTTCGTCGGTTAGCTGAAGGTAGGCGGTGTTGGTCTGCCTGTCGAACAGGATTCGCATACCAACCTCACTGCATGGCGGCGGGGGAACCGCCAACAACATGCTAGCAAGCGCCGGCCCGCACTTCCGCAGAATCAGGGATTAACCGTCGCCAGGTATGTCTGTAACTGCGGGAAGAAACCTGTAAAATCTTGCGCCAACTCGGGCCCCTTGCGCACAAGCTCCGGCACTGCGCGCTGCAACTCCGGGTCGCGCCTTGAGCGCCGCGACATGCCCGCCAGCACAAGCGCCACGCCCTCAGGGTGCGCATAAGCGTTCAGCCAGTCGTGCTGCATCATCGCCGGCGCCGCGCGCTGCAGGCGCGGTGGCAGAAGCGCCGCGTGCCGGCGCAACGCATCGTAGGCGCGCGCGGCAAAGCGGTGCAGCGGCTCGCCGGTGTAGGCTTCAAAATCGCGCGCCAGGATGTGGTCATAGAAAACGTCAACCAGCACACCGCGCCAGTGCCGCCAGGACGGGTGCAGCCTCTCGCGCGAGCGGCGCACCAGCGCGTGGCCGTCGGTGAAGACATCCACCGCACGGTGACGCAGCACGCCATCCCGCAAAGCCGGGTGAAGCGTTGACACGTCAACACCGCGCACAAAGTCACCGGCAAGGTTGCCGACAAGCGAAAGCGGGCTGCCGTCGCTGACCACCATGTGCGCCAGGTAATTCAAGACAGCGCCTCAGGCGGCAGCGGCGTGAAATCCGGCGTCACCACGCGCATGCGCTGTGACTGCACCGTGGCGGCCGGTGCCGGGCGGGCAAACCGCTCGCGCGCTTCGCCCACGCTGACAAAGAACTCGTAAAGCCGCCCCATGTCCAGCATATCCAGCATCACGCGGATCTTCGGGCGCGCGCCGCACAGCGCGATGCGGCCGCCCCGCGCGTGAATCACCTCATGCATCAGCCGGAACCGCTCAGTGCCTTCATCCACCAGCGTGCGCAGGCCTGACAGGTCCACAATGAGGTTGCGGGTTGTCGGCTTGAACTCGGCCTTCCAGTGGCGATCAAAGTGCGGGGCCGAGATGCGATCGAAGTTGCCGGACAGCGTCAGCACCTGCTCGCCGGGCGCGCCGTCGGTGATGCCTGACCAGACCGCCTTGCGCGCCTCGGTAGTTTCAGGCCGCTGCGGCACGGCACGGTGCTGTCCCGACAATTGCTGCATCAGGTCGTCAAGAACCTTGACGGCACCCTGCGCAAAGGTGTTGAAGAAACGAAATGGCGCCTCGGCGGCCAGTTTCTGCCGCAGCGGCACCGGCGCGCCCACCAGCGCCAGATAGCCCTCGGCGTCGTCAAACACGCCCGCCAGCCCCACCAGCGTGTCCAAGCCGGTACGGTCAATGCGGGTGAGGCCCTTGATGTCGATGAAAAGCTGTCGCGGCCGCGGGTTCAATGCCGCGCGCAGTTGCGCGATCAGCGCGGGTGCATGCTCCTCGACCAGTTCGCCGGAAGCGCGAAACGCGCGCGCCGATGGCGCCTGGATCTTGAGCTCAACGCACTTGAATGAGGGCTCCGGCACACGCTGATTCTAATTGCGCCGAAGATTTTGGCGAATGCTACCGCCACAGCAGCAATTGCACAGATTGCCCCGCGCCGGTGAATCATCCCGGCTAGACCAGTTTCGGAAACAATGTAGTGCAAACCTGCAGCCCAATGCCGCGTACTCAGGAATTGGCGCAGCTGAGCGCCCGGAGGGTGCGCCCTGAATTAGCCCGGCCGCGTAAGCGCCGGGGATCAATTCGGCGAGACACTCGAGCCCCCGAAGGGGGCGGTATGAAACTTGCCGGGCGTCAGCCCGGTGCCTCTGGCGGGCTGACGCCCGCGACGATTCATGCCGCCCGCTCCGCGGGCTCACTTGCTCAGTCGCCGAGGGTCCCGGCTCTGACGAGCCGGGCTAATGCAGGACGCCGCCTCCGGCGGCTGAAAGGCTTGGCGCACGCCGCCAACCTGCCGTTTGACTGAGTACGTCGAAGTCCGTGTCAGCAATTTCGAAGCACGCAGCATTGGGCCAGAAGCCTGCACGCGTGGCGGGCCTCCGGCACGACTGCGCCACATGTTCGCGAGACGCGCGCAACACGTGCGGCCGAGGCGGCTGCACCACAAAACAGCGTTGTAGTGCTAAGTCCCGATCCATCCGCCGCTGACAAACTGCTGCCACGCGCCTGACAGACTGGCGCCCTTGATGGCGGGCCACACCAGTCCCCAGGCCGCCACTTGCAGCGTCAGCAGGATCAACAGGCCCAGTACCGGCTCCCACGCCCGGTTGCGCAGGGCGCGCGCGAAACTGAAGGTGCTGACATCGCCCGCGTGCCAGGCCCTCACGCGCGGAAAGAAGCGCGGTACACGGCGTGTGTACTCGATGTACGGCTCGCCGTAGATGCTGGTCAGCATCTATTCTTCAATGCCAATCTGTGCGCGGTAGATCAAAAAGAACATCCCGTTGTACACACCCAGCAGAATCACGTTGTACGGCCAAGCCGCCAGCAGCGCCAATCCGCACCCGATCAGCCAAGTGCCAACATAGAGTGGATTGCGCGTGCGCCCGTAGGGGCCGGCAGTTGCCAGCTCTTCTTTCTTCAGCAGGTAGCCCATTGACCAGATGCGCATCGCCAGCCCGGCCAGCGCAAAGCCCAGGCCCGACAGGCGCAGAACCTGGATGGCGAAGTGATCCTCAGCCAGCGGCGGAATCAGCGAAAGCGCAATGAACGCCGCGTACATCGGCCAGAAGCCCTGAAGCCGCAACCGGTCAAGCCGCTTTTCGCGCCGCTTGCCGTCACGCACCCTGGGCTTGCGCCCTGCCTTCAGCGGGCCCTGTTCAAAGGCTGTGTCAGACGACGGCAAATTCATCGGCGAAGTGTACGAGCGCAAAAGCGCGGCGGCAACGCTGCTGCCATGGCTCAGTTGCCGAACAGTTCCGGGTGAAGTGTTTGCAGCTCAGGCGTCGGGCTGCTGCATCGCTGGATCAGCCTTCGCAGCCGGACCGCGCGTGTTCGCGCCTCTGCTGATTCCTGCCCGTCGCGCTCGTGCACGCGCAGCAGCAGCACCCAGGCGGTCACCGTGTCGGCTGGGTCGCCCAAGCCGGGTGCCCGTTGCGCGCTGGATTGCACCGGCAGGTCAGACACCAGCGCCCACGCCGCCAGTCGCTGCGCAGACACTCCCGGCACAGCCAGATAGCGCGGCCAGTTGCCGCGCAGGCCATGGCACCCGCCGCTGCGCATGCTGAACGAGAATGCGGACTCAGCGGCCCCAGCCGGCGGATTATCCGCCTCAGCCAGCGCAGCCTCCGGCAGCAGGTGCCGCACCCGCGCAACCAGTTCGCCGGAAAGCAGCGGCAGCGCATGGTGCTGCACGTAGCGCACGGCCAAATCCTGGCCTCCCAGCCGCTCAACCAGCGCCGCCATATGCGGAAGCTCAAGCGCGCGCAGCACCGGGTCACGCGGCCGCATCTGCGGCGCCGCGGCCAACAGCGTGCAGCGCGCGGCAAGCTGTGCGTCGTTACCGAGTTCCGCCAGCGTCGCGCCCAGATACGCCAGCGACTCGGACGTGATGACGCCGAGCTCCACATCGCGGTTGTGCCAGATCAGCCTTGCGCCCTCGAGTGGCTTGCCGGCTTCGGCCAGCACACTTGCGGCGTCCATCAGCAGGCCCGCGTGCACAACTTCTGGGATGCCGGCTTGGCGGCGCTCGCGCTCGCGGCGTACGTAGCGCTCGTCGCTGGTGGCGCGCGCGGCACGGCGCAGGTCCATCGCCGGCTGATACTTTGCCAGCCAGTCGGTCAGCAGCGCCATGTCTGCCGGCTTGTCCTGAAGCAGCTTGGCGCGAAGCAGGATGGCGCGTGCCTCAATCAGCCCCAGGACCGGCTCCGTCCGTTGGCCCACTTCCTGCATCGTGCGCCAGTCCTGCACGGTCTGCAGGCCGCGCAACGATTCGCCGAACGCCGTGACGGTTGCCTTGAGGTTCAGCGATTGCGGCGAATCATCGGCCAGCGCAGCCGCGAGCTCGGTGCCCGGCACTTCGCGCGCCATCTGCGCCACAAGGCCGTACAATGCGGCATTCAGCGTTTCGTGCCCGCGCGGAATGTGCGGCAGATACGACCACAATTGGCGCGGCCCGAAGTAGCTGCCGTAGTACAGCTCGACGCCCGTCATGCGCTGGATGGTTCCGCGCGTGTCATACATCGCGGCGTTCAGCGCCCCCGCGCGCGGCGCCTTGCGCAACAACGGGTGCGAGTCGCCCTGAAACCCCGCCACCTCGATGCCCTCGACTTCGTCCTCGTCGTCTGCGGGACGCGGCGGGGCGGGATCGGGCGCGTCCGGGACCTCTTCGGGCGGTGCCTCAGCCGCCTCTCCGTCGCCGAGCGCGAGCATCGCAAGCTCTGCGGCGTGGGCATCCGGGCGCATCTGCCGGCCCGATTGAAAGCCATCGAAGCGGCTGGCGCGCCGCAGGTAGTGTCGGGCGAGCTCGGCATCGCCGCGACGGTAAAGCCACAGGCCGACGGCGCCCGGTTGAATCGCCTCGGTGCGGCCGCGAGGGCCAAAGGTGCGCGCGACATGGTCAAACTGCGCGCGCCCGGCACGCGGATTCACGCGGTACAGGCTCAGGGCACCCTCAAACACGCGGTCAGCCGGCTGCCCCGCCGCACCCGGCGCGAGCACGACCGCGGTGTGCACGGTGAGGTTTGCCAGCGTCCGCAGGCTTGAAAGCGGGCCGGCGCGCAACTCTTCCGCGCGGGCCTGACGCGCCATGGCCTGCGCCAGCAGGTCAATCAGCGCGATATCGCCCGGTATGGTCTCGAGCGTTTCGCGCGCGACTCGCTCCGCCTCCTGCGGTTGTGCCGTGGCGAGCAGCGACGTCACAACAACTCGGGCGCAGCAGGCGGCCCGGAATTCGGCGGCGCGCGCCGCGCGCTCAAGCTGCAAACGCTCGGCCGCGTCGCCGGACCGAAGCTGGTTGACGCGGTCGCGGGCGGTGCGCGCAGCCGCTATGCGCTGGGCAAGCTGCGCCGATTCCTGCGCCGCGCGCTCGGGGTCTGCCGCAAGCTCGGCAATGCAGCGATCGGCACCCGGCAGATCGGTGACGAACCAGTGCAGCGGCTGAAACAGGTCCGCCGACGGCTCACGCCACTGTGCGGGCTCAGGCTTATCGCCCGGCCCTTCTTTCGGGCCGGGCGGCCCGGGCTCAGTCTCCGATTCATCGGCTGCCGCGACACTCGCTTTGGTCGCGGCGGTCGGCCACCTTGTCGCCTCGGACCAGGCGGTGCGATCCGGCTGCACAAAGGGATAACCCGGCTTGTCGATTTCGGCGCAGATGCGCGCGTACACATCCAGAGCACTCAGGTGATCGCCGCCAAGCCACAGCAAGCCGGCTTCCACGCGGCGCAGCGCCTGCGAACGCGGCTCGGTCTGCAGGCCCCGACGGACGATCTCGAGCGCCGCTTCATGCTCGCCAAAGGTCAGCAGCAGGCGCGCGGCGCGAATGCTGGGGCGCGCGTCGGCGGCGTCTTTCAGTGTCGGGTTGATGCACTCAAGCGCGGTGGCAAGGTCGCCCTGCTCAAGCGCCAGCCACGCGCGCATGTGCGCGTACCAGCGGGAAAGGTCGCCGGTAATCCGGTTGTCACGGCGCAGCGCGTCAAGCCTGGCCGCCGCGGTGGCTGCGTCGCCGTGCACCCACGCCTGGCTAACCTCCATCAACTCATGCGCCAGCGGCCTTTGCGCCTCCTGTGCGTGGTGCCTCGCCGACAGCAGCGCAAGCACAAGCAATGCGGCAAACAGGCTAAGGCATCGGCTTGTGCGGTGAGTGATCATGGCAGCTCAATCATGGTCAGGCCCTGCTCGCCACTGTGCAGCAGCGCGCGGCGGCTGCTCCACCACTCGGCCCAGTCCTGCGGGACGTCAGGAAGCCAGTGTCGGATAACCCCTGCGGTCAGCTGCGGCTCCAGCGTAACGGATTGCAGCATCGCCTCGCCCAGGCCCTGGGGGTGAATCGCGGTGCGCCCGCGCTGCTGGTCGTGCACCAGCACGCCCGCGGTCATGCCGCGCTGGAACCGCATCGGCTGCGGCCCAAGACGATCCAGCAGGCGTCGCAGCGCAACGGCGTCACCCTGGTCAGCCAGGCTTGCCGCGCGCAGCGCCCCCAGCACCTCGCCCGCGTCGGCGGAAAGCGCCCTTGCCACCCGCGCACTTTCGCCGCCCTCGAGCATTCCCAGCCATGCCCGGGCCGCAAGCCCGGCAAACCACAGGCTGCCGTCATCGCGCTGGCGCATGGCGTCAAGGATCGGCCTGGCGCGCTCGGGCTCGCCCAGCAGGGCCGTTGCGAGCGCCTGGCTGGCATCCCGCGGCGCAGGGCTATCGGAGCTGCCGTAAAGAATCTTCAGCACGTCCACGCCCGACTGCCTGACCCACAGCGCCAATGCTGGTTGAGGCACTGAGCCATCACCCAGTAACACGGCGCTGACCAGGTTCTGCGCAGCGGCATCGGGCAGTTCACCCGGTACCCAGCGCCAGGCGGTCGCAAACCGGCGCGCGTGCTCGACAGATTGCAGCAGCTCGCCGAACACATCCTGCGGCGTCAACTGCGGCGCACAGCCAGCCGCCCACGCCTGCAAGACCTTCGGCAGATGGGCTGAGCCTGCACCCTGGCTGATCACGTTGCGCCTGAACTCGGTTGCCTGCGGCTGGCTGCTGAAGGCCACCGCCCAGGCGATCTGTTCGCCCGTCGGGTCCGGCAGGTCGCCCGCGGCGCGCTTTATCCATTCTTCGATGCGGTCCTGGTCGCGCCCCGCGACAGCCAGCGCCATCATGCAGAAAAGCCGCAGCGGGTCATCGACGTCGGCGGCGATCGCGTGCAGCAGCGCAAAACCTTGCGCCGTGTCGCGTGCCAGCAGCGCCCGCAGCATGCTTGTGTGTGCCGTGGTCGAAAGCATCAGCTCGCGCCCGAATACGTTGCCGCGCGCGTATTGCTCCAGCGGCTGCTGAAGGATTGCCCTTACCTTGCACCACGCGCCTTGCGGGGTGGTTGCGTCGCGCGCGCACACGGTGGCGGCGGAATTGAACTCCGCGTCGGGCAGGGCCTTGCGCCAGTGGACAAGCAGCGCGTCAGCAGCCGCGACGTCGCCGCTGTTGACCAGCACCCGCGCCAGAGCGGGCCTCAGCTCTGGCCCTGCATTGGCAAAGGCATCCAGCAGACGGTCAAGCGCGTCGCGTTGCAGCAGGTCACCCATCGGCGCCAGCGATTCCAGCGCAGGCAGCGCAAGCTCAGCATGCGCAACGGCGGCTTCCAGCGCGGCGGCTGTTGAAGGTGCGCGGTACTGCGCAAGCTGCCGCACAGCCATCATGCGCAAAGCCGGCGAATCGCCCGACGCCAGCTGCAGCAGCCACGGTTGCAGTTGCGCAGCGTCGCGCGGATTGACCCACAAGGTGTCAAGCACCGCCAGTTGTGCAGCCGGTGAAAGCTGTGCAAAGCGGCTGATGACGTCATGGACCGGTGCGACTCCGGCCCACACCCCGGCAGCTTGCGCTGCGCGCTCAGCGGGCAGGCTGCCAACCGCGGCCTCGAGGCGACCGGCCAGGCCCGATCGCGCGAGCAGGCGCAGCCAGCAATCCAGCACCAGCGGCGACATGGTTTCAGGCGAGGGCAATCCCGCGGCAAGCAGGGTGGCTTCGTCGCATTGCTCCACCATCAGCAGCGCAAGCGTCAGCCGCAAGTCGGCAGCCCCTGGGGGATCTTCGGCATCGGGCTGCGGCCGGCCGACCCTGGCCGCAAAAATGTCGGGCGCCGGGTAGAGGCCGCGAAAGTCCTCGGCGGCGGAAAGCACCTGCTCAAGCATCCTTGAGTCGTCCTGCGTGCTGAGATTCACGCGGGCGAGTGCCTCAATGGCATCCTCGGGCTCGCCGGGAGGCAGAAGCACAGCGGCGAACAAAAAGTTCCGCGCGTTGTCGTCGCTGCCAAACGTCTGCACGCAGCGCGAAAGCGCCTGGCCGTAGCCCACGCTGCCCTCCACTTCGCGCGCAAGCTCTGCGGCTGGGTACAGGCGCGTGGTGCCTGCAACGCGGCCCATCACGTTCGTCCACAGGCTGATCTGCCCCGGCTGTGCGCGAGCCTTGAGCAGTGTCAGCAGCGGGGTGATGTCCGGGTTCTCGAGATGCGCATTCAGCTCGCTGATACTCAGACCCAGCGTGCGGGCAGCCAGAAACAGCTCGCCCTGGCCGCTGAGTATCACCTGTTCAAGCAGGTGCGAGCGCATTGCCACTTCGTCGTCATCATGCCCCTTTGCGGCGCGAATCTGCCCCAGCGCGCGGGCCTCGTACTGTGCAAGCTCGCTCATGGCGCGGTCGCGCAGTACCAGGCGTGGCGCGCCCAGTTGCGTCAGCAGGTCGGCAATCCTGTCGCGCTCCTCTGCTGTGGGCTCGATCTCCTTGACGTTGCTGGCGGCGGGCGGCTTGTCGGGGCGTTGCTCGTTCTCCTGGACCACGGGCCTGCCATCGACGATGCGTATCACGCGCTGGGCGTGCAGGGCCGCTGCCGTGCACAGCAGCGCGATCGTCACGGTAATCAGGCTAAGCTTGCGCATAGGTCTCAAACCAGTGCCGCAGTCGGTCTGCCAGGAAGTCTTCTTCGCCAGCTTCACTTAACAGGCTAAGACGAGCGAGCTGCTGTGCAAAGGAAAGCCCGCTTTCCGCGCCGACACGAAACCACGGCGGCAGCACCGCAGTCGCCAGCCCTTCGGCGCCCAGCACCTCGGCGACCGCGGCCAACGACTTCTCTGCCGGCCCGTACAGGGCGCGCGCGAGGTCTGCCGCCGTTGACGCGTCAAGCCCAGGCGCGAACGCCGCAATGTACAGGCTGCCGTCGGCGCAGGGACCGATTACCGCGTCGTGCGCCTCAAGCTCGTCCAGCGCGCCTTCAACGGCCAGCGGCGGCATGGCCGGCACGTCATCGAACACCACGACCACCTCTTCGCTGGACGATTCAAGCAGACCCGCCAGGCCTTGCGGTGCGGCTTGCGTGTTGCGCTCCACGCGCAGGCCCAGCGCCCCGATCATTTCGGCGAGGTCCTGCCGCAGCGCGGTTGCCAGTTCCGCGGCGCCTTGAGGCGGCTGCCACGGCGGGCGCGGAATGATCAGCGCGCGCGGCCGGGCGGGTTGGTTTTCGCGATTGGGCATCAGCGCTGTACCGGAAGCCAGGCCGCCGCGCGGCCATCCAGGAGTGAAAAGTCGCCCGCCTGGGCACCCGCGGCAGCGCGCTCAAGCAAAGACATCGCGCGTTCACGCTCGTCACTGCCAGCCAGCAGCGCGATGCAGTAGTCGCTGAACGCGTCCGCAGACGCGCCGGCAAGCCAATGGGGGGCCACATCGCCGTGGGCCGCGCGCACCGCCCGGCGCAGGTTGTCCTCGCGCCGGCGCGCGTCGTCGGGCGTGTCGGCAATGCCCACAAAGAACTCCACCAGCGCCGACGGCAGCGCGTGGCCCGGCTCATCCAGCATCAGTTGCTCCTGCACGCTGATCCAGCGCGCGCGGCGCGCCTCGCGGTCGCCCGTCAGCTCCGGCCGCTCCTGCCCGAACAGCGCCATCTGTACGCCGGTCCAGACCGGGTCACTCCCGGCGCGGCCTGCCGCTTCAAGCCACTGCTCGGCCCGGCGGGAAAGCCCCAGGTCTGCCGGGCCGCCGGCAAGCCGCCCGAACCACGACGCCGCAACCAGCGCGTCAGCGAGCGCCGCGTTGTCCGCGCCATAGGCGCCGACAGTCAGCGCCATCGAGTCAGCAACCCGCGCCGGCCTGGTGATGTTTTCTGCGTCGTCGCGAACCAGGCCGAACAGGCGGATCATTGCCGGCGCGTAAACTGCGCCAAAGCGCCGGTAAGCGGCGCTTTCAATCCGCTCAAGATTCTCCAGTGCCTGCGCGCGCTGCACAGCCGGGTCAAAGTCCGGCGCATCGGCCTCTGCGCGCCGCGCGAGTTCAAGCCGCAACTCCGCGTCGCGCCAGAGCGTATAGCAGACCAGCCCGCGATGCCCCAGGGCCCACTCGTTGACCATGTCGTAATAAGGAAGGGCCCGCTCCGGCTGGTCGGTGCGGGCCAGCGCGTCGGCCCGGTTTGCGGCACTGTGCAGAACAACCGAAGACAGCACACTGTCGCGGCTTGCGTTGAGGCGCGCGGCGTTAAGCTGGGCCAGCGCTGCCTGGTCGTCCCCCATCGCCGTCAGCAGCCCGGACGCGAACACGAACACACGCGCGCGCAGCGAGTTGTCGCTGGTGCGCTTGGCGTCTTCACAGTCGCGCAATGCCTCTTCTGTCCGGCCCAGGCGTTCGTGGCAGCGTGCGCGCAGGAACAACAGGCGCGCGCGCTCCTGGACGGCCTCTTGCCCGCTGGTGGCCAGCCCCGAAAGGCGCAGGTCGGCCGCGCGGCTTGCCGCATGGTAATGGCCGAGCGAGAACATCAGCTCTTCTTCGGGCAGGTCAAAGGCACGCCGGGTTGTGGAAACCCCCCGCAGCCCAAGCTCAGCGGCTTCAGCCTGTACGGCAAATCGCTCGCGCGCGTCGCCGGCAAAGGCCGGCAACGTGTCCTCAAAGGTAAACGAAGCAACCTGCGCCGCGTCTCCGATGCGCGCCAGCGTAAACCGCAGCACCTGGCCCGAACGCTCGATGATCGCGCGATACCAGACGTTGGGCATCAGCAGGGGCAACTGGTCCGCGCGGTCGATGCTGACCACGGGCACCCCAAGCCGCAGCAGCTCGACCCGGTCGCGCGAACCGGCACCCAGGCGAATGATGTATGCCGTGTCGTCAGGCCGGTAGCTTTCCGACATGCCGACCATCAGGTCCAGCGGCCCGCCGGGTTCCTGCACCCGAATGTCGCTTTGTAGCGTGAACTGGCCCCAGCAAGCCGGCTCACGCGGTGAAATGAACAGCGGCTCATCGCCCGTTCGCAGCAGCACAAGCTCGCCGCCGGCGCCCTGCATGATCGTGCCGCCGCGCTGTGTCCACGTTCCGCCTGGCTCGAACAGCGCCACCAGCTCGTCGGCTGTGCTGTCGTCTTCAAGCAGTTCCTTGATCTCCAGCGGCCCGGACACCGAGTTGTCAGACATGCCCGGGTTCAAGCCTGTGTACACCATCCCGCCTGCAAGCCCCAGCGCGATCACGATCACGGCCGCGACAGGCGCATAGCGCCGCGTGCGAAGCCACAACCGGGCCAGCTTGCCGCGGGTGCGCGCGACCACCCACTCGCCGTGCAGGTATCGCTCCAGGTCGTCGGCCAGCGCCGCGGCTGAGTCGTAGCGGCGTGCAGGGTCGGGCGCCATTGCCATTTCGACAATCGCCCGCAGGTCAGGCGGCACAGCCTCGACGGCATAGCGGGGCCACTTCGGCCCCTCGGATTCAGCTACCTTGAGCATCAGCTCATAGGCGCTTTCGCCTTCCACCGGCCGCTTTGCGGTCAGCAGCGTGTACAGCGTCGCCCCCAGCGAAAACACGTCACTTTTCACGCCCACACGGTTGCGCTCGCCGCGGGCCTGCTCAGGTGCCATGTAGGCCGGTGTGCCCATGCTGACGCCGGTCTGCGTCAACTGGGCGCTGTTGGTCAGGTCCTGCGCAAGGCCGAAGTCGGTCAGCACCGGCGTGCCGTCGCGGCGCACGATGATGTTGCCCGGCTTGATGTCGCGGTGGATGATACCCTGACCGTGCGCCTCGGCGACGGCGCGGGCAATGGCCTCCATGACGGCTGCGGCTTCGTCGGGATCAAAGGGCCCGCGCTTGAGGATGGTCTCGGCGTCGTTTCCTTCGATGTAGTCCATCGTAAAGAAGGGGTTTCCCAGCAGCTCGCCGGCTTCAAACACGCGCACGATGTTGGGGTGATTGATGCGTGCAACGTTTTCGATCTCGCGCCGAAAGCGTGTCAGCACCTCGCCCTCGGCCACGTATGAGCTTGGCAGCAGCTTGAGTGCCACGGGGCGCTGCAGGTCGGTCTGCCATGCGCGATACACACGTGCCTGGCCACCGCGCGGAAGTTCGCGCTCAATGATGAAGCGGCCCAGCTCCTGGCCGATGCGCGGCAGTGGGCGTACATGCATTCCGGTGTCGTCGGTGGGCACGTCCGATCCTCAATCGGTTCAACATGTTAGTCACATCTGGTCAAGCCGCCACCGGCATGATAACAGGGCGGTGTCGGGCACGTTATCGGCCGTAGTTTGGGCAGAAACGGCCTGAAATGGGGCGATCCAGCGCGAAACCGCAAGTGTGGCGCAATTGCAAGCCTGGCCATTGCCCTAACAAGATGTGGGTTGAGATTGGGTTGCGTCGGGCTTGCGGGGCCATAGATGTAGTGGCCGAAAGCTGCGTGACTGCGATCTCGTGTAAAGGTAAGATGTTGCTTTTCAGGCGTTGATAGGGTTTGCTTGTCGGGCAACAGAGATGGCTTTTGGGGGTATGTCAGTAACGTAAGGGTTGATACAGGCTGGCGATAGCCAGGTTGACCCTGGGGCATGGCGGGAGCTGCGATCCGCCGACCGACACGGCCCGCCCCGGCCGTTCCGCGCAGGAGGACGCGGGGGAAAGGAGTGCGATCGAGGGGGCAGCTTCCATTGCTGGATCAAGCGTCTGGATCAAGCGTCTAATCAAGCGTCTAGATGAAGAATCCGGCAGAAACCCCAAAGTTATCGGACACAGGCGGCCGATATCGGCTGTTGAACGCCGCGACACCGCGGATTCGTTGCTTTGGTCGTGCATGGCGGATATGTGCGGTTAGACAACGGTGAAATTCCGGTGAAAATAGTGTTGACGGCGTGATAAGCAGTTCTATGGTCTGCCTGCCAATCAGGGGAGGGCCGGAAAATTGGCCCTGACACGGACGCGGAAAGGTACGTGTTTGGGCTCTCCTGAGGCAGTGACGGACGGACGATGGATTCTTTTTGGTTCTATGGGAGAGCAAGGCATGGCAAAACTCTGGTCTCTAGCACTGGCGCTGCTTGTCGGTGCGGGGCTCTGGGCTGCGCCGGCGATGGCCCAGTCCAGCGACGTCGATGACGTCGGAAGCATTACCCGGGGTGGTGGCGAAGGTGGAGATGCCACTACAAAACTGAGCAAGAGTGGTCTGCAGTTTGAATCCGACGGGTTCAGCCTGCGCATGTCCACCCGCGTTCAATTCCGCCTGACCTACCAGAACGAGGTAGCGAACGGCAACGACGGCAGCAACGGCGCGGACTTTGTGAACTTCCGCGTTCGTCGCGCCAAGACTAACTTCGAAGGCCACATCTTCGAAAAGAACCTGCAGTACAAGCTGCTGCTGAACTGGGCATCCGGCGGCAACGCGATCGTCGAGGAAGCCATCTTCCGCTGGGCGCTGATGAACGAGTTCAACGTCAACGCCGGCCAGCAGAAGCTGCAGTTCAACTGGGAAGAGGCGACCAGCAGCGGCAGCCAGCAGTTCGTGGACCGCAGCTACACCAACGAAGTGTTCAACCAGGACTACGCCAAGGGCATCTGGGTGGACGGCACCGTTGGTGACAGCGTTCCTTTCCTGAAGTACTGGTTCGGTGTGTACAACGGTGTGCTGCGCGCCAACAACGACTTCCGTAACGCCGACGTGGCGCTGCGGGCCGACACGTTCAGCAACCTCACCGACAACGAGATGATGATCAACCTTCGTCTCGAAACTCACCCGCTGGGTGAGGTCAAGCGCAGCATGTTTGACGGACGCGGCGCGGACGAACACGACCAGATCCTGTTCGCCGTCGGCCTCGGCTTCAACTGGTTCATGAGCGGGTTCAACGATGCCGGTATCCGTGGCGACACGGTCGGCACCCCGACCGGCTCCGGTCGTTCACGCACGAGCCACGACACCATGTCGATCGTGCTGGACGCCCACCTGCGCATGTACGGCCTCAGCGTTGACATGGAACTGTTCTTCCGCCACACCGAGTTCCACAACCGTGGCCGCAACCGCTACAACCCGAGCACCCCGACCCGCACCGGGACGGGCAACCTGTCGGACGTGGG
>CAZZBH010000092.1:0-15047 GCA_964652605.1 uncultured Planctomycetaceae bacterium
GCCGGGTTTGACGGGTTCCGCGTGCTGCTGTTTGAACAGACCAAGGGCATCAGCAAGGCGGCAGGTGACGACGTCGCTGAAGAAGGCGGCATTGACTTCAACAAGGACTTCTTCAAGGCGCTGGTGCAGGCGGTGATGATCGGTGACCTGCTCAATGACCTGGGCTATCAGCTGCGTCCCTACGAGGTCAAGAAGGGCGAGACCAACCGCGTGCTCGAACAGGCCAAGAAGCTGGTCGGCGGCGCCATGCACTCCGGCGAGAGAATCGACGCGGCACTGAAGCAGGTGCGCCAGATGTTTGACGCCATCAAATGCGACTACACCCGCGTCAAGCCGAAGGTGAAGATCACCGGCGAGTTCTGGGCCATGACCACCGAAGGCGACGGCAACTACCACATGGGTGAATGGCTTGAAAGCGAAGGCGCACAGGTGCTGGTTGAGCCGGTGAGCACCTGGGTTGATTACCTGATGTACATCGGCAAGCACGACGTGCTCAAGTCATTCGGCTTGCCGGACAAGGAAGGCAACACCAGCCGCTTCAAGCAGCTCAAGACTTACGTGCTGATGAGCGCCTTCAAGCTGTACTTCCGCAAGCGCTACGACAGGTTTCGCAAGCTGCTGGGCATGAAGGCGATGGCGCTGCCCAACCAGGGCAAGATTCACGATCTCGCGCGCGATTACTACAACATCGACCTGCGCGGCGGCGAAGGCCACATGGAAGTCGGCAAGAACATCTACAGCGTCCTCGAAAAGAAGGCGCACATGGTGATCAGCGTCAAGCCGTTCGGGTGCATGCCCAGCACGCAGTCAGACGGCGTGCAAAGCAAGGTGGTAAACGATTACCCCGAGTGCATCTTCATCCCGATTGAGACCAGCGGCGACGGAGAGGTGAACATCAAGTCGCGCGTGCAGATGAAACTGTACGAGGCCAAGGTGCGCTGCCGCGAAGAGTTTCAACGCACGCTGGACGCTTTCGGCGTAACCATGGACCAGTTCCGCGCGTACGTGGACCAGCAGCCGGAACTCAGCAAGGGCCTGCTGAACTTGCCGCACGAAGAAGTTGGCGTGGCGGCAAATCTTCTGCACCTGGTCGCCAAGCGCATGAAGAAGCACTACAGCGCCGCCGAAAAGAAGTTGATGAGCGTGCAGGAAGTCGAAAAGCTCGCCCGCGAAGCCGCCGCACAGGAAGGCGCGGCCTGCGCATCACAGGCCGAGCCGGACGTGTCCGACGAGGCTTCAGCGAAGTTGGAAGGGGCGGCATCGTGCAGCACTGACGAAGAAGACTGCCCCACATGCAGCGATAGCCTGCCCGGCGAGCAGAAAGCGCGCGCCCCCGAAGCCACTGTAAAGGCGGCCACTGGCGAAGGCTGCGGCGACTCCTGCGGCTGCGATTAGCAGTTGAACTCGGAGTACCGGAGACACAGAGAACAACAGTCAGGATTTTCAGGATGGCCAGGATTCAATCCTGCCAATCCTGAAAATCCTGGCTGCCTTTGTACGTCTCGGTAGCTCCGTGCCTTGGCAATTCACTACACCCGTCGCGCACGAACGGCGACGCCGAGGCAAAGCACGCCTGCCAGCGCCAGCAGCCACCACCCGGCATGCGAGCTGTGCGCCGCACAGCCTCCACTGCTGCTGTTCCTGCTTCCGCCGGTCGTAGTGTTGGTCGTGATCGCGGTTCCGGTCACTGTGATGGAAAATGGGTTGGTGACCGTCAGATCGTTGTGGTCGAACACGACGGTCTCGCTGAACACGCCGTTTGCCGCCGGCTGAAAGGTGATCGTAAACGTGATGTCGCCCGCAGGCGTGACGATCGCGGGAAAGCCCGTCGCACCGATGCCGAACTCAGCGGCGCTGCTTGTCGGGGCAGCCAGCGTCAGGTCGCCGTTGCCGGCATTTTCGATGAAAATGGTGCGCGTCAAGCTGGCACCCAGTGCCAGGTCGATCGTTCCGAAGGCGACAGTCCCGCCATGGCTAATGATGCCGCCGGTCGCGTTGCCTTCACGCACGACCAGCACCGGCACGATATGCACGGCGTCGCCGATGAACTCGATCTCGAACGGGCTGCTTACGGCCTGATCGTTGTGGTCAAATCTGAACGTGACCAGCTTGGCGCCGGCTGTGGCGGGGTCAAACGCGACGGTAAACGACGAGCTTCCGCCAGGAGGCACGGTGGCAGCCAAGCCGCCGCTCTGGACATCAAAATCGGCGCTGTCGCCCGTGACATTGACATTGCTGATCGTCAGGTCGCTGCCGCCGGTGTTTTCGATGGTGACTGTAAGCGTTGCTGAGGGCCCGTCCGTGATGTCGCGCGTCCCGAAGTCCCGGTTCGTGCCAGTGGCGGCTTGGCCGCTGGTGATCGCGCTTGCGCCGGCCGATACGCCGAGGCTGGGCGGAGCGGGGTCCTGCACCAGCGTAAACGTGAACACGGTGGTGTCGGTGCCATCGTCAGCTGTGAGCGTCACAGAGTGCGATGCGCCAAGAAGCGTGTTGAACGTGCCGCTGCCTGGCAGCGCGTTGAACGGCACCGGTGCTGCTGCACTTTCCCATTGCGCGATAACAATGCCGGTTGTCCCCAGGTTGGTGATGCCGGCGGTGAGTGAGCAGTCATCCGCGTCGGCGTCATCCACTTCGATGTCGAATGCAAGGCTGGACACGGATTGGCCATAGGGCACGGTGATCGTTCCCTGGTGCACGACCTGCGTGGGGCCGCCGATCGGGTCATCGTAAGCGACGGCAATGGTCGGCGGGGTGTTGACCGGGGAGCCTGTCGGCGTGAACCGGATGTACCGGTTGACAGGGTATGCCGAGACCGACCCGTTGGCGTTGACGTTGGGCGTGTCCTGCCCCGGTATCACTACCTGCTGCACGATGCCTACCAGGTCACCGATGCAGACCGCGTTGGCATGCTGTGTTGTCACGCCTGTCGTTCCGTTGTGGACGGCGCCGTACCGAAATTCGATCTCTCCGCTGGATGTGTCCAGCAGCAGCAGCATGCGCACGCCGACACTGTTGGTTGACGTGCCGTTGTAGATCGGCACGTTCCACCACTCGACGCCAAGCACGCCCGCGTTGAACGCCCACGAGACATGCCCCGCAACGGGCAACCCGGGCGCAATGGGCGATACCAGCGTGTTGCCCGGTGCCAGGTCGCACCACAACGGCGCGATCACCAGCCCGCCGTTCTGGTCGGGCGCGGGCGTGGAGGGCACGCTCTGCATTGCGCCGCTCAGCGAAATGAATCCGGCTGACGCAATCTGGAAACTCGAAAACGACCCGCCAAAGAAAGGAAACTGGAACCCGGGTGGAGAGATCGGCGCAGTGTACTGGTTGTGTGAAAGGCCAGCCGGCGTTGAGTTGGCCACGCCGGCATAGGGCGATGGCAGTGCCCCTGAGGTTACCGTGTAGGCCTGGGCCGACAGACCGGCGCACACAGCCAGCAAAGCAGCGATCGCAACAAGACGCATGGCGGTCCTCCACGAGTGAGTCGGGCCATGCATTCTGCCGGTGAAGGCTGGCAGTTCCAAGAATAATCACGTCATGCAAAGGGGCCGGATGCGCAGGCACCCGGCCCCTTTGATGGAATCTCAACTATCGCTGGACGGTGGCGTCGCCATCCACCACGCGCTCAGTGGAGGTGTCGGCGGTTGCAGGCGAGGTTGTGTCCTGCAGCTTTACGGTGCCGGTGGCGAGCAGCACGGCCAGGGTTACGGCGCCTGCCGCGATGCCGACTGCTACGCCGGTCATCGCCAACTGGCGACGTGCGCTGGACTTGAAGTGCTCCTCAATGCGGTTGAAGTGGCGGCACTGGTCGCGCTGCATGGCGGCAAGCCGGTTCTGTTGCGTGGTCAGGGCTTCGGTCTGGTGGCGGCGCTGGCTTTGGCGCGCGAGCTCGCTGCTTTTCACAGCAAGCGCCGAGTGCTTGACCTGTGTCTTCTGCAGGTTGGCAAGCTGCTCCAGCGTCGCCGAGATCTCCATCGACCGCTCATCGTTGCCCTCAGCCAGCTTCTCGACCATGACCTTTACCTGGTCGCCCTGTTCCTTGACCGCGTTGTTGCTGCGCTCCAGCTGCTCAGTGAGTTGCGTGATCGCCCACATCTGCTTGCGGGCAGTCTCGGGCAGGTTCACGATTGACTTCATGAACTCCGGCAACGGCTTCATCGCTTCGACAAACCGGTGGTTGGCGTGGCTTTGCTTGTCCAGCGCGATTTTCATGGCCGCCAGTGCGTTGGTCTGGGCTTCGCCGGTGGGAACGACTTCCTTGATGGTCTGGGGCAGATTGCTCAGCGCCTCAATCAGCTTGCTCTGGCCCATGCTTTGCGCGTGCAGGCGCTGACCCAGCACGCGAATGTGCGACGCGAGGTCATTCAACCCGTTTTTCATTTCAACCACGGCGCGCGTGCGCACCGACATGGCGGCTGGGTCAAGCGGGTTGATCGGCGCCAGCAACTGGCTGTTGAGGGCGGCAACTTCCTGTTCGCGGGGCTCATCGCCGTCGTCTTCGACAAGTATCGGGTTCAGCTCCGGATCGTCGGTGGGAAGCTGGTAGTCGGCTTCGGTCTTATCGGACTTCTTGCGAAACATTCGGGTAACAATCTTGAACATGGCGCGGATTCCTCGCTGATGGGTGTGCATTGAAGGCGCGATTGCTCGCGCTGTTCCGGTGATCGGAAAACAGGGCACGCGATGTTCAGGAATTCTTGGCGCTGCGTGCTGCGGCCTTCTTGAAATCGCGCATCGCTTCCTTGCCGACCCAGCGGGCGGTGGCGTTGTCCGATGCCGCGAGCCGCTTTGCCAGCGCGGTGGCTTCGGCCCGCAATTCGCGCCTTGCGCGGCCAATGGAACGCAGCGCCCAGCTCACGCCCTTCTTGACGAAGTTTCGGTCATCGAAAGCGCCTTGCTCGATCAACGGAAGGCAGCCGGCCAGCGCCGATGCCGTCGCTTGCTTGTTGTGCGCCGCCACGCACGCCAGCAGCGCGAAAGCCGCGCGTTTGACAAACTCATCACGGCTCTTCGCCCACTGCGTCACTTTGGCCAGCGCGTGAGGCGTGCGGTCAAAGAGGTGAAAGCAAGCCGTGTCGCAGATCGCCCAGTTGTCAAAGTCGCGGGCCCATCGGTCCATCTGCGAACGCGTCACGCGCGCCGGGTCTTCTACGAACACCGCAACCGTGCGCGCTTCGTACCACCCCGTCTGCCACAATGCCGCTGCCAGCTCGTGGCTTGTGCCAGATCTTTTGGCGATCGCCTTCATTTCGGACATCTTCACGCCGAAGGCCCTGGGCGTGACAATGCCGTACCGCGATTCCATCTCGTCGCGGACTTTTCTCGACGCCCGCTTCTTCAGTGCCGTGAGCACTTCCTTGGCCTGTTTACTCGCCGGCATAGGCTTGCTTCAGGTCAGCGATCTGGATCTTCGTCATCTTCATCATTGCCGCCTGTACGCGCGCTGCTTTCTCGCGGTCAGGGTCGCTCATCAGTTGTCCCAGTGCATTGGGGATCACCTGCCAGGAAAGGCCGAAGCGATCTTTCAGCCAGCCGCATTGGCCCGGCTCCCCGCCGTCACGGGTAAGCGCCTGCCAGTAGTAGTCCACTTCCTCCTGCGTTTCCACCGCAATCACGAACGAAACGGCTTCGTTGAATTTGTAGTGGGGCCCGCCGTTGAGCGCGTGGAACTTCTGGCCGTTCAGCGTGAAGCTCGCGAAATGCGGCGTCACTTGCTCAACTTTGCAGTCCTTGAACACCGACTGGTAAAACTTAACAGGCTCTTCGCAACTCGCCTGGAACCAAAGAAAAGGCGTAATCGTCTGCATTTTTATTCCTCCGGGACCTGCTTCACCCATTGCTTTGCAATTCTTTTGAACGCTGCCAGCGCCGGTTTGAAGTCGCCCGTCAGCGTTGCCATCGCGCGGTCTTTCGCCAGCCACTTCAGCATGCCCGTCGGGTCGTCGATCTTGAGCCCGGTACGTGCTGTGGCCTTCACCTTCACGCCCGTGAACAGGATGACCTGCACGGTTTTGCTCGGGCGCACGTGGATGGTGGCGAACCAGTCCGCAGCACGGAAGCTGGGCGCGTTCCATTTCACGCCTTCGGTAATGCCTTTGTCGAGCGACAGGATCGCCGTCCGCACTGCTTCAATTTCGGGCTTCAGAGGGTGTTTGAGCTTCTTGAGCAGAGCTGCGACGTCACCCTCCGCGCGTTTTGTGGCCATCGTTGATCTCCTAACTTGTCACCAGCCTCTCAAGCCGGTCGTAGCTGGCAACAAGGCCCTCTTCCATCGGCGACTTCAGCACGCCGTCGCGGGCATCGCGGGACTCATACTCGACGGTTTGTGTCAGCGTGGTGCGCCCCGCCTTCTCGACGAGCCGCACGGTGCTGACGGCTTCGCCCGGGTACCAGGGCTGGTCGAACTTCTCGGTCGCCACCAGCTTCTCGTGGCGGGTTACTTCGCGGAATATGCCGCCCATGCCCATGGTCGTTCCGTCTTCAAGTCGGCGCCATTCGTAGCGGTACTTGCCGCCCGGTCGCGCGTTTATTTCACAGACCGTCATTTCCCACCCGTCCAGCCCGCCCAGCCATTGCCGCACCAGCTCCGGCCTCACCCACGCATCGAACACCAACTCTCGCGGCGCGTAGAACTCGCGCGTGATCACGATTTCGCGGTCGCCATTCGCGGCGACAGTCAGCTTACCGGCCATGTTTCTTCCCCTTTCGCACCCGTTTCATTTCTTCCAGCACAGCGTCCAACCGCTCGAAATTCTTCTCCCAGTGCTCGCGGTACTTTTCCAGCCACTGCGTCACCTCGGCCAGCGGCTGCGCCTCCAGCTTCACGGGCCGGCGCTGGGCGTCGCGCCCGCGCGTCACCAGCCCCGCGCGCTCGAGCACCTTGATGTGCTTGCTGATCGCCGGCTGACTCATCGCGAACGGCTCCGCCAGCTCCAGCACCGAGGCCTCGCCGGAAGCAAGCCGCGTCAGGATCGCGCGGCGGGTAGGATCCGCCAGCGCGGTAAAGGTGGCATCAAGCAACTTGGAAGAGGCGACCATTTCTATAACCGTTGGGTTCTATAACTTAGAGGTTATATATAGCGAGTGGGTGAGGGTGTCAATGCGGTTTCGGGTTCCTGGCGACATTCTGTTCTCTAGACCCCAAACCCTAAGCCCTGGACCCTGAACGCCAGACCCCAGACCCTGCCACATCGCGCCCGACCTTGCCATGATGCCGCTATGGACCGCAAAGCTGCCGTCATCGCCGTGGGCAACGAGGTTGTTCACGGGTACATCGCAAACTCGAACGCCGCCTGGCTTTCGCAACAACTGGCGGAGCTTGGGTATGACGTGCAATACCTGCTGGCCGTCACCGACCGCCTGGAAGACCTGACTCTTCGATTGAAAGCGGCCCTGCGTGAGGACCTGCTGGTGGTCACCACCGGCGGCATCGGCCCCACACTGGACGACCGCACGCGCGAAGCCGCCGCGGCTGCGCTGGGTGTCACGCTGAAGCTCGACATGGATGACCTCGCGCATCTGCAGGAGCGCTACTCCGCCATGGGCCGCCGCTTTCCTGAAGGCAGCGAGCGCCAATGCACGCGGCCGGAGGGCTCGCGCCTCGTCCTCAATGCCTTCGGCACAGCCAGTTGCTTCCTGGCGCGGCATGGCACCGGTGCCATCGCCGCACTGCCCGGCGTGCCGCGCGAAATGAAGGGCATATGGAGCGAGGAGATGCGCAAGGCACTTATTGAGGAGTTCGGCCTGCCATTGCGCTGGCACATGCGCGAGTTGCGCATATTCGGTATTCCTGAAAGCGAGCTGAACAACCAGATTGCCGACCTTCTCGCCTCGCCGGAAGGCGCGATCCTGGTCGATGACGCCGTGATCCGCCTGCGCTGGCGCGTGTCCGCCGCCAACATGGAGGAAGCGAACGCCGCGCTGACGCCGGTTGTCGAAGAGGCACGCGCGCGTCTTGGTGATCTCGTGTTTGCCGAGGGCGACATCTCGCTGGAGCAGGCGACGGTGCAGGCCCTGGCTGAGCGAGGCATCACAGCCGCCTGCGCCGAAAGCTGCACCGGCGGCATGATCGCGCATCTGCTGACGAACGTACCGGGCAGCAGCGACGTGTTGCTCGAAAGCGCCGTAACCTACAGCAACGGGGCCAAACACCAGCGGCTTGGCGTAAAAGAGAAGACGCTGAAAGAGCACGGGGCGGTAAGCCAACAGACCGCCGAAGAGATGGCGCGTGGTATTCGCAAATCCAGCGGCGCCGAAGTCTGCGTGGCTGTAACCGGCATAGCCGGCCCCGGCGGGGGCACACCGGAGAAGCCGGTCGGAACGGTCTGGTTGGGAGCCGCCATGGGCGGCGAGGTGCGCACCTGGCACCTGCGAGTGCCGGGCGACCGAGAGCTGGTGAAGTGGCGCACCGCCCGCACTGCGATCAACACGCTGCGCCTGGCAGCAATCCACGGCAAGCTGCCGGAACACATAGCGCATTGGACGACACCGCCTTAACCGCTTTTGAACCACAGAGACACGGAGGCACAGAGAACTGCCATGAAGGAAAACGGCTTTGGCGCGTTGGCGATTTGGCGGTTAAGCGGTTCTGCTGTACTCTGTGGCTCTGTGCCTCTGTGGTGAAACGATGCCCATAGCCAAACGAGTCGAGCCCGCCACCATCAGCTTCCTGCTGACCGGCATTGATCCGCTGGCGCGCGACGACGCCGCGCTGGCTATGTGCGCCGCGATTACGGCCGACGGCCACGCCGAGCACGCCCGCCGTTGCTTCGACGCGCTGCTGAAGCTGGACCCGCGCCCCGACCCGGAGCTGATGCGCGAAGCCATCGTGCAGACGCACCTGTTTGCGGGCTACCCGCGCGCGCTCAACGCGCTGGGCCAGTTCAAGGACGCCTGCAAGAAGGCCGGCAATCCATTGTCCGGCGAGATCAAGTTGCGCGACCACCCGCTGGAGGGCGACGATGTCGCGCTGTTCCGCAAGCGCGGGCGCGAGCTGTTTGACAAGATCTACGGCGAAAAGGCCGACCAGGTGGACCGCTACGCCCGCAGCAACAGCCCCGATTTAGGCGATTGGGCGGTAGTCGAAGGCTACGGCCGAGTGCTTTCACGCGGCGTGCTGAATGAGCGCCAGGTAAGTCTGTGCATCGTGGGCGCGCTGGTGCCGCTCGACGTAAGCCCGCAACTCAAGGGCCACGTGCAAGGCGCGCTGAACACCGGCAGCACCGCCGACCAGCTATGGAAGCTGCTGGACGTAACCAGCCGCCTGTTCACAGAAGGCGCCGAAACCCGAAGCGCCAAAAAGACCTTCGAGGATGTGCTGGGCAAACAGATCATCTCCGAAGAAGAGTTTTTGGAGGACCGCGAGTGGCGCGGGTTGTAGGCGCGACGCTTGCGTCGCCCTCGATCCAACGCATGCGGCACGAGCGACTCGCACGAGCCAGAGGCTCGTGGAACCAATCACGCGCTGGAAGCGCGTGCCGCTCCTGAACCGCATAACGGCCTGACGTGGGTTGGGTCTGAATTGTGGCTCAGCTTCGACCGAGTGTGTGGCGACCTGCTTTTCTTTCCTACAGCGCGCAGGTTCTGAAGCCGGCTGGTACGTCCCTTCTCCAGGGCTGGAAGAAGTTTCGCCACATGTTGTGGATCAGTCTTGAGCGTGTGCACCAGGCGCCGCCTCGCAGCACCTTGCGCTCATGAAACCAGGGCTGGCTGTACTCTTTGTAGGGGCCGATTTCGAAGCCGGGGTAGGGCTCGAAGTCGCTGCTGGTCCACTCCCAGACGTTGCCGATCATCTGCCGGCAGCCGAATGCACTGTCGCCATCCGCAAAAGCGCCGACGTCGGCTGTGTCCATCAGTGCCCAGTCCAGATTGGCGTGGCCCGGCTCGGGCGGAACGTCGCCCCACGGGAAGCGCCACTTGCGACGTGACAGCGCGTTTCCGTGCGGCTCACAAGCTGCGGCGGCTTCCCACTCCGGTTCAGTAGGCAGGCGGCGGAATGCCCAGTTGCACCAGGCCTCGGCCTCATAGAAGTTCACGTGGACCACCGGCCGGTGCGGCTCAAGCGGCTTCCACTTGTCGAAGTGCCTGCGCTGCCACTTGCCCCAGAAGCGCTTCCAGTACACCGGGTGCTCGGCGTTTTCGCGCATGCGCCAGTTCCAGCCGGCCTCTGACCAGAATTCCTGGTGCAGGTAACCTGCTTCGTTCACGAAGGCCTCAAATTCAGCCTGCGTCACCGGCGCCAACGAGATGCGGAAGGGCTCAAGCTCAACGGGGTGTTCCCACTGTTCGTTGTCGAACACGAACCACGGGGCGTCTTTTGCAGTGCCGATCCATGCCCGACCGGCGGGAATTTCGGCGTCGCCTTCCAGCGGGCCGGCGTCAAGATTCTCCAGCGCCGGGACGCTGAGTTGCGGCGGTGGATACTCCACCGTCTGGCGCATGTACGTGAAGGCCTCGGCGTGCATGTCCTCGTGAAACAGCGCAAGGCAGTTGCGGTACCAGCTTGCGCGATCAAGCGGCTTGTCGAGCAGGCGATCGATGATCTGTTCGTGCACGGTGGCGAAGTACTTCAGGATGGCTTCTCGCGGCGGGAACCGAAGCGTCCAGCGCGTGCCGTGCTCAACGCGGGCCGAGTCGAACAGCTGGTCCACATCGCGCCGGTACGGCGGTGAGCCATCAAGGTCGCGCAGGACGAAGCGCTCCCAGAAGTGGGTGACGTGGCCGACTTCCCAGTGGAACGGGTTGAGGATCTCCGATTGCTTGACCCGAAGCTGCTCATCGCTCAAGTCCGCCAGCAGCTCCAGCGTGCGGGCGTGAGCTTCTTCAATCAGGGGCACCAGTGTGTCAGGGTCCATGTCGCGCCAGTGTAGGTTTCAGGCGCCGATGAGAAACGGGCTCGACAACCCGCACGCAAACTTGTGCGTTCTTAGCGTGTGCGCGAGGTGCGTTTTTGATTGTCCCTGCTGTTTGCTGTCGTGATCGCCCGCACGTTCGGCCCTATAGAATTGCCGGGACTTCTGTGCTGGCTGGCCGCGACACAGGGCGCAAGCCGGCCACCGACAATACCTGCTCGGCGGCGCGTCGTGATGCGCCGCTGCCGCCCAGCGATTCGACGACTTCGGCGAGTTCGCGGCGCATGTCGTGGCCGCCGGTCTCAAGGTTTTCCAGGGCGATCAGGCCCATCGTCAGCGGCTCTGCCTGGTGCTGCAACAGCTCCGGCACGACCTGGCGCTTAGCCAGAATGTTCACCATGCAGGCGTACTCGGTGTTCACGATCAAGCCGGCGAGAATCGCGCTGGCCCATGCCATGCGGTAGGTGCACAGGAAGGGCGTGCCGACAATGGCGGCTTCGACGGTCGCCGTGCCGCTGCAGATCATGCTGAAGTCGGCCAGTGCCATGACTTCATGGCTGCGGCCGTGGATTGCGCGCAGCGGCAGATCCTCGTGGTTGCGGATGGCGTCCTTGTAGCGGTCGGGGTTGAACCAAGGGCTGCAGCCGATGAGGAAGATGACGTCCTTGCGTCGCGCAATGATCTCGCGCGCGGCATCAAGCATGCGCGGCATCAGACGTGAGACCTCGGCACGGCGCGATCCGGGGAACAGGCCGATAACCTTCTTCTTCTGCGGGATCTTGAACCCGTGTCGAAGGGCCTCGGCGCGCTTGCGAACCTCGTCGTGTTTGATGATGTCCAGCATGGGGTGGCCGACAAATCGCGCCTCCATGCCGTGGCGCGCGTAGAAATCCACCTCGAACGGAAAGATCACCAGCATGCGATCAACGTACTTGCGTATCTGCTCGACGCGCCCTTCGCGCCAGGCCCAAAGCTGCGGGCTGACGTAATACACGACCGGAATGTCCAGTTGCTTGAAGCGGTGTGCGATGCGCAGGTTGAAGTCAGGGCTGTCGATCAGCACGACGACGTCGGGCTTGAGCTCCCGGGCCTTCTCGATCAGGTCGTCCATTGTATCCAGGAAGAATCGCAAGCTGCGAACGACCTCGACCAGCCCGACGGCGCTGTGCTCCAGCATATTGCGGAACAGTGTGACTCCGGCGCTTTCCATGCGGCCGCCGCCGAGGCCGAACATCTCAACGTCAGGCCGGAAGGCGCGCAGTTCTCGCGCCAGCATGGCGCCGTAATTGTCGCCGCTGCTTTCGGTTGCGACGATGAACACTGTGGGTCGTTTTGCCATAATCGAACCTTCAAAGTGTCCGGTGACCCGATCGGGCGGATGGCGCTGATCTGCCGGCTGCCCTTTCGTCATCGGCTGTCGTCAGCCCCGGCGTGCATCCTATTCGTGGACGCAAACCGCACCGAACCCCGTCCTCATTCATCCCAATGTCTTCCGTAATATACTTCTACCGGCAGGCTGACCCTTTCGCGGAGTACATCCGCCAACTCGTCAAGCCGCGCGTCTTCGACCATGCCAATGCGCGGGTTGGCGGGTTTGCGGGCTGTGGTATAGACCTGCACCAGTCGAATCCGGCCGCCGGCCTGCACGATCTGGTTGACCCGATCACCCAGGGCGGCCATTTCGGCTTCGCCCGGGTCTTTGCCATCAAGTGTGGGGATCAGGCTCTGGATGGTGACCTCGAGCAACGCAGCGCAGGTTGCGATGTTGTTAACGATTCGATCCAAGCTGACGTTCCGGCCGGCCATCGCCTTGAAATACTCGGGCGTACCGCCGTCCAGCTTGGCCCACAGTTCATAGGGCCCGGTCTTCAGCTGGCTTAGCGCTTGCATGACCTCTGGCTTGTGGAGCAGCAGCGCGTTTGTCAGGACGATCACCTTCATGCCGTGAAGGCTGTGGGCTTGGCGCAGCTGATTCACGGCTTCGATTGCCTGCCTTAGCTGCGGGTATGTCGTCGGCTCGCCGTCGCCGGCGAAAGCTACATCGTTAATCCTGCGGTACTGCGGCGGTGTGTTCTCGAAGCGCGGATGGCGCCAGATTTCGCCACTTGCGGCCAACCCCAGCAACTCGTCGAGTTCTGCGAGCATCACGTCGAGATCAACGCGCTCGTCGCGGCCCGGCGTCGTGCGATCAACCTGGCAGTAGGGGCAGTCAAAGTTGCAAACCTTGTCAGGGTTGACGTTAAGGCCGAGCGACAAGCCACGGCTCCGGCGCGAGACGACCGGATACGCGAAGCGCATGTGTTCAAACTGGCGCGAGTGATCGCTCAGTGTCGCTGGTTTCATTCCTGCTCGGGCGTGGCATCAACTGCGCCCCGCCATCGGCCCCAAATTAGTGCCCACTATCGTCGTAGGCCCAAACGGCATTGTAGCAGCGGTACGCGGCAGTCAACCCGGTTTCTGCACCTGCAACTGGACATCCCGGGCAGGTTGACATTAGACTTACGCCCTGGCAGCGCTGGGCAAGCCTGCGGCCAGCCGCCGCGCCATCAGTGCGGCTGGAACCTGACGCCCGCTGCCGAGTCATGCTTGCGCCGGCAGCGGGCGTCACTATACTGTCCCAGCTACGCGTAGAGACGACTTGGATTTGCTAAGGCAGGTCCATGTCTGTGTACGCGGCGGCAACCCCCAAACCCCGCGCAAGAGAAAGCCTGGAGGAGGCCATGCGCAGGATCTTCTTTTTGATTGCCTTGTTCGGATGCTCGTCAGCGCTTCTGGCCCAGGACCCGACCCCTGGTTTGAGCGTTGACTCCGTGATCCATGAGCCCACAGCCAGCGAGGCAGGTACGCACCTTGCATCTCTGTCACGGCCCAACCCGGCATACGACCCGCTGCAACCGACCGGTCAGAGTCCCACGGTGCCGTTGATCGGCAATGGCAAGGGCCTGTCGCATGTCGATGGCGTAAGCGGCGAGTTTTACGCGCTGGGCGGCACGACAACGCACGACCTGTGCATCCTGACGAACAACACTGGACAGGACATCATCATTGACATGGACTATGGGCAGCCCGGCGTGACGCCACCAAGCCCAGGGGCGTTGCTGCTGGTAGGCACCCGTGCCGCCAAAAGCCCCGAAGACGCGCCGGAGGAGCCTGCGCCGGACGAACAGGCGTTTATCAATTTCGGATACGCGGAGGACGTGTACGCGAGCACCAACTTCATAAACGGAATCGTCGGCACAAACTCGGCCTCCGTCCCCGTCCAGAACGGCAGTTCGGTCGCGATCTTCCTTATGGTGATCAAGTGGGCACGCTACCTCGATACCAGCCCGCGCGACTACATTCTGACCTTTGCGTTCACCGATATCGCTTCCAACACTGAGATGGTGTTTGAGGCCAAGCTGACAGTTCCCAGGGCGGGCGGCAGCGAGGGTGAAGGCTGCGTTGCGCGGGGCAGCAACCTGCCGGGCGGCCTTGCGGTTGCCGCCGGCGGCGGACTCGCAGCCATGGTGCTGCGCCGGCGCAGGTTGAAGCCCGCCAAGGTCTAGTCAGCAGACACACACCAGGTTTCAGGGCCCCGGCAACATGGCCGGGGCCTTTTCTTTGCTCTCGCCGTCAGAACCGGCAGGCAAGCCGAGTGTGGTTTGCGCAAGCGCTCTGGTTGCCTGACGGCGCTTGACCCTGCGCAATGCCTAAGCAAGCGTGCCTAATCCCCGAGCATATTGCGGGCGATTACGATTCTTTGCACTTGGCTTGTGCCTTCGTAGATCTCGGTGATCTTGGCGTCACGGAAGTACCTCTCTACGTTGTACTCTTTGCTGTATCCGTTGCCGCCGAAGATCTGTACCGCGTCCTTGGCCGCCTTGTTGCACGCCTCGCTGGCGAACAGCTTGGCCATGGCGCTCTCGGCTGTGCAGGGCTTGCCGTTGTCGCGCAGCCAGGCCGCGCGGTACATCAGCAGCCTGGCGGCGTCGAGTTTCATTGCCATGTCGCTGAGCATCCACTGCACGGCTTGAAAACCGGCGATGGCCTGCCCGAACTGTTCACGTTTCCGGGCGTAGTCGGCTGATTCCTCAAGGCAGGCGCGGCCGATGCCGAGTGCCTGCGCGGCGATGCCGACGCGCCCGCCGTCCAGGGTAGCCAGCGCGATCTTGAAGCCTATGCCTTCTTCGCCGATGAGGTTTGCGGCGGGGATGC